>RFGB01000224.1 GCA_003697125.1 Alphaproteobacteria bacterium
CCGCCCGCGCGCCGCCGGCCCGCCCCGATGGCGCGGGCCGGCCGTGCGGCCGCGCGGCCATCCGCGCCCGCCCGGGCCCCGCGGCGGCGCGGGGCGGCGGTTGCCGCATCTCTGATGCTTCATCACGAATGATGATGCTTGAAACATCACGATGCCTGTGCTGTATGGCAATGCTGCCGCTTCGACGGAGATTCGCGGGGATGATCACCGGACCGCAGATGAAGGCTGCGCGCGCGCTTCTGAACATCGATCAGAAACAGCTGGCCGCGCTGGCCGGGGTCTCGGTGGCGACGATCCAGCGCATGGAGGCGAGCGAGGGGGTGGTGCGCGGGGTGGTGGACAGCATGATGCGCGTGGTCGCGGCGCTGGAGCAGGCGGGGATCGAGCTGATCGGCGAGGGCGCCGTCAGCAGCGGCGGCGGCCGCGGCGTGCGGCTGCGCGCGGGCCCTGCGCAGGACGGGGGGCGCGATGACGCCGATTGACCTGGCGCTTGCCGCGGGCGCGGCGCTGATCGGCCTGTCGGCGGCGGCGATCGCCCTGGCCCGGCACCGCCCTGCCTGCGCGGCGGTTCACGGCGCGGCGGTGCCCTGTGCGCTGGCGCTGGCCGCGGCGGGGCTGTGGGCGCTGGCCGCGGATGCGCCGCCGGGGGCGGTGGTGCTGCCGCTGGGGCTGCCCTGGCTGGGGGCGGGGCTCAGGCTCGATGCGCTCTCGGCGCTGCTCCTGATGCTCATGGGCGTCGGCGGCGCGGCCGCGGGCCTCTACGGCGTGGGCTATCTGCGCCACGAGACCGAACCCGGGCGGATCGCCCCCTTCCTGCCGGGATTCCTTGCGGCGATGGCGCTGGTGATCCTGGCCGATGATGCCTTCACCTTCCTGTTGGGCTGGGAGCTGATGTCGCTCCTGTCCTGGGCGCTGGTGCTAGCCCATCACCGCGCCGAGGACGCGCGGCGCGCCGGCCTCCTCTATCTGGTCATGGCCGGATTTGGGACCATGGTGCTGCTCCTGGCCTTCGGGCTGATGGCGGGGCCGGAGGGCGGCTATGGCTTCGCCGCGATCCGCGCGGCCGAGCGCGGTCCCGCCCTGACGGCGCTGGTGCTGGCGCTGGCGCTGGCGGGGGCCGGATCGAAGGCGGGCATTGTGCCCCTGCATGTCTGGCTGCCCGCGGCGCATCCGGCCGCGCCGAGCCATGTCTCCGCGCTGATGAGCGGGGTGATGACCAAGGTGGCGGTCTACGGCCTGGCGCGGATCGCGTTCGATCTGCTGGGGCCGGTGCCGTGGTGGATGGCGCCGGTGCTGATCATGGCCGGGGCAGGGACGGCGGTGACGGGCATCGCGCTGGCGCTGGCCGATGGCGGGATGAAGCGGGTGCTGGCCTGGTCGACGATCGAGAATGTCGGCGTGATCCTGGCGGCGCTGGGGCTGGCGCTGGCATTCCGCGCCTCGGGCATGCCGGCGCTGGCGGCGCTGGCGCTGACCGCCGCCTTCCTGCACGCGCTCAATCACATGCTGTTCAAGAGCCTGCTGTTCATGGCGGCGGGCGCGGTGCTGGGCGCGACCGGGCGCGGCGATCTCGACGCGCTGGGCGGGCTGATCCATCGCATGCCGGTCACCGCGCTTGTCGCGCTGATCGGGGCGACGGCCATCGCGGCGCTGCCGCCGCTCAACGGCTTCGTCTCGGAATGGCTGCTGTTCCAGGCCGTGCTGCAGAGCCCGGCGCTGCCCCAGCCCTGGCTGCAGTTCCTCGTTCCGGCCGCGGGGGGCATGCTGGCGCTGGCCGCCGCGCTGGCCGCGGCCTGTTTCGTGCGGTTCTACGGGGTGGCGTTCCTGGGCCGGCCGCGCAGCGATGCCGCCGCCACCGCGCGGGAGACCGACGGCTGGTCGCGGGCGGGCATGGCCGCGCTTGCCGGCCTGTGCGTCCTGCTCGGCGTGCTGCCGGGGATCGTGATCGACCTGATCGCGCCCGCGGTGCGGCTGCTTGCGGGGGCCGGGCTGGCGCCGCAGTCGGGCAATGCCTGGGCGACGCTGGTCCCGGTTCCCCAGGGCCGGATGAGCTACAGCGGGCTTCTGGTGGTGGTCTTCGTCGCGCTGTCGGGGGGCGCGGCGGCCTGGCTGGTGCACCGGCTGGCGTCGCGCCGGCTGCGCCGCGCCCCGGCATGGGATTGCGGCTTTCCCGAGGCCAGCCCCCTGACCCAGTATGGCGCGGGCAGCTTCGCCCAGCCGCTGCGCCGGGTGCTGGCGCCCTTGATGGCCGCGCGCGAGCGGGTCGAGATGCCGCCGCCCGGCGCGGTGGCGCCGGCGCGGCTTGCGGTCCATGTCGAGGATCTGGCCTGGACGCGGCTCTACCTGCCGCTGGCCGCGGGGCTCGACCGGGTGACGGCGCGGCTGAACGCCCTGCAGTTCCTGACCATCCGCCGCTATCTGGCGCTGGTGTTCGCCACCCTGGTCCTGCTGCTGGTGGGGCTTGCGCTATGGAACTGATCCGCGATCTGGCCCTGCAGGCTGCGCAGATGGTGCTGTTCCTTGCGCTGGCGCCGGGGCTCGTGGGCCTGGTGCGCAAGGTGAAGGCGCGGCTGAACCGCCGCCGGGGCGCGCCGGTCATCCAGCCCTATCGCGACCTCGCGCGGCTGATGCGCAAGGAGGTGGTGCTGGCCGACAATGCCTCGTGGCTGTTCCGCGTCAGCCCCTATCTGATCTTCGCGGCCACCTGGGTCGCCGCGGCGCTGGTGCCCAGCTTCGCGACGGGGCTGCATTTCAGCTGGACGGCGGATCTGATCGCGATCGTGGCGCTTCTGGCCAGCGCGCGGTTCTTCCTCGCGCTGGCGGGGATGGATGCCGGCACCGCCTTCGGCGGCATCGGCGCCTCGCGCGAGATGATGATCGGCGCGCTGGCCGAACCGGCCATGCTGCTGACGGTGTTCTCGGTGGCGCTGGTGGCGGGCACGACGCAGCTGTCGGATGTGGTCGCCTTCATGGCCTCGGGCGGGGTGGGGATCAGGGTGTCGCTGGGCATGGCGCTGGTGGCGCTGCTGATCGTGGCGCTGGCCGAGAATGCCCGCATCCCGGTGGACAACCCGGCCACGCATCTGGAGCTGACCATGGTGCACGAGGCGATGGTGCTGGAATATTCCGGCCGGCATCTGGCGATGATCGAGCTGGCCGCGGCGATGAAGCTGATGCTCTACATCGCGCTGGTGGGCTGCGTGTTCCTGCCCTGGGGGATAGCCCCGGCCGGTGCGGGGGCGGGGGCGCTGATGACGGGGCTGGTCCTGTTCCTGGCCAAGCTTGCCGCGGGCGGCGTCCTGCTGGGTCTGTTCGAGACCTCGATCGCCAAGATGCGCGTGTTCCGGGTGCCCGACTTCCTGGGGGCGGCGCTGATGCTGGGGCTTCTGGGCACGCTGCTTCTGTTCGTGTCGCGGAGCCTGTGACATGCCGGACGCCGCCTTCGACATCGCGCATCTTCTCGCCGGCTCTCTGGTGCTGGTCAGCTTCATGCTGATCTATCAGGGCCGGATCCACGCGCTGCTGAACGTCTTCGCGCTGCAGGCGCTGCTTCTGGCGCTGGCGGTGGCCTGGCAGGCGCATATGCGCGGCGCGCATCACCTCTATGCCTCGGCGGCGATCGCGCTCGTCTTCAAGGCGATGATCGTGCCCTGGGCGCTGCACCGCATGGTGCGGGTGCTGGGCATTCACCGCGAGGTTGAGACGGTGGTCGGGGTTGTGCCGACGATGCTGGCGGGGATGGCGCTGGTGGCGCTGTCGATCCTGCTGATGCTGCAGCTGACGCGGGGGGCGGGGAACCCGCTGTCGCGCGAGGATCTGGCCTTCGCGCTGTCGGTGATCCTTCTGGGGATGCTGATGATGGTGACCCGGCGCAATGCGGTAAGCCAGATCGTCGGCTTCATGTCGCTGGAAAACGGTCTGATCCTGGCCGCGGCGGGCGCGCAGGGCATGCCTTTCGTGGTCGAGATCTCGGTCGCCTTCTCGGTGCTGATCGCGATGATCGTCATCGGCGTCTTCCTGTTCCGCATCCGCGAACGCTTCGACACCGTCGATACCGGGGCGATCGAGCAGTTCCGCGGGGAGAAGCGCGCATGAGCCCCGATCCGGTCGCGCTGGTCCTGCTCGTTCCCGCCGCCGCGGCGGCGCTTCTGGCGCTTGTGCCCGGCTACCGGGCGAGCGCCTGGCTCAATGTCGCGGCAAGCGGGCTCACATTCCTCGCCGCGGCGGCGCTGTTCGTGACCGACCGGCCGGCGGCGGGCGACTTCCTGCATGTCGATGATCTCAACATCGTCTTCATCGTGCTCAATACCTTCGTCGGGCTGACGGCGGCGGTCTTCTCGGCCAGCTATATCGGGCATGAGCTGGCGATCGGCCGGGTGACCACCGCCAGCCTGCGCTTCTACCACGCGATGTATCAGGTGATGATGTTCGGCATGAACCTTGCGCTGGTGTCGAACAACATCGGCCTGATGTGGGTGGCGGTCGAGCTGGCGACGCTGACCACGGTGCTGATGGTGGGGCTCTATCGCACCGCCGAGGCGCTGGAGGCGGCGTGGAAATACTTCATCCTCGGCTCGGTCGGCATCGCGCTGGCGCTGTTCGGCACCATCCTGATCTATGTGGCCGCGCAGCCCGTGCTGGGCGAGGGGATGCCGGCCATGGTCTGGACCGGCCTGATCGCGGCCGCCCCCGCCTTCGATCCGGCGATAATGAACGTGGCCTTCGTCTTCCTGCTGGTGGGCTATGGCACCAAGGTGGGGCTGGCGCCGTTCCACGCCTGGCTGCCCGATGCGCATGCCGAGGGGCCGACGCCGATCTCGGCGGTGCTGTCGGGGCTCCTGCTGAACGTGGCGCTCTATGCGCTGCTGCGCTTCAAGATGCTGATGGCGGCCAACGCGGCGGCGGTCGCGCCCGGGCCGCTGATGATCACCCTCGGGCTGGTCTCGCTCGTCTTCGCCGCGGCGATGCTCTACCGGCGGCGCGACATCAAGCGGCTGTTCGCCTATTCCTCGATCGAGCATATGGGCATCATCGTCTTCGCCTTCGGCCTGGGCGGACCCCTGGCGAACTTCGCGGGGCTGCTGCACATGGTGATGCACAGCCTGACCAAGTCGGGGATCTTCTATGCCGTGGGCAGCATCGCGCAGATCAAGGGCACCCAGCGCATCGCCGATATCCGCGGCCTGACGCAGAGCCACCCCGCGCTGGGCTGGGGGCTGGTGCTGGCGGTCCTGTCGATCGCGGGGATGCCGCCCTCCGGCGTATTCCTCAGCGAGTTCCTGGTCGTCACCACCGGCTTCGCGCGCGAACCGGTGCTTGCGCTGGGGCTGGTGGCGGGGCTGCTGATCGCCTTCGGGGCGCTGGTGCTGCGGCTGACCGGGCTCGCCTTCGGCACCCCCACGGGCAGGGATGCGCCGATGCATGGCAGCCTGGCACCGCTGTGGCTGCATGTGGCGCTGGTCTATGCGATCGGACTGCACATGCCCGGCCCGATGGTGGAGTGGTTCCGCGCCGTCGCGGCGCTTCTGGGCTGAGGGGGGGCCATGACCCAGGATCCGGCGGTGGCGCAGCTGCACTGGGTGAGCGCGCGCGCGGCGCGCACCGGCCCCTTCCCGGCGCGGCGCGTGGACGCGGCGCAATGGTCGGCGCTGGCGCGGGCCCTGGCGGCGGGGCGGCTGACGCTGATGGCGCTGTGGGGCGAGGAGCCGGACGGCGCGCCGGGTGTGGCGATGGCGCTGCACGACCCCGCCGCGCGCAGGCTGGCGGTGGCGCGCCTGGCGGCGGTGCAGGGGGCCTTCCCCTCGGTCGGCGCCCATCACCCCCCCGCGCAGCGCCTCGAACGGGCGGTGGCGGATCTGTTCGGCCTGGTCCCCGAGGGTGCGCCCGACCGGCGGCCATGGCTCGACCATGGCCGCTGGCCGGTCCGCCATCCGCTGGGCACGCC
>RFGB01000225.1 GCA_003697125.1 Alphaproteobacteria bacterium
GGAAAAACCAGATACCCTCCGCGCTCCAGACATGCGAAACGGCCAACTCGCCGACAAACGCAGCGCAAACCGCCCGCATATCCCTTCCAAAAAACAAAATGTCAAAGAGCGGGACGACCTGACCGCCCGGCTGTCTTGCCGTTGGCAGCGGGTCGCCGTCGGGAAGATGGCGCGTCGCCGCGCCGTGGAACCGCTATCTAGGAGATTCGCCTGCGCCCGTCAATGGGTTTCTTTACCAATCGCCGCCGGCCGCCGGTTCCCGGGCGGCGGCATCCTCTGCTACTGTTGCGCTGCCGGCGTTCGCCTTTGGCCGGCGCATGAGGGAGGGAGAGACGATGCGCATCCCGGCCATTTCCGCCGCCCTTCTGGCGGCCTGCATCGGCGGCGCGGCGCTGCCCGCACGCGCCGAGCCGGTGCTGACCCGGGTCGCAGCGCCGATCGACGAGGTGCTGTTCGCGGTGGAGAGCGCGATCCTCGATCGGGGTCTGGTGATCGATTCGGTCAGCCATGTCGGTGACATGCTGGCCCGCACCGGCGCCGATGTCGGATCCGACCGACCCCTGTTCACCCGGGCCGACGTCTTCCTGTTCTGCTCGGCCATCCTGTCGCGCCGGGTGATGGAGGCCGACCTCACCAACATCGCCTACTGCCCCTATGGAATCTTCGTCTATGAATCCGCGGCCGAGCCCGGGGTCTCGGTGGTCGGCTACCGGTCGATGCCCGAGGGGCCGATGAAGGAGGTCGAGGCGCTGCTGGCCGAGATCGTCGCCGAGGCCACGGCGCGCTAGGACGACAAAGGGGGAGGGGTGCGCACCCCTCCCCCCTCGGCCGGTTCGCCGCGATTCCGGTTCGCCCCGGCCTCAGTTCACCGCCGCGGTCTCGGGCCGCTTCTCAGTGACCCGGTCGCCCACCACCAGGCTGCCCGCCCGGACGGTGACCGGCACCGTCGACCCCTCGCGGATCTCGCCGGCCAGGAGCAGCTCGGCCAGCGGGTTCTGCAGATGGGTCTGGATCACCCGCTTCAGCGGCCGGGCGCCATAGACCGGGTCATAGCCGCGATCGGCCAGCCACTTGCGCGCCTCTTCGTCCAGCGCAAGGGTGATCTTGCGGTCGGCCAGCCGCTTCTCGAGCTGGGCGACCTGGATGGCGACGATCCGGTCCATCTGCGCCCGGGTCAGGCGGTCGAAGATGACGATCTCGTCGAGACGGTTGAGGAATTCGGGCCGGAAATGCGCCCGCACCGCCTCCATCACCCGCGCGCGCATCGCCGTGCGGTTGCCCTCCTCCATCAGCGCCTGGCTGCCGAGGTTCGAGGTCAGCACGATCAGGGTGTTCTTGAAATCGACCGTGCGGCCGTGGCTGTCGGTCAGCCGCCCCTCGTCGAGCACCTGCAGCAGCACGTTGAACACGTCGGGATGCGCCTTCTCGACCTCGTCGAACAGCACCACCTGATAGGGCCGGCGCCGCACCGCCTCGGTCAGCACGCCACCCTCGTCATAGCCGACATAGCCCGGCGGGGCGCCGATCAGCCGGGCGACGGAGTGCTTCTCCATGTATTCCGACATGTCGATGCGCACCATCGCCTGATCGTCGTCGAACAGGAAGGCGGCCAGCGCCTTGGTCAGCTCGGTCTTGCCCACGCCGGTGGGGCCGAGGAACAGGAAGCTGCCCAGCGGGCGGTTGGGGTCGTTCAGCCCCGCCCGGGCCCGGCGCACCGCGTTCGAGACGGCGCGCACCGCCTCCTCCTGCCCGACGACGCGCTTGCCCAGCTCCTCTTCCATGCGCAGCAGCTTCTCGCGCTCGCCTTCCAGCATCTTGTCCATCGGGATGCCGGTCCAGCGCTCGACCACCGCCGCGACATGCTCGGGCGTCACCGCCTCCTCGACCATCACCTCGGCATTGTCGGCCTCGGCCTCGGCCAGCTGGCGTTCCAGCGACGGGATGATGCCATAGGCCAGCTCGCCCGCCCGGGCGAGGTCACCCTTGCGCTTGACATTCTCCAGCTCGATGCGGGCCTGGTCCAGCTGTTCCTTCAGCTGCCGGGCGCGGCCAAGCTTCTCGCGCTCCGCCTGCCAGCGGGCGGTCAGCTCGGCCGATTTCTGGGCCAGCTCGGCCAGCTCCTTCTCCAGCCGGGCCAGCCGTTCCTTCGACGCCTGGTCCTTCTCCTTCTTCAGCGCCTCCGCCTCGATCTGCTTCTGCAGGATCTCGCGATCCAGCGCATCGAGCTCCTCGGGCTTCGAATCGACCTCCATGCGCAGGCGGCTCGCCGCCTCGTCCATCAGGTCGATCGCCTTGTCGGGCAGGAAGCGGTCGGTGATGTAGCGGTTCGACAGCGTGGCGGCGGCGACCAGCGCGCTGTCGGTGATGCGCACGCCGTGATGGACCTCGTATTTCTCCTTGATCCCGCGCAGGATGCTGATCGTGTCCTCCACCGTCGGCTCGCCCACGAAGACCGGCTGGAAGCGCCGCGCCAGCGCCGCGTCCTTCTCCACATGCTTGCGGTATTCATCCAGCGTGGTCGCGCCGATGCAGTGAAGCTCGCCGCGGGCAAGGGCGGGCTTGAGCAGGTTCGAGGCATCCATCGCCCCTTCCGCCTTGCCCGCGCCGACCAGCGTGTGCATCTCGTCGATGAACAGGATCACCTCGCCGGCCGCGGCCTGGATCTCGCTCAGCACCGCCTTCAGCCGCTCCTCGAACTCGCCGCGATATTTCGCCCCCGCGATCAGCGCGCCCATGTCGAGCGCCATCAGGCGCTTGTCGCGCAGCGATTCGGGCACATCGCCATTGACGATGCGCATCGCCAGCCCTTCCACGATCGCGGTCTTGCCCACGCCCGGCTCGCCGATCAGCACCGGGTTGTTCTTGGTGCGCCGGCTCAGCACCTGGATGCAGCGCCGGATCTCCTCGTCGCGGCCGATGACGGGATCGATCTTGCCCTCGCGCGCCGCCTCGGTCAGGTCGCGGGCGAAGCGCTTCAGCGCGTCATAGCCCTCCTCGGCGGTGGCGCTGTCGGCGGTGCGGCCCTTGCGCAGATCGTTGATCGCCTCGTTCAGCCGCTGCGCGCTCACCCCGGCCGATTTCAGCGCCTCGGCCGCCTTCGAGGGCACGATCGCCAGCGCTGTCAGCAGCCGTTCCACCGTCACATAGGCGTCGCCGGCCTTCTGGGCGAGCTTCTCCGCCTCGGCCAGGACCTGCCCGGTGGCGCTGTCCAGATAGAGCTGCCCGTTGCCGCCCTGCACCTTCGGCTGGCGCGTAAGCGCCGCGTCCACCGCTTCCAGCACCGCGCCCGGGTCGCCCCCCGCCTTGCGGATCAGCCCCGAGGCCATGCCCTGCCCGTCGTCCAGGAGCGCCTTCAGCAGATGCTCGGGAAGCATGCGCTGATGCGACTCGCGCATCGCGATGGTCTGTGCGGCCTGAACGAAGCCGCGCGCGCGTTCGGTGAACTTCTCGAAGTTCATCTCTTCACTCCTCTCAGCGCCGGCGGAAGGCCCCGCAAGGCAGCCCCGGCCGGCCCGGATCATCCGGGGGCGCCCGCCTCCGGCGCGCCCCCCTGCCCGGGCCGGATATGGGTTCGACCCCGGGCCCCCGCAAGGCGTCGCTTGCCCCCGCCGGCCGCGGCGTGCTAGCTGCGCAGGCCCCATTGCCGCGAGGAACCCCGATGCCCGAGCAGCCCCGGCCGGACGACCGGCTCATCGTCGCGCTCGACCTGCCCACCGCGCTGCCGGCGCTGGCGCTCGTCGACCGGATCGGGCCCGCGGTGTCATTCTACAAGGTGGGCCTGGGCATGCTGACCGGGGGCGGGCTCGCCCTCGCCACCGAGCTCGCCGAGAAGGGCAAGCGCGTCTTCCTGGACCTGAAGCTGTTCGACATTCCGGCCACCGTCGAGGCCGCGGTGCGCGGTCTGGCGCGCTTCGCGCCCGACTTCCTGACCGTTCATGGCGACCCGCATGTGGTGCGCGCCGCGGTTGCCGGGCGCGGCGATGCGCCCACCCGGATCCTGGCGGTCACCGTGCTGACCAGCCTTGACCGCGCCGATCTGGACGAGGCGCTGATCGTCCCGGGGCCGATCGACGCGATCGCGGTCGAGCGTGCCCGGCGCGCCTTCGCGGCCGGCGCCGACGGCGTGATCGCCAGCCCGCGCGAGGCCGGGGCAATCCGCGCCCTGCCCGAGGCGCGGGGCCGGCTGATCGTCACCCCGGGCGTTCGCCCCGAAGGCGCCGCGCCCGGCGATCAGAAGCGCATCGCCACCCCGGCCGAGGCGATCCGCGCCGGCGCCGACCATGTGGTGATCGGCCGCCCGATCTGGGCCGCCCCCGATCCGGCCGCCGCCGCCCGCGCCATCATCGCCTCGCTGCCCTGATCAGGCCCGCGCGCGCGGCCCCAGATGCCGCGCCAGCGCCGCGACCAGCGCCTCGGCCGCCCGCGGCCCGACATCGAGATGGGTCACCGCCCGCAGCAGCCGCGGGCCGAAGGCGCTGATCCGGATGCCGTCGCGGGCCAGCGCCGCCAGCAGGGCCGGCGCATCCGGCCAGCCTTCGGCGGTCTCGAAAATCACGATGTTGGTCTCCACCGGCAGGATGCGCGCGACCCCGGGAAGATCCGCGATCGCCGCCGCGATCCGCCCGGCCAGGGCATGGTCCTCGGCCAGCCGCTCGACATTGTTGTCGAGCGCGTAGAGGCACATCGCCGCCGCCACGCCCGACTGGCGCATCGCCCCGCCCCAGCGCTGCTTGAGCCGCCAGGCCTCGGCGACGAAGTCGCGGCTTCCCGCCAGGACCGCGCCGATCGGCGCCCCCAGACCCTTGGTGAAGTCCAGCCAGACGCTGTCATATCCCGCGGCCATGCGCGCGGCGGGCACGCCTGAGCGCACCACCGCGTTCATCAGCCGCGCGCCGTCCATGTGGGTGGCCAGACCCGCCCCGCGGGCGGCCCCGGCCGCGGCGTCCAGCGCGGCCACCGGCCAGACGACACCGCCTTCCCTGTTCACCGTCTGCTCCACGCACAGCAGCCGGCTTCGCGGCGCATAGCGACCCTGAGGCGCGATCGCGGCGCGGATGCTCCCGGGGTCGAGGATGCCGCGCGGATCGTCAAGGGGATGCACCATTACCCCGGCCAGCGCCGCGGGACCGCCGCCCTCGGCGGTGACGACATGCGACCGCCGCGCGCAGATCACCGCATCGCCGGGCCGGCAATGCACCGCAATGGCGATCTCGTTGCACATCGTGCCCGAGGGCAGGAACACCGCGGCTTCCTTGCCCAAGAGCTCGGCGACCCGTTCCTCGAGCCTGCGGGTGGTCGGATCCTCGCCCAGCTGCTCGTCGCCCAGCGGTGCATCGAGCACGCTAGCCAGCATGGCGCGGCCGGGCCGGGTCTGGGTGTCGGAATGGAAGTCGTGGCGGATCATGCGCCCTCTCCTGCCCCGGGCGGCACGGGCCGCCGCCCCTTCACCTGGGTTCGCCGAACCGGCCCGCGACCAGGGCGCGCAGCGCCTCGGCCAGCGCGTCGGCCTCGGGCCCCTCGATCTCGACCTCGATCTCGGTCCCCCGCGCCGCGGCCAGGGTCAAGAGCCCCATGATCGAATCGCCGGCCACCCGCTGGTCGCCCCGCCGCACCCAGGCGCGGGCGTCATGGCGCTCCACGGTCTCGACGAATTTCGCCGAGGCGCGGGCATGCAGCCCCTTCTCGTTGGTGATGGGCAGCACGATGCGCAGGGTCATGAGGCGGCGGCACCGGTGCGGCCCAGCACGCCGCCGACCGAGTTCACATATTTGCGCCCCGCCTCGACGGACCGGGCCACCGCCTCTTCCAGCGGCAGGTTGCGCAGCTTGGCCAGCTTGACCAGCAGCGGCATGTTCGCGCCATAGATCACCTCGACCAGCCCGTTGCGCGCCGCCGCCATGGCAAGGTTGGACGGCGTGCCGCCGAACATGTCGGTGACGATGGCGACGCCCTCGCCGGTGTCGACCTCGGCCACCGCGGCGCGGATCTCGTCCTGCTTCAGGCGCAGGTCGTCATCGGGCCCGATCGCGATGGCGCGCGCCCCGGCCTGCCGTCCGACGACATGTTCCAGCGCGGCCAGCATTTCCCAGGCCAGACCACCATGCGCCACGATCACCAGACCGATCATCGG
Source organism: Alphaproteobacteria bacterium (assembly GCA_003697125.1). Lineage (GTDB taxonomy): Bacteria > Pseudomonadota > Alphaproteobacteria > Rhodobacterales > Rhodobacteraceae > J013. The sequence goes on from RFGB01000225.1 coordinate 6,131, forward strand.
CCGTTCCGCCCCCTGCAGACGGCTCAGCCGCCCGCCCGTTCCAGCTCCCGATGCCGAACAGACACCGGCCAGCCGCCCAGATCAAGCCGCCTTGCCAGCGATTCGGCGACCAGCACCGAACGGTGCCTGCCGCCCGTGCAACCTATACCGATGGATAGATAAGCTTTTCCTTCCTCCTTGTAAGCGGGCAGCAGCATCAGGATCAGCTCGCCCAGCCGCTCCATGAACGGGCCATGGCGGGGATCGGCCTCGATATGGGCGGCGACCTCGGGGTCGCGCCCGTCGCGCGCGCGCAGCGCCGGATCCCAGTAGGGGTTGCGCAGGAAGCGCACGTCGAACATCAGGTCCAGCGCCGCGGGCACCCCGCGGCGGAACGAGAAGCTCTGCACCGCCACGGTCATCCCCTGCGCCCCCTGCCCGCCGAACCAGTGCATCAGGGCCCGCTTCAGCTCGTGGGGGGAAAGCTCGGTGGTGTCGATCAGGATGTCGGCGGCCTCGCGCACCGGGCGCAGGAGGTCGATCTCGGCGGCAAGGCTGGCTTCCAGACCCTCGGCCGCCGACAGCGGGTGGCGCCGGCGCGTCTCGGAGAAGCGCCGGATCAGCACCGCCTCGGCGCAGTCGAGATAGAGGAGCGCGGGCTCCACCCCCGGCATCGCCCGCAGCTCGGCCAGTGCGGCGATCAGGGCCGCGGCGGAGAAACCCCGGGTGCGCACATCGAAGCCGACCGCCAGCGGACGGCCGGACTCCTCGCCGCCCAGAAGCCGCGGCAGCAGCGACAGCGGCAGGTTGTCGATCGCCTCGAAGCGCAGATCCTCCAGCGCCCGGATCGCCGTGGTGCGCCCCGCCCCCGACGGCCCGGTGACCAGCACCACCCGCTGCGCCTGGCGGCCCGCGCTCATCCCGGCTCCCGCTCCGCCCCGCGGCCCAGCCAGGCCACGAGCGCCGCGGCGAGATCGGGCAGTCCGCGGCCATGGATCAGCGGCAGCGGGACCCCGGCCAGCCGGCATTCCCGCGCGGGCGGAAGGCGGCGCAGCTCGATGGTGTCCAGATCGACCACCACCGCCAGCGCCACCTCGGCGCGATGCGCCATGCGCAGGATGCCGATGCCGCGCGCCTCGATCCGCCCGGCGATCGCGGCCGGCGGGCGGGCCAGCACCCGCTCGCCCGCCCGGCTCAGCTCGACCTGATCGTCGGCCACCAGCTCGGCGCCCAGCGCGATCAGCCGCAGCGCGGCGGTCGACTTGCCCGCCCCGGCCGCGCCGGTCAGCAGCACCCCCGCATCGCCCAGCGCGACGCAGCTCGCATGCAGCCGTTCGGTCATTGCGGCAGCTCGACGACGAAGCGCGCCCCCCGCCGGGGCGCATCGGCGCTGGCGCCGGGATCGCGGATGTTCTCGGCCCAGATCCGGCCGCCATGGGCCTCGACGATCTGTCGCGAGATCGCGAGCCCGAGGCCCGAATGATGGCCGAACTCCTTCTGCGGGCGTTCGGAATAGAAGCGCTGGAAGATGTCCTCCAGATTCTCGTCGGGGATCCCCGGGCCGGTATCCTCCACCGTCACCCGCACCCCGCCATCGGGCATCCGCGCCAGCGCGACGCGGATCTCGCCGCCCTCGCCCACGAACGAGATCGCATTGGCGATCAGGTTGACGAAGACCTGCGCAAGCCGCCCCTCGATGCCGCTGATCAGAACCGGCTCCTCAGGCAGCACACCCACCAGCCGCGCGCCCCGCTCGGCCGCCTTGGGGGCGTTGAACTCCACCAGATTGGCCAGAAGCTCGGTGATCGGGAAGGTCTGCATCTCCTCGCGCACCATCTCGCCATCGAGCCGCGAGGCATTGGAGATATCCGTCACCAGCCGGTCGAGCCGGGCGACGTCCTTCTCGATCACCGCCAGAAGACGTTCGCGCGCCTCCTCCGAGGGGGCGAGCCGCAGCGTCTCGACCGCCGAGCGCAGCGAGGTGAGCGGGTTCTTGATCTCGTGCGCCACATCGGCCGCGAACACCTCGGACGCCTCGATGCGGTCATAGAGCGCCTCGACCATCCGCCGCATGGCGCCCGAGAGATAGCCGATCTCGTCCGAACGCGCGGTGAGGTCGGGGATGCGGATGCGTTCGGGATTCATCAGCTGCGAGGAGCGCGCCTCGCCATGCTCGGCCGCCTCGGCCAGACGCCGCAGCGGGGTGGCGATGGTGCTGGCCAGCACCAGCGACAGCACCACCGAGATCATCAGCGCGATGGCGAAGACCTGCAGGAGCTGGGCGCGCTGGTTCGACACCAGCAGGTCGAGCTCGCCCGCGCGCGAGGAGAGCATCACCGCGCCCATCACCGCGCGGTTTCGCGCCAGCGGCAGCGCCACCGAGACGATCATCCGGCCATCGGCGTCGAGCCGGCGGCTGGCCGCAAGCCGCCCTTCCAGCGCGCGGTAGACATCGGCCTCGCTGGCCCTGCCGGGGGCGAGGGTGGCGTTGTAGACCGTGCCCGGCCGCCCGCCGATCTCGCGCAGCCAGCGGCGCAGCGCATCCAGCGGCCCGCGCGCCCCGCCCCCCGGCAGCGCCAGGTTCACCGTGGCCGCATTGGGCAGATCCTCGGAATCGGCCAGAAGCCGCCCCTCGCGATCATAGACCCGGATCCGGCTGGTGCCCGACACCCCCAGACGGGCGACATAGTCCCGCGCCACCGCCGCGCTGCGTTCATGGGCCGCGGGGCTGCCGAAATCGTCGGGCGCGTCCATCGCCACCGCCTGGGCGATCACCCGCGCCTCGGCCACCAGCCCGCGCTCGCGCTCGGCGACCAGGGCCTCCTCGAACTGGGTCAGATACAGGATCCCGACGATCAGCGCGCCAAGCGCGATGATGTTGATGGCGATGATGCGCCTTGCCAGCGGCGAGCGTGCACCGAACAGCGACCCCCGCGGCGGCGGGGTTCTGGCGGGCGCGTCATCCCAGTCGTCGAGGACGATCCCGCGCGCGGGCGTCCGGCCCGCCCGCGTGCCTTCCCCGGCCAGATCAGTTCGGCCGCCGTCCATCCGGCATCAGCTTTCCTTGTAGCGGTATCCCACGCCGTAAAGCGTCTCGATCACCGCGAACTCCGGATCGACCTCGCGGAACTTCTTGCGCACCCGCTTGATGTGGCTGTCGATGGTGCGGTCGTCGACATAGACCTGATTGTCATAGGCCGCATCCATCAGCTGGTCGCGGCTCTTGACGAAGCCGGGCCTCTGGGCCAGCGCCTGAAGGATCAGGAACTCGGTCAGCGTCAGCTGCACCGGCTTGCCCTTCCAGGTCACCGAATGGCGCAGCGGGTCCATCACCAGATGGCCACGCTCCAGCACCTTCTCGGCCTCGCCACGCTCGCGCGCGGGGTCGGCCGCCTCGCGCCGGCGCAGCACCGCGCGGATCCGCTCCACCAGAAGACGCTGCGAGAAGGGCTTGCGGATATAGTCATCCGCCCCCATCCGCAGGCCCAGCATCTCGTCCACCTCGTCATCCTTCGAGGTGAGGAAGATCACCGGCATGTCGGTCTTCTGGCGCAGGCGGCGCAGAAGCTCCATCCCGTCCATGCGGGGCATCTTGATGTCCAGCACCGCCATGTCGGGCGGCGTCTGGCCCAGCGCGGCCAGCGCCGTCGCGCCATCGGTGTAGGTGCGAACCTCGAATCCCTCGGATTCCAGAAGGATCTGCACCGAGGTCAGGATGTTCCGGTCGTCATCCACCAGTGCAATGGTCGTCATGCCCGTTCCCCGACTGCCCCTGCCCGCGCGGCGATCCGCCGCCCCGCCCCGGGCCGCCGCCGCGACCGGCCGCCTGGCGCCAGGGCGGGCCTTCTTGTTTGCGGCGAACAGTAACGCCAGTTCCGGTTCCGTGCAAATGCCACACCGGCCCCGCGGCCGATCGGCTGCGACACGACGACCGGCTGCAGCACTCTGGCAACATCGCACGGCTTCGTGTAGTAATAAAATTGCGCATGGCGGTGCGCGGGAATCGCCGCCGTGGCAAGTCTGGTTGCAACCCTGCCGGGCGATGCCCGGATCGGAAGGCGCCGGGGGGCCTTGGGTGTCCGTCCCGCCCGGTCGCTGTCTTGAGGAGCGGTACTGGAATGGAGATTGGGATCGTGAACCCGGCCCTGCGGCTCGACGCGCAGGGAATTACCGGTCTGTCGCGCGTGTGGTACAACCTCGGCGAGGCGGCGCTGATGCAGGAGGCGGTCCGCCGGGGCGAGGGCGACATCGGGCGCGGCGGCGTGTTCCTGTGCCGCACCGGCCGGCACACCGGCCGTTCGCCGCAGGACAAGTTCATCGTTCGCGAACCCTCCGTCGAACCCCATGTCTGGTGGGAGAACAACCGGCCGATGGCGCCCGAGGCCTTCGACCGGCTGCACCGCGACATGCTCGCCCATCTCGAGGGGGGCGAGCTCTTCGTCCAGGATCTCCATGCCGGGGCCGATCCCGCCTACCGGCTGAATGTCCGCGTGATCACCGAGCTGGCCTGGCACGGGCTGTTCATCCGCCATCTGCTGCGCCGGCCCGACCGGGAGGAGCTTGCCGGCTTCGTCCCGGACTTCACCATCATCAACTGCCCGTCCTTCAAGGCCGATCCGGCCCGCCATGGCTGCCGCACCGAGACGGTGATCGCCATCTCGTTCGAGAAGCGCCTGATCCTCGTCGCCGACACCTCCTATGCCGGCGAGAACAAGAAATCGGTGTTCTCGGTGCTCAACTACCTGCTGCCCGAGAAGGGCGTGATGCCCATGCACTGCTCGGCCAATCACGCCCGCGGCAATCCCGACGACGTCGCGGTCTTCTTCGGGCTGTCGGGCACCGGCAAGACCACCCTGTCGGCCGATCCCGCCCGGGTGCTGATCGGCGATGACGAACATGGCTGGTCCGACCGGGGCATCTTCAATTTCGAGGGCGGCTGCTACGCCAAGACCCTCGGCCTGAGCGCGGAGGCCGAGCCCGAGATCCACGCCACCACCTCGCGCTTCGCCACGGTGATCGAGAACATGGTCTACGATCCGGTGACGCGCGAGCTGGACTTCGAGGATGACAGCCTGACCCAGAACATGCGCTGCGCCTACCCGCTCGAGGCGATCGGCAACGCCTCGCCCACCGGGCTTGCCGGCCATCCGCGCCACATCGTCATGCTGACCTGCGACGCCTTCGGCGTGCTGCCGCCGATCGCCCGGCTGACCCCGGCGCAGGCAATGTATCACTTCCTGTCCGGCTTCACCTCCAAGGTGGCAGGCACCGAGAAGGGCGTCACCGAGCCCGAGCCCACCTTCTCCACCTGCTTCGGCGCCCCCTTCATGCCCCGCCGGCCCGAAGTCTACGGCGCCCTGCTGCGCGACCGGATCGCGCGGCACGGGGTCTCCTGCTGGCTGGTCAACACCGGCTGGACCGGCGGCGCCTATGGCACCGGCCGCCGGATGCCGATCCAGGCAACCCGCGCCCTGCTCGCCGCAGCCCTCGACGGATCGCTCGAACGCGCGAGCTTCCGGCGCGACAGGGCCTTCGGCTTCGAGGTCCCCACCGCGGTGCCCGGTGTCGACTCCGCCCTGCTCGACCCCCGCAGCACCTGGGCGGACCCCGCCGCCTATGACGCCCAGGCGGCGCGCCTCGCGGCCATGTTCACCCGCAACTTCGAACAGTATGCGCCCCATGTCGGCGAGGATGTCCGGGCCTGCGCCCCGCGGGCGGCCTGACCGCGCCCGCGCCGCCACGGCCCCGCCGGCGGCCATGCCGCCGGCGGCGGGCCGAGGGGGCTCGATGCCCCCGCAGGCCCGGCCCCGCCGCAC
>RFGB01000226.1 GCA_003697125.1 Alphaproteobacteria bacterium
ATGTGAACACTGTGCTCTACCAACTGAGCTAACGTCCCGGCAGCGGCGGTATAGGGCGGGCGGCGCGGGATGGTCAAGCCGATTCGGCACCGCCCAGCAGGCGGCGCACCAGCCCCGGCAGTTCGTCGAAATGGCCCACAAGCGCATCGGGCCCGTGGGCGGCGACGCCGTCGCCCTCGGCCCCGAAGGTGACCAGCGCCACCCGGGCACCGGCGGCGCGGGCCGTGTCGTGGTCGGTGCGCGTGTCGCCCAGCATCAGGCAGCGCCCGGGGCTGCTGCCCAGCGCGGCGATCGCGCTGCGCAGCGGCAGCGGGTCGGGCTTGCGCCGGGCAAGGCTGTCGGCGCCGACCAGCACGCCGAAACGCGGCGCGATGCCCAGCGCATCGACCAGCCGGCGCGCCAGCGCCTCGGGCTTGTTGGTGCAGATGCCCAGCGCCACCCCCTCGGCCGACAGGCGGTCGAGCGCCGCCTCCACCCCGGGAAACAGCCGGGTATGGACGCAGATCGCCGCGCCGTAATGGTCGAGGAGCCGGGCATAGAGCAGATCGACCAGCGCCTCGTCCCAGGCCAGCCCCGGCGATCGCGACAGCCCCAGCCGCAGCATCGCCCGCCCGCCCCGGAAGGCGGTGGCGCGGTCCGCGCGCGGGTCGAGCGGCGCGGCGCCGACCTCGGCAAGGCAGGCATTCGCCGCCGCGATCAGATCGGCCGCGGTGTCGGCAAGGGTTCCGTCGAGATCGAACACCACCGAGCGGACCGCCCCGCCCCCCGGCCCGGCGTGCATCGCCATTGCATCCTCCCCGGCGCGGTCGGGCCGCCCGCCGCGGCAGCCCCGCAGGCGTCATGCCGCAGCCGCACCGGTTCATCAAGCCGCCCGGGCATGATATAGCCTCGCGCCAGGGCCGGGCGGAAGCGCCGGCCCGGACGGATTGCCGCGCCGCCCGGCGCGGCCAAGGCCGGGGTCCCGCCGCGTCGCCGCCGGGACCGAAGAGAGGGGAGCGGCGCCGCATCGGCGCCGTGGGGGAGAACGAGATGAGAGGGACAGCGTTCCTGTGTCTGGCCGCGGTCGCGCTGGTCGCCGCCTGCAGCCGGCGCGAGCCGGTGGCCGAGGCGCCGGCGGCGAAGACCGAACCGGAATGCCGCACGGTGGTGGTGTTTTCCGACCACACCGTCCGCAAGCCGAAGGAAAGCCTGCCCGAGGCCTGGCGGCGGTTCAGCGGCGTGTGGGGCAATGCCGGCTGGGACGGCTACTGGTGCCACGATCTCTATGTCCTCGCGATCGAGGAGGACGGCACCGTGCAGCTGATCGACACCCACGGGCCGGGGGGGCGCCATGACGGCAGCGCCTTCCGCAGGGTCGGCAAGATCACCGACGACAACAGGCTGACCTTCGTCGCCGACGGCATCCGCCGCGAATACTGGATCGAGAACGACATCATGCATGGGGTCCGCTATCTCTCGGGCACCGAGAAGAGCGTGATCGCCATGCACCGCAAGTCCTGACCGCGTGGGCGCGATCACGCCCGCCGCGGCGCTGGAGGCGCTGCGCGCGCTGGGCGATCCGGCCCGCGCCGCGGCGGCGGCCGCCTATCATGCCACCGCCCGCCCCTGCCTCGGGGTGCCGGTGCCGCAGATCACCGAGCTGACCCGCAGCTGGCGCGCCGGCATGGACATCGCCGACCGCGTCGCGCTGGCCGCGGCGCTGTGGGATGCCGACTTCCATGAATCGCGCATCGCGGCGGCGAAGCTGTTCGTGCAGGCCCGCATCCGTCCCGACGCGGCGGTCTGGGCCGAGATCCGCCGCTGGGTGCCGATGCTGGACGGCTGGGCGCTGACCGACCATGCCGCCGAGGCGGGGTCGCGGCGGCTGGCCGCCGATCCCGCCCGGCTCGACGATCTGGAGGCCTGGGCGCGCGATCCCTCTCCCTGGGTGCGGCGCGCGGCCTTCATGTTCACCCTGCCCTGGGCAAGGCAGCGCCATCCGCGGCCCGACGACCGCGACCGCAGCGAACGGGTGCTGGGCTGGGCGGCCGCGGCCGCGCGCGACCGCGACCGATTCGTGCAAAAGGCGATCGCGACATGGCTGCGCACGCTGGCCCGCCATGACGCCGCCCGCGCGCGCGACTTCCTGGACGGGCCGGGCATGGCGCTGAAGCCCTTCGCCCGGCGCGAGGCGGCGCGCGGGCTGCGGCCCGCCCCGGGGCCCGGTCAGCGCGGCAGATAGACCGACAGATTGGCGTGCTGCCCGGGCACCAGGCCCAGCGCGCGCATCGCCGCCTCCGACATCTCGGCCCGGGCGAGGCGCCCCGGCGGCAGCGGCATGAGCCGCACGGCGATGGTCGCGCCGGTGGATTCGTCGGCCACCCATCCGGGGGTCTCGACCTCGACCATGTCGGTGGCCACCCATAGGCCGGGGCGCGACTCGGCGGCCGGTGCGGCGGGGGTGGAGCCGATCCAGCGCGCCTCGCCCATCCCGGGCTGGGCCCGCCGCGCCGCAGGCACCGGGCGCCGGCGCGGCGCGACCGCGACGGCGGGACCCGCCTGCGGCCCCTGCACGGCCGGCCCCGGCGCGGCCGGCCCAGGCGGGGCAGCCGCTTCGGGCGGCTGCGTCCGGCCCGCCGGGCGCGGCGGCGGCGGCATTCCGGCCAGGCTCACCCGGCAGTCGCGCCCCGGCAGGCAGCCCAGCCCGCGCGCCCAGGCGGCGATGTCGCCGGCGATGGCGGCGGCGAGCGCCTCCTCCCCCGCCGGGGCGGCCGCCGGCACGGCGATCTCGCGCCAGCCGCTCTCGGCCAGCGCCCGTCCCGCACCGTCGCGCAGCACATAGCGCAGCGACAGCGGCGCATCCGCGCCCGGCGCGGCCCCTGCCGCCCGACTCCCGCGCAGCTGCAGATCCAGCGTCACCGCCCGCGCGCCGGTCAGCGCCTGCGCGAAGCGCCGCGCCGCATCGAACAGAACCAGCCCCAGCCGGCCCGGCCCGGAGGCCGGATCGGCGGGATCGAGGGGCCTGACCCCGGCCTCGTCGCCCAGACGCACCGCCGCGATGCGCAGCGCCGCGCTCCACTCCGCCGGTGGCGCGGGCGGCGCGGCGGGGGCCGGCGCCGCCACGGCCAGCCCCGCGACAAGCCCTGCCGCAAGGCCCGCCGCCAGGGCGCGCCGGCGCCGCGCCCGGCCCGGACGCCGCGCACACCCAGACCCCTGCCGCCCCGCCTGTCCTGCCCGCATCGGCGCGACAATAGGGGCCCCACCCCCCTGCCGGCAAGCGCGCCGCTTGACCGCCATGCGGGGCGGGCCCAGTCTCGGGGCGAAGGGAGCCCCGCCATGCCCAGCCTCGCCCCGCGCAGCCATCTCGCCACCCATGACGTCACCAACCAGCCCCCGGCCCGGGGCGACCTGCCGCTGTGGCAGGAGGATCCGCTGCTGCGCCGCGCCTGCGCCGGCCTGCCCGCGCCGCGCGCGGATGCGCTGGCCGCCTATGGCGCCGAGATGGGCAGCGAGGCCGCCCAGGAGGACGGGCGCGCGGCCAACCGCTACCCGCCCGAGCTTCGAATCTTCGACCCCGGCGGGCGGCGGCTGGACGAGGTCGCCTTCCATCCCGCCTGGCATGCGCTGATGGCCCGCGGCATCGGCGCGGGCTACGCCGCCACCGCATGGGAACCCGCCCCGGGGGGCCATCTGCACCATGCCGCGATGGTCTATCTGGCCAGCCAGATCGAGCCCGGCCATTGCTGCCCCATGACCATGACCTATGCCGCGGTGCCGCCGCTGCGGGTCCATGCGCCCGACTGGCTGCCGGGAATCATGGCCCGGCGCTATGACCCCGCATCCGCCCCCGCCGCCGCCAAGACGGGGCTGACCATCGGCATGGCGATGACCGAGAAGCAGGGCGGATCGGACGTGCGCGCCAACACCACCCGCGCCGAACCCGATGGCGAGGGCTGGAGGCTGATCGGGCACAAGTGGTTCTGCTCGGCCCCGATGTGCGACGCCTTCCTGACGCTGGCCCAGGCGCCGGGGGGAATCAGCTGCTTCCTGGTCCCGCGCTGGACGCCCGACGGCCAGCGCAACGCCATCCACCTGATGCGGCTGAAGGACAAGCTGGGCAACCGTTCCAACGCCTCGGCCGAGATCGAGTATCACGGCGCCTGGGCGCGAATGCTGGGCGCGCCGGGCGAGGGGGTGCGCACCATCCTGGCCATGGTGCACCATACCCGGCTGGACACCGCCATGGCGCCCGCGGGGCTGATGCGCCGGGCGCTGAGCGAGGCGCATCACTGGACCGCCCACCGCACCGCCTTCCAGCGGCGGCTGATCGACCAGCCGCTGATGCGGGTGGTGCTGGCCGACCTGGCGATCGACTGGGCGGGCGCGCTGCTCCTGGGGCTGCGGGTGGCGCGCGCCTTCGATGCGCCCGATGGGGCGCCGCTGGCCCGCATCGCCGTCGCCATCGCCAAATACTGGTCGAACGCGCGCTGTCCGCAGGTGATCTTCGAGGCGATGCAGTGCCTTGGCGGGGCGGGATATGTCGAGGAGGGGGTGATGCCGCTGCTGTTTCGCGAATCGCCCCTCAACGCCATCTGGGAAGGGTCGGGCAATGTGATCTGCCTCGACATCCTGCGCGCGCTGACCCGCAACCCCGACAGCGCCGAGGCGCTGCGCGCCGAGCTGGCCGCGGCGGCGGGGCGGGATGCGCGCTATGACGCGGCGCTGGCGCGGGTCGAGGCGATGCTGCGCATGCCTGCCGAGGCCGAGGCCCGCACGCTGGCCGAGGCGCTCGCGCTCCTGCTCCAGGCCGGGCTCGCCCTGCGCGAGGGCCCCGAACCCCTGGCCGAGGCGCTGATCGCCGCGCGCATCGCCGCGCCCCGCCACGGCCTCGGCGCCCTGCCCCGCGAGGTCGACCCCGGGGGGCTGATCGCGCTGATAGGCGGGGAATGACCCTTTTCCCGAATGCTTTGCTCGGCTATATCCGGGGCGAGGGAGGAGCCCATGACCGCGCCGCTCGTCGATCCGTTCCACCGTGCCGTGACCTATCTGCGCGTCTCAGTCACGGATCGCTGCGACTTCCGCTGCAGCTACTGCATGGCGGAACACATGACCTTCCTGCCGCGCAAGGAGCTCCTGTCGCTCGAGGAGCTCGACCGGCTGTGCTCGGCCTTCATCCGGCTGGGGGTGCGCAAGCTGCGGGTGACCGGGGGCGAGCCTCTGGTGCGCAAGGACATCATGACCTTCTTCCGCGCCATGTCGCGCCATCTTGACAGCGGCGCGCTGGAGGAGCTGACGCTGACCACCAATGGCAGCCAGCTGCGCCGTTTCGCCCGCCAGCTTGCCGCATGCGGGGTCCGGCGGGTCAATGTCTCGCTCGATACGCTCGATGCGCAGAAATTCGCCCGCATCACCCGCTGGGGGCGGCTCGCGCAGGTGCTGGACGGCATCGATGCCGCGACCGAGGCCGGGCTGCGCGTCAAGATCAACACCGTGGCGCTGAAGGGCTTCAACGAGGACGAGCTGTTCGCCCTGGTCGAATGGTGCGGCGCGCGCGGCTTCGACCTGACCTTCATCGAGGTGATGCCGATGGGCGAGGTCGAGGGCGACCGGCTCGACCAGTTCTGGCCGCTGGTCGACCTGCGCGCCCGGCTGGCGGAACGCTGGACGCTGGTGGACGTGCCCGAGCGCACCGGCGGGCCCGCGCGTTATGTGCGCCTGTCCGAGACCGGCCAGCGCATCGGCTTCATCACGCCGCTGAGCCACAATTTCTGCGAAAGCTGCAACCGCGTGCGGCTGACCTGCACCGGCCAGCTCTACATGTGCCTCGGCCAGGATGACGATGCCGACCTGCGCGCGGTCCTGCGCGCGAATCCCGGTGACGATGCCCCGCTGGTCGAGGCCATCCGCCGCGCCATCGCCCGCAAGCCGAAGGGGCACGACTTCGACTATTCCCGTAGCCGCGTGCGCGGCGAGGTCGGCCGCCACATGTCCGTCACCGGCGGCTGACCGGCCCCGCGCGCCGGCCGTCCCAGCCACCGCCGGGGCGACGCGGCCGCGCCCGTCCCCGGGGGTCAGCATCCCGCCCGCCGGCGCCGCGGGGGGCGCGGCGATTCAGCACAGCCCCGACAGGAATCCCGCCTGCCGGTCGCGGAAGGCCCGCGAGATGGCCAGATCGAAGGCGTCGAAGGCATGCACGCCCCCCGGCCAAACCGCGAGCGCGGCCGGGCTGCCCGCGCCCGCCCAGCGCGCCGCCATCATCAGGCTGTCGTCCAGCAGCGGGTCCAGCGTGCCGACCTGGAACAGCGCCGGCGGCATGCCGGACAGGTCGGCGCACAGCGGCGAGACCGCCGGGTCGCGCCGACCGCCCGGATCGGGCAGCAGATTGCCGACGAACCACGCCACCGTGGGGGTGGAGAGGATCAGCTTGCGCGCGCCCCATCGCGCCATCGAGGGCGTCATGCCCAGATCGAACATGCCGTAGTTCAGCACCGCCCCCGCCACGCGCCGCAGCCCGCCGCGGGCACGCAGCGCCAGCAGCAGGCAGGCGGCCAGATGCGCCCCGGCCGATTCGCCGCCCACCGCCAGCGGCAGGCCCGGCCATTGCGCCGCCGCCCACTCGGCCGCCGCGATCAGCGGCGGCAGCTGCGCGGGCCAGGGATTCTCCGGCGCCAGCGGATAGGCGGCCGAGACCACGGTGAAGCCGCTGGCCGCGGCCAGTTCCTGATTGGCGCGGTCATGCTGGTCGGGGGCGCCCAGCGTCCATCCCCCGCCATGGATGTGCAGATAGACCCCCCGCGGCGCCTCGGGGGCGGGACTGATGCGCACCCGCCCGCCGGGAATGTCGCGCCATTGCGAACCGGCCAGGGGCCCGCCTGGGGGAAAGATCCCGCGTCCCTCGGCCCGCGCCTGCCGGGTGACCTCGGGGGGAACCTCGTGGGTGGCGGGCAGCCCGGCCAGCCGCTCCTCCAGCTCGGCGTTGAAGCGCCGGGTCTCGGGGTCCACCGCCTCGGGGCGGAACAGCGCGGGATCGATCGTCAGCATGGCGGCATGCTGCGCCGGCCCGCGCCCCGGCGCAAGCCCGCGCGCCGGTCAGCCCGACAGCGCCCGCAGCCGGCGCGCCCGCGCCTGCGGCACCGCGCGGATCTCGAGCCCGGTGAACACGTGCAGCGTGTCCAGCTCGCGGTCGATCACCGCATGGTCCGAAACCCAGACCCCCATGCCCAGATAGGCGCGCAAAAGGGGCGGCATGCGCTTCATCGCCAGCTTCAGGTCCGGCTTGATCAGCCGCAGCCGGCGGGCGAAGCGGAACACCCTGGGCGCCTTGACCCGCGGCAGCCAGCGCCGCGGCGCCAGATGGGCGGCGGCCAGAAGGGCGAAGGCATCGCGGTAGTGCTCGGCCTCGGTCCCCATGAATGACGAGCAGCCGAACAGCATCTCGGTGCCATTGGCATCGACATGGGCGGTCACCGCCGCCCAGGCGGTGCGCAGGATGTCGGGATCGCGGATGTCGGGATCGACGCAGAAGCGGCCGATCTCGGCCATCGGGCCGGGAAAGGCTTCCAGCGCCGAAAGGTTGTAGTGCTGGGCCGAGTAGGAGCGGGCGATCTCGCGGCCCGATGCCAGCGGCATGATGCGGAAGCAGCCGACCAGCCGTCCGCTGCGGGTCTCCTCGATCAGGACATGGTCGCACAGCGCATCGAAGGCGTCGGCGTCCAGCCCCTCTCCGGGCGGGGCGGTGCGCCCGGCCCGGAAGGCGCGGTAGCGCAGGGCCTGGGCGCGGCGGAGGTCTTCGGGCCCCTGCGCGAGGCGGGCAACGTAACGGGGCTTGCGGAACAATGTCATGGCGGCCCTCATCCCACGGCCGCGCGACGGATCCGTGACAAGACCCCGACCCTTCGGTGACATGCCGCACCCCGCGGCGCCCCGGACCCGGGCTTGCATTCCGGCGCGCGCCGGCCAGATTCATCTTGAGCCGCCGCAGCGCGGTTGCAAGGGCCGGGAGCGGAAAAGATGACCGATTCAGCGCAGCAGGGAACCGGGGGAAAGATCGTGCGCAGCGATGCCGAATGGCGCGCGCGGCTTGACGACCTTGCCTATCGGGTGACGCGCCGGCACGCGACCGAACGGCCGTTCACCCATGATTCCTTTCCCCCCGGGCCCGCGGTGTTCCGCTGCATCTGCTGCGACGCCCCGCTGTTCGATGCCGCGCACAAGTTCGATTCGGGGACGGGCTGGCCCAGCTTCTGGCAGCCGATCGCGCCCGGGGCGGTGGAGGAGCACGAGGACCGGTCGTGGTTCATGCGCCGCACCGAGGTGCGCTGCGCGCGCTGCGATGCGCATCTGGGCCATGTGTTTCCCGACGGCCCGCCCCCGACCGGCCTGCGCTACTGCATCAACGGCGTCGCCCTGCGCCACGATCCCAAGGGCGCGTGAACCCGCCGGGCGATCAGTTCTGCAACAGCGAGCGGCCGTCGAAGTTCAGCAGGTTGCCCAGCAGCTGCTGGATCACCGTCAGCTCCTTGCCATAGGTGGGCGTGGTGCGGGTGACGAGGTCGATCACCCGGCCATCCTCGATCCCGTACTGGCGCACGTCCCGCACGACCCCGGCATCGTCGAAGCTGATCGCCACCACCCGCCGGTCGACCACCTTGGGTTCACGATAGGCGAAATGCTCGACCGTCGAGGCGACGTAATACCACGCATCGTCGCCCACCACCCCGGTCGCCCCGGGCCGGCCGATGCGCGCCTGCACGGTGGCCTTGGTGTCGCGGCCGGGCTGGATGGCGGCCAGCTCCTCGGCCACCGGCGCATAGCCATGGCTGCGATAGACCGGGCTGCAGGCCGCGAGCGTCAGCGCGGCGGCCAGCGCCAGAACCGCCCCCCGCCGGACCGGGCCGGAACGCCCTTGCGCCATGCGACTTCCTCCGCCAGACAGACCACAGAAGACCCGATTCCGGACCATCCCGATGCCGGCCGCCGCAGCCGCTGGCGCGCCGTGCCGCATCTGGGTAGCGTGCCGCGCAGGCCATTTCAAGCCGCGGTGCCCGCGCCGGCGCCGCGGGGCATGGGAGCATGACGGATGCCCGCACAGGACCGCCCCGATTCCGCCCCTCCCCCGGGCCCGGCCGAGATGCCGCGCCCGCTGCGGCTCGACCGGCTGCCGCGCTCGGGGCCGCATCACTTCGACGAGACCGCCACCCCGGCCGAACGCGCGGCGATCGCGGCGCTCTTGGGCGCGCGGGCGGTGGGCCGGTTCCGCTTCTCGGGCATGCTGCGGCCCGAGGGGGCGGAGGGCTGGCGGCTGGAAGGCCGGCTGCGGGCGCGGATCGTGCAGGCCTGCGTGGTGACGCTCGAGGATGTGGTCCAGCGCATCGACGAGCCGGTGCTGCGCCGCTATCTGCCGGGGATCGTCGCCGCGGCGGAGGTGGACCCCGATGCGCCCGAGGAGGATGAGGTGGAACCGCTGCCGCGGCGGCTCGACCTCGGGGCGGTGGCGATCGAGGCCGCGGCGCTGGCGCTCGACCCCTGGCCGCGCCGGCCGGGGGCGCATGTCGCGCAGGCGATTGACCCCGACGATCCGCCGGCGGAAAATCCCTTCGCCGCGCTGGCATCGCTGCGCCGGCCGGGGGCGGATGAGGGTTGAACGCAGGGGCCAGATACTCCTTGCGGCGGCAGGATTTTCGGGTATGGTCCGCGTCTCGCTTTTCCGGGCAGGATGTGGCGGGTGGGCCGCGAAGGCGCCCGCGCATGTTCCGGATCCCGGTGCGGATCCGGTTACCGAGGTGATGAGATGGCCGTCCAGCAGAACAGGAAGACACCCTCCAAGCGCAACATGCGCCGGTCGCATGACGCCCTGGTGGCGGAGAATCCCAACGAGTGCAGCAATTGCGGCGAGCTGCGCCGCCCGCATCATGTCTGCCCCTCCTGCGGCCATTACGACGGCCGGCAGGTCTATTCGGTGGTGCAGGAAGTCGATCTGGAAGACGACGCGGCATAGGCCCGACGCCTGCGGCCCGCGCCACCGGGCAGCACGTTCGCCGAGGTGCAAAGGATGACCGAACGCCCGGGCACGGCCAGCGAGATCGTCGTCTCGGTCGATGCGATGGGAGGAGACCGCGGCCCGGTCGCGGTCGTGGGCGGCATGGCCAAGTCCGCCGCGGTGAACCCGGGCATCCGGTTCCTTCTGCATGGCGACGCGGCGGTGCTGGAACCGATGCTGCGCAAGCGCCCGGCGCTGGCCGCGCTGACCGAACTGCGCCCGGCATCGGGCATGGTGGCAATGGATGAACGCCCCAGCCACGCGCTGCGCCATGCGCGGGGCACGTCGATGTGGAACAGCATCGATGCGGTGGCGCGCGGCGAGGCCCAGGTCGCCGTGTCCTGCGGCAATACCGGCGCGCTGATGGCCATCGCCAGCCTCAGGCTGCGCCGGGCCGAGGGGATCAGCCGCCCCGCCATCGCCGTGCTGTGGCCGTCGCGCAATGCGGCGGGGCACAACATCGTGCTGGATGTCGGCGCGGATGTGCGCGCCGATGCGGCAAGCCTGGTGCAGTTCGCCATCATGGGCGCGGAATATGCCCGGCTGGGTCTGGGGCTCGAACGGCCCCGGGTCGGGCTCCTCAATGTCGGGATCGAGGAACACAAGGGCAATTCCGACCGTCAGGAGGCCCATCACCGCCTGAACGCGCTTGCCGGGGCGCCCGATGCGCGCTTCGTCTATCGCGGCTTCGTCGAGGGGGGCGACATCACCGGCAATTCGGTCGACGTGATCGTGACCGACGGATTCACCGGCAACATCGCGCTGAAGACCGCCGAAGGCACCGCAAAGCTGATCGGCGAGTTCCTGTCCGAGGCCTTCCGCGCCACCCCGCTGGCGCGCATCGCCGCGCTGTTCGCCTACGGGTCGCTGCGCCGGCTGAAGAAGCGCATCGACCCGCGCCGGGTGAATGGCGGGGTGTTCCTCGGCCTCAACGGAGCCGTCGTGAAGAGCCATGGCAGCGCCGATGCCACCGGCGTCGCCGCGGCGCTGAAGCTGGCCTTCCGCATGGGCAAGGCGGGCTTCGCCGGGAAGCTGGCCGCGCGGGTGGCTTCGGGCCAGCCCGCGCAGAACGGGACCCTCGGCCATCCGGCCGGGCTGGGCAAGGGAGCATGAGCGTGCTGCGTGCGGTTCCGGTTGGCTGCGGGCATTATCTTCCCGCCCGGGTGGTTCCGAATTCCGAGTTCGAGGCGACCCTCGACACCTCGGACGCCTGGATCCGTGACCGCACCGGAATCGAACGGCGCCATTTCGCGGCCGAGGGCGAGCTCACCTCGCATCTCGCCATCCATGCCGCCCGCGCGGCGATGGCCGATGGCGGGATCGGCGCGGCCGAGATCGACGGGCTGATCGTCGCCACCGCCACCCCCGACGAGACCTTTCCCGCCACCGCGACCCGCGTCCAGCACGCCATCGGCATGACCCATGGCTTCGCCTTCGACGTGCAGGCGGTCTGCGCGGGCTTCATCTATGCCCTGGCGGCGGCGAATGCGATGATCCTGGCCGGTCAGGCGCGCACCATCATGGTGATCGGCGCCGAGACCTTCAGCCGCATCCTCGACTGGACCGACCGCAGCACCTGCGTGCTGTTCGGCGATGGCGCCGGGGCGCTGATCCTGCGCGGCGAGACGGGCAGCGGCAGGCCCGATGACCGGGGCATCCTGTCGGTCAACCTCAATTCCGACGGCCGCCACCACGACCTGCTCTACGTCGATGGCGGCCCGTCCAGCACCGGGCGCGCCGGCCATGTCCGCATGGAAGGGCGCGAGGTGTTCCGCCATGCGGTCGAGAAGCTTGCCGCGGCGGGCGAACAGGCGCTGGCCCAGGCCGGGCTGACCGCGGCCGATGTCGCCTGGGTGGTGCCGCATCAGGCGAATCTGCGCATCATCCGCAAGACCGCCGACCGCATGGGCATCGGCATGGACCGGGTGGTGGTCACCGTGCAGGAGCATGGCAACACCTCGGCCGCCTCCATCCCCCTCGCCCTGTCGGTCGCCAATGCCGAGGGGCGTTTCCGCCGCGGCGACCTGATCCTGATGGAGGCGATCGGCGGCGGGCTGGCCTGGGGTGCGGCGGCGATGCGCTGGTAGGCGGCGCTGCCACGGCCTGTTCGCGACCGGCCGCAGGCCGTTGATGTTGACTCCCTTTCGGGGTTCTCACTAACCTTTGGGCGATCCGGCGCCGCCGGCATCAATACCCCCTGTGCCGCGCCTCCGGGAGGATATCAGCTTTGAGCTCCAAGACACTGACAAGGCTCGACCTTACCGAAGCCGTCTATCGCGAGGTCGGGCTGTCGCGCAACGAATCCGCGCAGCTCGTCGAGAGCGTGCTGGACATGATCTCGGACGCGCTGGTGCGCGGCGAATCCGTCAAGATCTCGTCCTTCGGCACCTTCACGGTGCGGTCGAAGAACCGCCGCATCGGCCGCAACCCCAAGACCGGCGAGGAAGTGCCGATCGAGCCGCGCCGCGTGCTGGTGTTCCGCGCCTCGCACATCCTGAAGGACAAGGTGAATCAGGGGGTTTGAAGCGATGGCTGTCACCCGGCCCAAGCAGGCGCAGTCGCACAAGTCGCCGCAGGCCTTCCGGACGATCAGCGAGGTGTCCGAGATCCTTGACGTTCCGGCACATGTGCTGCGCTTCTGGGAGAGCAAGTTCTCGCAACTGCGCCCGATGAAGTCGAGCGGCGGCCGGCGCTACTACCGGCCCGAGGATGTGGACCTGCTGCGCGGCATCCGCGAGCTTCTCTATGTCGACGGCCTGACCATCAAGGGCGTGCAGAAGATCTTCCGGGAACAGGGGCAGAAGGCGGTGATGAGACGCGGGCGCGAGGATCAGTCCACCGGCAACCCCGCGATCGAGGCCGAGGCCGACAGCGGCGACGACCTGTGGTCCGACGACGATCTGGTCGAGGAGATCGCCCCCCCGGCGCAGGGCGGCACCGACCCCGCGCGGATCGCCATGATCCGCGACGCGGTGCGCCGGCTGGAGGCGGTGCGCGCCCGCATCCTGCGCGACCTGTCCCGCTGACGCGCCAGTTCGCCCTTGCGCAGCATCGCGAAAGGCGTATATGAACGCCCCCGTGTCGGGCCGTGGCGCAGCCTGGTAGCGCGCTTGCATGGGGCGCAAGAGGTCGTGAGTTCGAATCTCGCCGGCCCGACCACCACATGGGGCCGCTCCCTGCCGGGGGCGGCCACATGAGCGCCCTGGGGGTCCTGCCCGCCCAGGCGATCGAGGGGCTGATCCGCACCGGCGCCATCCGGGCCGCATCGCCGGTCAGCCCCGCCCAGATCCAGCCCGCAAGCCTCGACCTGCGCCTCGGCGATCACGCCTGGCGGGTGCGCGCCTCGTTCCTGCCGGGGGCGGGGCGCAGCGTGGCCGAGCGGCTGCCCGACTTCGCCATGCACCGGATGAGCCTGACCGGCGGCGCCGTGCTGGAGACGGGCTGCGTCTACATCGTGCCGCTGGTCGAAAGCCTCGCCCTGCCCCGCGATCTGTCCGCCGTGGCCAATGCCAAGAGCTCGACCGGCCGGCTCGACCTGTTCACCCGGCTGATCGTCGATCACGGCAGCGAGTTCGACCGCGTCGAGGCCGGCTATGCAGGGCCGCTATTCGCCGAGATCTGCCCGCGCAGCTTCTCGGTGCTGGTCCGGCCCGGGATGCGGCTGAACCAGATCCGGTTCCGCCGCGGCCGTGCGGTGATCCCGGACGAGGAGCTGGCGCGGCTGCAGGCCGAACGGCGGCTGGTCGACGGCGATGCCCATATCGACGGGGGCATCGGCTTCTCGGTCGATCTCGTCGCGCGCGATGGCGCCCCGGTCGGCTGGCGCGCCCGCGCCCATTCCGGGCTGATCGACCTCGACCGCATCGACCATTACCCGGTGGCGGAATTCTGGGATCCCGTGCATCCCCGCCCCGGGGGGGGCATCATCCTCGACCCCGGCGCGTTCTACATCCTGGTCAGCCGCGAGGCGGTGCATGTCCCCCCCGACTGCGCCGCCGAGATGGCGCCCTATACGCCGATGATGGGCGAGTTCCGCGTCCATTATGCCGGCTTCTTCGACCCCGGCTTCGGCCATGCCGCGGCCGGCGGGGCGGGGGCGCGGGGCGTGCTCGAGGTGCGCTGCCACGAGGCGCCCTTCGCGCTGGAACATGGCCAGATCGTGGGCCGGCTGGTCTATGAGCGGATGGCCGCGCCGCCCGACCGGCTGTATGGGGCGGGGCTGGGTTCCACCTATCAGGGGCAGGGGCTGAAGCTGGCGAAGCACTTCCGCAGCCCCTGAGGGCGGCGGCGCTCAGTCCGCGTCGAACATGTCGCCGGGCTCGTCCGCCTCGCCTTCGACGTCATCCCCGTCCGCGCGCCCGCGCGGCCCGCCCGGCGGCGGCCGGTTGTCGAGCAGCCCCGCCTCGCGCAGCTCGGCGATGCCCGGCAGGTCGCGCGCGCTCTCCAGCCCGAAATGATCGAGGAATGCGGTGGTGGTCACGAAGGTCACCGGCCGGCCCGGGGTCATGCGCCGGCGCCCGAGCCGCACCCAGTCGAGCTCCATCAGCAGGTCCAGCGTCCCGCGCGAGACGCTGACGCCCCGGATCTCCTCGATCTCGGCGCGGGTGACCGGCTGGTGATAGGCGATGATCGCCAGCGTCTCGATCGCCGCGCGCGACAGCCGGCGGGTCTCGACCGCCTCGCGGTTCATCAGATGGCCCAGATCCGGGGCGGTGCGGAACGCCCAGGCCTCGCCGATGCGCACCAGCCGCACGCCGCGGTCGCGATAGTGCCGTTCCAGCGCGGCCAGTGCCCCGGGCAGATCGATCCCCTCGGGAAGGCGTTCGGCCAGCTCCGCCTCGGTCAGCGGCTCGGCGGTGGCGAACAGGACCGCCTCGACCATCCGCTCCTGCTCGGCCAGCGGAAGCTCGGGGAACAGGCTTGCCGTCGTGCTGTCAGCCATCCTCCCTCCGCCGCGCCCGCAGCATCAGCGGCGCGAAGGTCCCGGCCTGCGTGATCTCGACCTCGCCGCTGCGCACCAGTTCCAGCATCGCCGCGAAGGTGGCGGCGACCGCCGATCGCCGCCGGCGCGGGTGGATGCGCCAGCCGTCGGGAAGGAAGGCCTCCAGGATCGTCCAGTCCACCGCGGTGCCGACCATCCCGCGCAGCCGTTCCAGCGCCATCTCCATGGTGAAGACCGGGTCGCGGCGGACATGCAGGGGGGTGTAGTCCTCGCGGGTGCGCACCCGGGCATAGGCGCGCAACAGGTCGATCAGGCCCGCCTCCCATTTCACGCGGCGGCGCAGGGTGACGGCCTCGGGCATGCCCCGGGCGAAGAAGTCCTGCCCCAGCCTGTGGCGCCCCATCAGCCGCCGCGCGGCGTTGCGCATCGCCTCCAGCCGCTCCAGCTGGAAGGCGAGATGCGCGGCCAGCTCCTCGCCCGAGGGTTCCTCGGCCGCAGGATCGGGGGGCAGCAGCAGCCGCGACTTCAGCCAGGCGAGCCAGGCCGCCATCACCAGATAGTCGGCGGCAAGCTCGATGCGCAGCGCCCGCGCCGCGGCGACGAAGGCGAGATACTGTTCGGCCAGCCCCAGGATCGAGACGCGGCGCAGGTCCACCTTCTGCTGGCGTGCAAGCGTCAGCAGCAGATCGAGCGGCCCCTCATAGCCGTCGACATCGACGACCAGCGCCTCGGCGGCAAGCCGCCCGGCAACCTCTCCGGCACGGTCGAAACCCTCGGCGAAGTCGTCAGGCATGGAGCCGCTCTCCCGTGATGGCGGCAAGACGCGCCCGCGCCGCGGCGGCATCGAAGGGCGCGGCGGGCTGGCGGGCCGCCTCGGCCGCCCGGGCGCGCGCCAGCGCCACCCCGGCAAGCGGCGGTAGCTCGGCGGCCAGCGCCTCCATCCCCGCCCGGTCCCCGGCGCAATGAAGCACCACGTCGCAGCCGGCCGCCAGCGCGGCCCGCCCGCGCGCGGCCACGGGCCCCCGCAGCGCGCCCATCCCGATGTCGTCGCTCATCAGCAGGCCGGAAAATCCGATCCGTTCGCGGATCTCGGCGATCACAGCGGGCGAAAGGGTGGCGCAGCGTTCGGCGTCCAGCGCCGGGTAGAGCACATGCGCCGTCATCGCCAACGGCAGGTCGGCCAGCGCGGCGAAGGCGGCGAAGTCGGTGGCGCGCAGGGTGTCGAGATCGGTCGCGACCACCGGCAGGGTCAGATGGCTGTCGCGATCGCTTCGGCCATGGCCGGGGACATGCTTGACCACGGGCAGCACCCCGCCCGCGCGCGTCGCCTCGGCGATCACCCGCCCGCGGGCGGCGACCGTGGCGGGATCCTCGCCCAGAAGACGGTCGGCCAGCATGGGATGGGTCTCGGGCCTGGCCAGGTCGACGGCGGGGACGCAGTTGACATCGATGCCCACCGCATCCAGTTCCGCCGCGATCAGGCGATAGCGCAGGAACAGCGCCTCGCGCAGCGCATCCTCGGCCAGACCGGCGGCGCACAGCGCCCGCACCGGCGGCCAGGCGGTCCAGTGCGGCGGGCCCAGCCGCTGCACGCGCCCGCCTTCCTGGTCGATCAGGATCGGGGCGGCGCGGCCCAACGCATCGCGCAGCGCCCCGGTCAGCCGGCGAAGCTGGTCGGGATCGCGCAGGTTGCGGGCGAACAGGATGAAGCCCCAGGGGTCGGCGTCGCGGAAGAAGTCCCGCTCGGATGCGGTCAGTTCCGGCCCCGAGCAGCCGAGGATGCAGGCGCGCGGCGCGCTCATTCCTGGCGGGCCGGGATGCAGGCCGCCCCCCGCGCGGTCAGCGCCGCGCAGGTGCTGCGGGCATCCGCAAGATCCTCGAAGCCCTCCGCGCGCAGGCGGAAGAACACCCGCCCCGAGGACTGGGTGCGCTGGATCAGCGGGCCCTTGGTCCCCAGCAGGTCGCCATGCAGGCGAAGCAGGCGCTGCCATTCGGCCTGCGCCACCTCGGGCGTGTCGAAGGCGCCCAGCTGGATCAAGGGCGTGCCCGGCGGGGGAAAGGCAATGTCGCGCCGTTCGGCCGCGGCGGGGGTGGGCGCGGGCGCCGGCGCGGCGGCGGCGGCGATGTCGCGCACCCTGGCCGGGCGCGGTTCCGGCCGCGGCGCCTGCCGGGGGGCGCGGGCGCTGGGCGCGATGTCGGGATCGGCGGCGGCCACCGCCTCGGCGGGATCGGGCGCGGGCTCCGGGAC
>RFGB01000227.1 GCA_003697125.1 Alphaproteobacteria bacterium
CCGCTGCGCCAGCGGCCGACGCGGTGCCCAGATCCGCCCCGGCAGGGCGCGGGTGGGCCGCGATGCCGCCGACGCCGCGCGGCGCTGTCCGGGGCGGGGCGTCCTGCCGGGGCGGTCACGACAATGCCGCGAGAACCTCGTCGGTCGTGGTGACCAGCGCCACGTTCTGCAGCGCGTAATCGATGCTCGCGCGATGCCAGTCGGCATTCATGGTGGCGCAGGCATCCTCGGGGATCACCATCACATAGCCCTTGTCGGCCCCGGTGCGGGCGGTATGCTCGATGGACATGTTGGTCCAGGCGCCCGTCTCGATCAGGATGTCGCGGCCCTCGGCCTTGAGGATGGTCTCGAGGCTGGTGCCCTCCCAGGCGCTCATCCGCATCTTCTCGACCACATGGTCACCCGGGCGCGGCTCCAGGCCCGCCACCGGCTCCGCGCCCCATGTCCCGCGCACCAGCGCGTTCGAGTCGACGACGCCCTCGAACAGCGGCGCATTCAGCGTCATGCCGGGCGCGCCGGGATGGACCAGGAAATGCACATGGATCACCGGGATGCCCAGCGCGCGGCAGCGTTCGGCCAGCCGGGCGGCATTGGCGATGGCGTTCTGCTCGCGGCAATGGGCCGGCGCGCCGCTGTCGGCGAAGGCCCCTCCCTCCATCACCACATCGTTCTGCATGTCCTGGATGATCAGCGCGCAGCGCGCGGGATCGAGCCTGAGCCCGCCGCCCGCGGCCCTTTCCCCGCCGCTCTCGCGGCCGGCGCCGGCGCGGGGACGCGCACGCATGAAGGGTTCGCTGCGCGGCCCGATCTTCACGTCGATCGCATAGAGGCTGGTCGAGGCGCAGACGAACAGCGTGCGCCAGTCCTTGCCGCCCCAGTGCAGATTTGCGGCAAGCTCGGGGATCGCCACCTTGCCGATCAGGCGGCCGTCGGGCGCATAGACCCACAGCCCCCCCGGCGCGGTCACCCAGACATTGCCGGCCGCATCGCATTTCATCCCGTCCGGCACGCCCGGCTTCAGGCTGTCACGGATGCCCGAGGCGAAGACCCGCCCCGATTTCAGCCGCCGGCCGTCGACCTCGAAGACGCGGATCAGGGCCTGTTCGGTATCGTTGACATAGAGCAGCCGCTCGTCGGGCGAGAAGCACAGCCCGTTCGGCATGCTGAACAGGAAGCGGTCGACCACCAGCTCCGGCTCGTCGCCAGGCCGGTGGCCGGGCGGCAGACGGTAGACCCCCTGAAAGCCCAGCTGGCGCGGGCGTTCCACGCCATAGACCGGCATGCGCCCGTACCAGGGATCGGTGAACCATATCGACCCGTCGGATTTCACGCAGATGTCGTTGGGGCTGTTCAGCTCGCGCCCCTCGAAATGGCTGGCCAGCACCTCGCGCCGCCCGTCGGTGCGGAAGCGCGCGACGCAGGAGGTCGCGTGCTCGCACACCAGGAGGTTCAGATCGGCATCATAGGTCATGCCGTTGCCCTTGTTGGAGGGCCGCATGACCTCGCGCACGCCCGAACGGTCCCAGCGCCGGCGCACATCCGCCGGCATGTCCGAGAACAGCAGATAATGGTCCACCGGGTGCCAGATGGGGCCTTCGGTGAAGGTGAAGCCCTGCCCGATCTGGCGAACGGGCGCATGTTCGTCGATCAGATCCCGGAAGGCGGGATCCAGCGCCTCGTGTGCCATCCCCCCGCCCTCACATCGGGAACCAGTCGCGCCGCCGCACGGTCTGGCTGACCGGGCCGGGGATCGACATGTCGAGCCGGCCGACCACCTGGCCGCGTTCGACCTTGGCGGGCTTGTCATGGACGGGCAGCAGGAACTTCGCCCCCGAATACATCAGCTTGCGGATCGCCGCCTTCTCGCCGCGCTTCGAGCCGCCATGATTGCCGGTGACCTGGTATTCCTCGGGGCCGAAGGTCCGCTGGGGCTCGACGATCTGGTCCTGGAAGTCATAGATCACGTCGCCACAGATGGTGGCGATGCCCTCGGCGGTCTCGACATGCACGTTCATCGACCCCTCGGTGTGGGCGCCGGCGGCCTCCAGCACGATGCCGGGCATCAGCTCCACGGGTCCCGAGATCTCCAGATCCTCGAGCCGGAGCGCACCCGGGGTGTGCAGCCTCTCGACCAGATGGATGATGTCGGGCTTGGGATATTGCGGATGCATCAGCCCCGAGACGGAGTACTCCAGCTCGCGCCGGTTGATGACCACGGTGGTGTTCATCGGGAAATGGTCGTCCTTGCCCGCATGGTCGATGTGCAGATGGGTGTGCAGCACATAGCGCACGTCACCGGGCTTGACCCCGTGCCGGGCCAGCTGGTTCTCGATCATGTTCTCGTGGAACTGCAGGCCGCGCATGCCCAGCGTTTCCATGATGGCATTGTCGCGATAGCCGGTGTCGACCACCACCGGATACTGACCGCCGAGGATCAGGAAGCCGTAGACGGGCACCCGGCGCACCCGGCCGCAGTCGCGGCCCAGCACCAGGAAGCTGCTTTCCAGCTCGATGTCGCCGTAATCGAGGATCTTGATCTCGAGTGCCATCCGTCCCTCCGTTCTCAGACCCGGTAGACCCGGGCCGCGGTGTCATGAAAGATCGCCCGCCGCGCGGCCTCGGGCAGTGCCGACAGCGCCGCGCGCCAGGCCGCGAGCAGATCGCCATAGCCGCACCACAGCTTCTCGATCGGAAAGTTCGAGCCCCACAGGCAACGCTCCGCCCCGAAAAGGCGCAGGGCGACCGCGGCAATGCGGGTGATGTGGTCGGCATCGTTGCGATGGATGAAGGTTCCCAGCCCCGACAGCTTCACCACGACGTTCGGGCAGGCGGCCAGAAGCGCCAGCCCCTCCTCCCAGCGCGCCAGGCCCTCGGCCGACAGATCCTCGGGCATGCCGACATGCTGCAGCACGAAGGTCACGCCCGGACAGGCGGCGGCCAGCTCGGCCGCGCCCGCCATCTGCGGGGCGAAGACCTGCAGGTCGAAGGCCAGGCCGTAATCGGCCAGCCGCGCGATGTTGCGCTGCACCAGCGGGTCGCGGCACAGCTCGGGCTGCGCGGCGAAGCGGTAGAGCGGATTCCGGTGCCAGTGGAACTGCTGGCGGATGCCGCGCACCAGCGCCAGCCCCGCCAGCCGGTCGAGCGCCGGGCGCACATCGGCGGCGGTCATGTCGGCGAAGGCGACGATGCCATGGGGCCAGCCGGTCTCGGCCGCGACCGAGGCGACCCAGGCCGCCTCTTCATAGCCGCGATCGGCCGGCCAGTTCGCCTGGACATAGACGGCCCTGGTGACCCCCGACTGCGCGATGTCGGCCAGATATTCCGCCATCGGATAGTCGCGGCGGATCGGCTCGTATGGGCCGAAGATGCGCGGCTGCATCGGCCCCGACAGCCAGGGCAGATCGGCCTGGCGCCAGATGTGGAAATGGGCGTCGATCACGCTCATCGCGCATCCCTCGCGAAGCGAAGCAGCCCTTCGGCCAGATCGGCCACGCCGGCGCCGGGCATCAGCCGGTCGATCAGCGGCATCACCGCGCGCATCGCCCGGGTCTCGGGCTGCCATGCCGGGCCGTCGGCCAGCGGATTGAGCCACAGGATGCCCCAGGCCAGCCCCCGCAGCCGCGCCATGGCGGTCAGGAGCGCCTCGGGGCCGCCGCGTTCCAGCCCGTCCGAGATCATGGCGACCATCGCGCCACGGGCATGGGCGGCGAACCGGGGCACCGACAGGAAGACCGCTAGCGCCTCGCCCAGCCGCGTGCCCCCGTCCCAGTCCGCGACCAGCCCCGCCGCCATGGACAGTGCGTGATCGCGGTTGCGGATGCGCAGGGCCCGGCTGACGCGGGTCAGCCGGGTGCCCAGCGTGAACACCTCGGTCTCGGGCAGCGCCTGCACCAGCGCATGGGCCAGGCGCATCGCCCCTTCGGTTCCCGCCTTCATCGATCCCGAGACATCGATCAGCAGCAGGACGCGTCGCGGCTTGCGCCGGCGCATCAGGCGCGGCAGGCGGGTGATCTCGCCATCGCGGCGCACCATCTGGCGGAACGCGCGCCGCGGGTCGGGCCGGCGCCCCCGGCCCGGGGCCAGGCGGCGGGTAAGCCGGCGGGGCATGGCGGCGGGGGCGGCGCGCATGAAGGCGTCCAGCGCCCGGGCCTCGCCGCCGTCGAAGCTGCGGCCGGCCAGCCGCTCGACCCGCGTCGCCTGCTGCCCGCCGGGTTCCTCCTCGCCGCCCTCGGGCAGCTCCATCGGCCCGCCCGCATCATAGGCGCCGGGCAGGTCCTCGGGCGCGCCGGGGGCGGGGGCGGCGAAGGCCCGGCCCAGAAAGACGGCGTCGAACACCTCGTCGAATGCGGCGCGCCGGTCCGGGTCGGGGCCGAACACGGCATGGGCCGCGCGGCGGATGGCGTGGATCGAGCGCGGCCCCAGCAGGCCGACCGCGGCGATGAAGGCGGTGGTCTGTTCGGGCGCCGCCGCGAAGCCGGCCGCCCGCAGGGCGGGGGCGAGGGCGAGGAAGGGGGCCAGCGGGCGCGGCGGGGTCATGCGGTCGCCTCGAGGATCGCATCGAGCCGCGGTGCGACGAAGGCGATGTCGTCCTGATCCTTCAGCGCGACGCCGATCGCCCGGGCGAAGGCGGCGGGCCACGGGGCGCCCTGGCTGTTGAGCAGCGTCGCCGCCTCGGCCCACTCCACCGTCTCGGCCACGCCGGGGGGCTTGGCGAGGGGTTCGGCCCGAAGCCGTCCCACCGCCCGCACGACCCGTTCGGCGGTATCGCGGGCGACGGTGCTGGCGCGCATCATCACGATCTGCGCCTCCAGCGCCGGATCGGGATAGTCGATCCAGTGATAGACGCAGCGCCGGCGCAGCGCCTCGTGCAGGGCGCGGGTTCGGTTCGAGGTGAGGATCACCACCGGCGCCTCCTCGGCCCGGATCGTGCCCCGTTCGGGGATCGAGATGGTGAAGTCGGACAGGAATTCCAGCAAGAACGCCTCGAACTCGTGATCGGCGCGGTCGATCTCGTCGATCAGCAGCACCCGTGCGCGCGGATCCTGCAGGGCCAGCATCAGCGGGCGCGGGATCAGGAACTCGTCGGCATAGAGGTTGACATGCCCCTCGCCCGCCTGGCGGATGGCCAGCATCTGGCGCGGGAAGTTCCATTCGTAGAGCGCGGCGGCCGAGTCGATCCCCTCATAGCATTGCAGGCGCACCAGTTCGCGGCCCAGCACCGAGGCCAGCGCCTTCGCCGCCTCGGTCTTGCCCACGCCGGGCATGCCCTCGAGCAGCAGCGGCTTGCCCAGCGCCAGCGCCAGATAGGCGGCGGTGGCCAGACCGTCATCGGCGATGTACTGCGCCTCGCGCAGCGCGCCGGCCAGCGGTCCGGGACCGTCGATGCCCTGGATGACGCGACGGACCGGCATCAGCGCCTCGGCGGCCTGGCCCCGCCCTGCGCGCGCAGGGCGCGCAGCACCTTCTCGGGCGTCACGGGAAGCTCGTCGATGCGGATCCCGACGGCGTCATGGATGGCATTCACCACCGCGGGCAGGACCGGATTGGCGCACATCTCGCCCGGGCCCTTGCCGCCATAGGGCCCGTCGGGGGCGGGGCGTTCCAGCACGCTGATGTGGTGCGGCGCCAGGTCGCCCGGCCCCGGCATGATGTAGCCCTGGAAGTCGACCGGGGCGGGATCGCGATCGGGATAGCGCGGCTCGGTGGTCTCCCAGGCGGCATGGGACATGCCCATCCAGGCCCCGCCCACCAGCTGCTGTTCGACAAGGCGCGGGTTCAGCGCCCGGCCGACCTCGTAGGCCGACTTCATGTCGGTGATGACGACCTCGCCGGTCTCGTCATCGACCTCCACCTCGACCAGCATGGCGGCATGGGCGAAGCAGGTCACCGGGGTCATCTCGCCGGTATCGGGATCGACCTCGGAAAGCGGGATCAGGAAGATCCCGCGCCCCGAGACGGTCCGCCCCTGCTTGAACTGGGCGGCCTGGGCGGCGGCCATGGTGGTGATCGAGCGCGAGGGCGCGCCGCGGACATGGATGTTGCCCCGCCCGTCGGTGACGAGGTCGCCCGGATCGACCTCGAGCTCCTCGGCCGCCGCCTCCAGCAGCACCGCCCGGGCCTCCAGCGCGGCCTGGATCACCGCATTGCCCACGCGATGGGTGCCGCGGCTGGCGAAACTGCCCATGCAGTGCGGGCCGGTGTCGGAATCGGCGGTGTCCACCCAGACATCCTCGACCGGAACGCCCAGGGTCTCGGCCGCGATCTGGCGGGTCACCGACTTCATCCCCTGCCCCAGGTCGATCGAGGACAGGGCGACGGTGAACTTGCCGTCGGGATTGGCGTGGACAAGCGCCTGGCTGGGATCGCCGCCGAGGTTCATGCCGATGGGATAGTTGATCGCCGCGAAGCCGCGGCCGCGGTGGCGGGCCATCAGCGCCTCCTGAAGCCGGAGATCGACGAGAAGCGGAGCGCCCCGCGCCGGGCGGCGGCG
>RFGB01000228.1 GCA_003697125.1 Alphaproteobacteria bacterium
GCCCTCGCCCCTGCCGGCGGCCGCGGGACGCTCCAGCGGCGGGCTGGGTGGAAGCGTGCTGTCCTGGCGGCTCATGTCCGGCCCTCGGTGGCGTCGGCGGGGGGCGTTGCGGGGGGGCGCGGCCCCGCGCCGATCGTTCCGGCGACCTGGTTGAAGTTGCGCAGATGCTCGCGCAGCACCTCGTCGCGCGGGCCGAAGGCGCGGCGCATGCCGCCGTCCAGCAAGAGCAGCGTGTCGCACATGGCGATCGCCGCGGGGCGATGGGCCATGATGATCACCGCCTTGCCTTCATCCTTCATCTTCTGGATGGCGCGGTTCAGCGCGTCCGAGCCTGCCGAATCGAGGTTGGAGTTGGGTTCGTCCAGCACCAGGATCACCGGGTCGCCATACATCGCCCGGGCCAGGCCGATGCGCTGGCGCTGCCCGCCGGATAGGCGCCCCCCGCCGGTGGCGATGCGCGTGTCATAGCCCTGCGGCAGCTTCAGGATCATCTCGTGCGCGCCGGCCTTCTTCGCGGCCTCGACCACCTTGGCCGCATCGGGTTCGGGCGACAGGCGGGCGATGTTCTCGGCCACGGTGGCATCGAACAGCGCCACCTCCTGGGGCAGATAGCCGATATGCCGGCCCAGCGCCTCGTTGCCGTAATGATCCAGCGCGGCGCCGTCGAGGCGCACGGTTCCCGAGGCGGGGCGCCAGATTCCGGTGATGACGCGGGCGAGCGTGGACTTGCCCGCGCCCGAGACCCCGATCACCCCCATCGCCTGGCCCGGCTCGATGCGGAAGCTGACCATGCGCAGCGTCGCGACCTTCTCGCCGGGGGGCACCACGGTGATCTGTTCCACATCAAGGATCGCGCGCGGGCGCGGCAATTCGGTGCGCGCGGGCTCGACGGGCGTCTTTTCCAGGAGTTCGGCCAGCTGCACCCAGCCCTGGCGGGCGCGCTGGACCAGCGCCCATTGTCCGATCGCCTGTTCGATCGGCGCCAGGGCGCGGCCCAGAAGGATCGACCCCGCGATCATCATGCCGGGGCTCAACTCGCCGCGCAGCACCAGCCAGGCGCCCAGCCCCAGCATCATCGACTGCATGAAGAAGCGGAACGACTTGGAGACGCTGGAGATGGTGCCCGAGGTGTCCGAGGCGTCGATCGTCGCCTCCAGCGCCCGGTCGCGGCGGGCGCGCCAGCGCGCCAGCCCGGCATCGCGCATGCCCAGCCCCTGGACGAGTTCGGCCTCGCGGCGAAGGGATTCCGAGAAGGTCTCCGCCTCGGCCGACATCTGCGTCGCCTCGACCAGCGGCCGCCTGGACCGCCACTGGTTGAGCAGTGTGAGCCCCACCAGCACCGCCCCGCCGATCACCGCCGCGGTGCCCAGGATCCAGTGGAACAGGAACAGGATCAGCACGAAGACCGGTGTCCACGGCATGTCGAAGAACGAGAACAGGGCCGGCGAGGAGAACAGCCGCTGCACCGCCTCCAGATCCCGCAGGCCGGTGGCGGGCCGCGTGCGCTCCTCCGGGGCGATCGACCGCCGCAGCACCGCCTCGAACACGCGCCGGTCCAGCATGCTCTGGAATCGCGCGCCCACCCGGGCCATCACCCGGCCGCGCGCATAGTCCAGCGCCCCCGAGAGGGCGTAGAGCATCACCACCAGCACCGAGATCGCGACCAGCGTCGCCTCGGACCGGCTGGTCAGCACCCGGTCGTAGATCTGCAGCATGTAGAGCGGGCCGGTCAGCATCAGCAGGTTGACGAAGAAGCTGAACACCGCCACGCCAAAGAACAGGCGTTGCGACCCGGCCAGCGCGGCGCGCAGTTCGGCCCGTCCGGCCCTGTGGTTCGGTGTCGGCGGCATGCTGTCCTTCTTCGTCCCTACGGCCGAGGCGGCGACCCTAGCACGGAACCGGCGCCACCGCGAGGCCGGCCATCGCCCCCGCCCGCCTGTCTTCCGCCGGCAACAGCGCCGCGCGGGGCATCGCAGCCATTGATTGGGCTTTTGACGCCGGCTTGGCAAGCGCCTATCAGAGAGAGTCTGTGCGGCCGGATTCCGGGCCGGCGACATGGATGGATACAGATGTTTGCCTTTGGATCCCGTTGTTTCCGCCTTGTTCGGGGCGCGCTGCTCGCCCTGGGTCTGGTTGCCTGCACCCCGCCGCCCACCGACGGAAGCCTGATTGCCGACCCCTATCAGGCCACCAACCGCCGCATGCACGAGCTGAACAAGACCGTCGATCAGGCGGTGCTCAGACCGGCTTCGCGCGCCTTTGCCGATGTGACCCCGGGCCTGGTGCGCTATCTGGTGCGCAACGGCGTGTCGAACCTGGAACTTCCGGTGATCGCCGCCAATCAGCTGCTGCAGGGAAGGCCGCTGGACGCGCTGGCCAGCGCCGGGCGATTCGGCCTCAACACCGTCTTCGGGGCGGCGGGGCTTCTGGACCCGGCGACCGATTTCGGGCTGCCCTTCCGGCCGACCGATTTCGGCGTCACCCTGCATGTGTGGGGCGTGCCCGAAGGCGCCTATCTGGAACTGCCCTTCATCGGTCCGACCACCGAACGCGATCTGGCCGGGCTGGTGGTGGACAGCGCGATCAACCCGCTGCGCTATGTCGGCGGGGTGCTGGATTCGCCCCTGCCCGAGATCATGCTGGGCATGCGCGGCGCGAATGTCCTGATCCGGCGCGCCGACAATGCCGCGGTGATCGACCAGATCCTCTACGGATCGGGCGATTCCTATACCGAGCTCAAGACCGCCTATGTCCAGCTCCGCCGCCGCCAGCTGGGCGAGGAGACCACGCCCGAGGCGGCGCTGCCCGACATCTTCGGCGATCCCGCCGGGGACGCCCCGGCGGAGTGAGGAGACCCGCAGTGCCCCATCATCCGGACCGTCGCTGGGTGCTCGCCGCCCTGTCCGGGGCGGCGGTCCTGGCCGCCGCACCGCGCGCACGCGCGCTGAGCGCGGACGAGGCGCGCGCCTTCGTGGCCGAGACGGTGGACGAGCTGTTCGCGATCAGCCGATCCTCCGCGCCCCTGGCCGAACAGCGCCGCGCCTTCCGGGCGCTGCTGGAACGGCGCATGGCCATCGACGCCGTGGCCCGCACCTGCCTTGGCGTGGCATGGCGCAGCGCCACCGAGGCGCAGCGGCGCGCCTATCTCGATGCCTTCCGCCACTACATCTCGGTCAAGTATGGCAGCCGCTTCGACGATTTCCGCAACGCGAAGCTCGAGATCCTGCGCGCGCGCGACTTCGGCAGCCGCGGGGTGGTGGTGGAAAGCCGCGGCACGCTGCCCAACGGCGAATCGGCGATCGTGGAATGGGGTGTCACCGAACGCGACGGGCGGCCGGTGATCTCCAACATCGTGGTCGAGGGGGTTTCGCTCGTCGCCTCGGAACGCGAGCTGATCGGGGCGATGCTGGACCAGAAGCGCGGCGATCTCGACGCGCTGATCGCCGAACTGAAGGCGATGGCGTGAAGCGTCTCGCCCTCGTCATCGCCACGGCGGCGGCGCTGCTTGCGGCGGCCTGGGCCGGGGCGTGGTTCTATTTCCGCGGCGAGGCCGCGGCGCTGCTGGATGCCGAGGAGGCGCGGCTTGCGGCGCTGGGCGGCAGGGTCGGCTATGACCGGCGCGAGATCGGCGGCTTTCCGACCGCCTTCCGCGTGGATTATGCCGGTCTGACGCTGACCCTGCCCGACGGCACCGCCGCGGCGCTGCCGACCGTCCGGGGCGAGGTCTCGGTGCTGGGCGGGGGCGGCATGCGGC
>RFGB01000229.1 GCA_003697125.1 Alphaproteobacteria bacterium
CGCGCAGCATCACGCTGCCGCCGCGGCGCGATTCCGCGCGCGGGCTGACCAGCGGCAGACCCAGCCGGTCGGCCCCCGCGATCAGCCGGGCGGACAGCTCACGGTTGTGGGCAAGCCGCGCCGCCGGATCCTGACCCAGCCAGCGTTCCAGCGCCGGCAGGCTCGCCACCTCGGCCACCACCCCCGGTGTGCCATGGCCGAAGCGGCGGCTGTCGGGGGCATAGCGGAATGCGTCGAGATCCCACGAGAACGGGTCGGGCTGGCTGAACCAGCCGCGCAGCCGCGGCCGGCACTGCCCGATCAGCGCCGGGTCCACCTGCAGGACCGCCGCCCCGGGCCCGCCGCACAGCCATTTCAGGCTGGAGCCGATGACGAAATCGGCCGGATGGTCGGACAGCCGAAAGGGGATGATCCCCACGCCCTGGGTGATGTCGATCCCGATCAGGCTGCCCATGGCGCGGCCATGGGCGATCAGCGGCGCGGGATCGATGCGGTGCGAGCTCGTCGAGCTGACCCAGGTCAGCAGTGCCAGCCCCACATCGGGACCCCAGGCCGCGACCATGTCCTCCGCCTCGACCCAGGCCGCGCCGGGCCGGGCGGGAACGGTATGCAGAGCAAAGCCCATCGGCCCGGCCAGCCCCGACAGCAGGAAATGCAGCGACGGAAAGCAGTCCGCGGCGATCAGCACCCGCCGGCCGCGCAGCCGTTCGGGCGGCAGCGATCCGATCAGCGACGACAGCGCGGTGGTGACGTTCTCGAAGCTTGCAAGCGTCTCGCGCGGGGCGCCGATCACCGCCGCCCAGGCATCGAGGAAGCGGCCGCGCAGCGCCAGCGCCCGCCCCCAGGGCCCGTCGTCGCAGGCGCTCCAGCCCCGGGCGAATTCCGCCAGCGCCGCGGCCATCGCCTCGGCCTTGCCGGGATACTGGCCGATGGAATGATAGAGGAAATAGGCCTCGCCGGTCATTGAGCCCCCAAGCGATGGTTCAAAAGCCCAGCGCCCGCGGCAGCCACAGGCTGAACTGCGGCAGCGCGGCGACGAGCGCGAGCGCGATCAGGTTGACGCCCAGAAACGGCCCGATCGCGCGCAGAAGCGCAGGCAGCCCGCAGCCCGCGATCCGTTCGGCGGCGAAGAGGCAGACCCCCAGCGGCGGCGTCAGCAGCCCGATGTTCAGGTTCAGGATCGCCACCACCGCGAAATGCAGCGGGTCGATCCCCGCCTGCTGCGCGGCCGCCGACATCAGCGGTCCGAACAGGATGATCACCGTGGTGGGGTCGATCACCATGCCCAGCGCCAGCAGGATCAGGTTGAAGACCAGCATCGTGCCGACGCTGCCCAGCCCCCAGCCCGCGATCGCGTCGCCCACCAGACGCGGCACGTTCTCCATCCCCATCACCCAGGAGAAGGCCGACCCGCAGCCGACGATGATCAGAAGCTGCCCCGAGAACAGCGCCGAGCGCGACAGCACCCCCGCCAGGCTGCCGAGGTCGAGCGCCCGGTACACCAGCACCGCGGCCATCAGCGCATAGGCCACCGCGACGCCCCCCGCCTCGGTCGGAGTCATCACCCCGCCCAGAAGCCCGGCGAGGATGATCACCGGGATCATCAGCGGCACCAGCGCATCGCCCGTGGCCCCCAGCACCGCGCGCACCGAACGGTCGACCCGGCTGCGCGGGAAGTCGTGCAACCGTGCCTGCACCGCCACCAGCGCCATCTGCACCAGGCCGATCAGAAGGCCCGGGACCAGTGTCGCGGCCATCAGCGCCCCGATCGACAGACCGGTCATCGAACCGTAGATCACCGCCACCAGGCTCGGCGGCACCATCGGGCCGATGATCGACGAGGCCGCCGTGACCGCCGCGGCATAGGCGCGGGTATAGCCCTGCGCGGCCATCGCCGGGATGAACACCCGCCCCAGCGCGGCGATGTCGCCCAGCGCCACGCCGGTGATGCCCGAGAACAGGATCGAGGCGGCGATGTTCACCTGCGCCAGGCCGCCGCGCATCCAGCCCACCACGACATCGGCAAAGCGCACCAGCCGCTCGGTGATCCGACCGGCATCGACCAGCTCGCCGGCAAGGATGAACAGCGGCACCGCCATCAGCACGAAGCTGTCCATCCCCTGCCAGACCTTCTCGGAAAGGATGGGCAGGAAGGCCCAGTGGCCGCCCCAGGCGATCCAGGCCAGCACCCCGGCCATCAGCGACCAGGCCACCGGCAGGCCCGCCAGCATCAGCGCCAGGAACACCCCGGCCAGAACCGCAAGCCCCGCGCTCATCGCCGCGCGAACAGCCGGGCCGCGGCGAACAGGCTGGCGCAGGCGAAGGCCGCCGGCAGCACCGCATAGGGATAGGACAGGCGCAGCTGCAGCCCCTCGGAACGCGCGCCATGGGCGAAGGCGACCATGTCGAGCCCCTGCCAGGCGAGGATGACCAGCACGAGGAGGGTCACCGCCTCGAGCAGGCGCGCCAATGCGCGCGCCAGTCCCGGCATCGCCCGCCCGATCAGCCCCGGCAGCAGATCCACACGGATATGCGTGCCCTCGCGCACCGCCACCGCCGCCGCCAGCAGCGCCGACCAGATCATCGCGTAACGGGCCATCTCCTCGGTGAAGGCCGGCGCGCCCCCGCCCAGATAGCGCAGCGCCACCTGGGCGGTGACGAGCACCGCCATCACCGCCAGCGCGCCGGCGGCGAGGGCGCGCAGCCCCGCCGCCAGCCCGGCCAGGGCGCAGGCGGCCATCAGCGCGCCGCGGCCACCGCGGCGATGGCCGCGTCAAGCCGTGCCGGCGTGTCGATGTTGGCCCGCAGCCATTCCAGCGCCGGGGGCTGCATGGCGTCGCGGAATGCGGCGCGCTGGGCGTCGGTCAGCTCGATCACCTCGACACCCTGGCGGCGGGCGAAGTCCAGCGCCTCGGCCTCGACCGCGCGGCTGGTCTCGCGGTTGAAGGCGATGGCGCGCGCCGCCGCGCGCTCGATCACCCGCTGGGTCTCCTCGGGCAGGCTGCTGAAGAAGGCATCATTGATGCCCAGCGGCCCGAAGGCATAGGTGTGGCGGGTCAGGCTCAGATGGCTCTGCACCTCGTAGAGCTTGACCAGGTTGAACACCGCGATCGCGTTGTCCTGCCCGTCGACGACCCCGGTGCGCAGCGCGGTGTAGAGTTCGTTGAACGGCACCGGCGCGGCCGAGGCGCCCATCGCCTCGACCGGAATCGTGGCCAGCGGGCCCAGCACCCGCATCTTCAGCCCCTTCATGTCGGCGGGCGAGGTGATCGGCCGGTTGGCGCTGAAATGCTTGAAGCCGCCCGATTCCCACCAGCCCAGCACGCGGATGCCGGTCTTGCGGCGGATGTCCTCGGCCATCTCCTGACCGAAGGGGCCGTCCAGCACCTTCCAGGCGGTCCGCTCGTCGGGGAACAGATAGGGCGTCTGCAGCACCTGGATGTCGGGATAGATCGCGGCGTAGGTGCCCTCGGAATTGTCCGACATCTGGATGATGCCGCGGCGCATCTGCGTCAGCCGGTCGGCGGGCGAGCCCAGGGCGCTGCCGAAGACCAGATCCACCTTCAGGTCGGAATTCGCCTCGACCTCGGCCTTGAACAGCTTGTACATGCCGTTGACGAAGTCGAAGCCCGGCAGGGTCTCGGGCAGGCTGAGCCCGACCTTGATCGTCTGCCCCGCGGCGGGCGCGGCCAGCGCCGCCAGCAGGGCGGCCATCGCAAGCGGTCGCGTCATCGGTCTTCCTCCTCTGTCATCGGGTCAGGTGGCGGGCCTGCCAGCGCTCCAGCCAGCCGGTCATGCGGACCATCGGCCACAGGATCGCGGCATAGATCATCGCCGCCCCGATCAGCGGCGAGGGGTTGGCGAACAGCGCCTGGGCGTCGGTGGCCTGCTTCAGAAGGTCGCCCATGGCGACCACCGAGGCAAGCGAGGTGTCCTTCATCACGCTGACGCAGTTGGAGGCGTGGGGCGGGATGACCAGGCGCAGCGCCTGGGGCAGGATGATCTTGCGCATGGTCAGCCAGAAGGGCAGGCCCAGCGCCTGCGCCGCCTCGAACTGCCCGCGGGGCACCGCCTCGATCCCCGCGCGCACCACCTCGGCGGTGTAGGCGGCAAACACGATCGACAGCGCCAGCGCGGCGGCGGTGAAGCTGGACATGGTGATGCCGACGAAGGGCAGGGCGTAGTAGATCAGGATCAGCACCACCAGCATCGGCAGGGCGCGCAGCAGGTCGGTATAGATCACCGCGATCAGTGCCACCGGCCGCGGGCCATAGAGCCGGGCGAGGCTGACGAACACCCCGCCGATGCTGCCCAGCACGATCGCGGTGATCCCGAGCATGAGCGTCGCCCCGAGCCCGCGCAGCAGGATCGGGAAGGACCGTTCCAGCACCGAGAGATTGAAGAAGATGTCGATCACGTCCATGGGCGGGGCTCGCTTGCGCAGGCGGGAAGATCAGTGATCAGCATGTGACCGGGGGCATGGGTGATGGCCAGCGGCGGGGCGGCGGCCTCGATCGCACGCTGCATGGTCACGCCGCAGGCCCAGAACACCGGCACCTCGTCGGCCAGGATGTCGGTCAGGCCGATGCCGTCGATCGGCCGCGACAGGTCCACCCCGATCGCGGCCGGATCGCCGACATGGACCGGCCCGCCATGGGCCAGCGGCTGGGCGCGGGTCACGGCGATGGCGCGGTCGAGGTCCGGGCGGCGGATGGCGCGCATCGAGACGACCAGCCGCGCGCGGAACCGGCCGGCGGGCACGGCGGGGATGGCGCTGTCGAAGGCGGCGCAGGACAGCCCCGGCCCCACGCAGCGCAGCCGCACGCCCGCGGCCAGAAGCTCGGCCTCGAAGGACAGCGAACAGCCCACCGCGAAACCCACCAGATCGTCGCGCCACAGCGCGGTGATCTCGGTCATGTCGCCCGCCGGCCGGCCATGGCGCAGGACGCGATAGCGCGGCAGGTCGCGGCGCAGGTCGATATCCGCACCCAGCGGCAGGCGGGGATCGCCCGGCCGCCCCTGCGCCAGAAGCGGGCAGGCCGCCGGATTGGCCCGCAGGAAGGCGGCGAAATCGTCGGCATGGTCGGCGGGCAGGATCGCGATGTTGGCCTGCAGGAAACCCGGCGCCAGCCCGGCGGTGGGGCCGGTCAGGCGGCCGGCCCGGGCCGCGGCGCGCAGCGCGGCCGGCGTCATCGGCCGGCGCCGCGCCAGGCGGCCTCGATCTGGGCGCGGAATATGTGCGCCTCGGCCTCGTGCAGCGC
>RFGB01000230.1 GCA_003697125.1 Alphaproteobacteria bacterium
CCCAGACGCCCGCGCGCCGCGGGGGCAGGGGGGGCAGGACCGCCGCGGCAGAGGGCGGCGCGGATGCCCCCGCCGCGGAAGATGCCGAGGCCGGCC
Organism: Alphaproteobacteria bacterium; assembly: GCA_003697125.1. GTDB lineage: Bacteria > Pseudomonadota > Alphaproteobacteria > Rhodobacterales > Rhodobacteraceae > J013. The sequence goes on from RFGB01000230.1 coordinate 97, forward strand.
CCGCGCCGCGCCGCCCCCCCGCCGAGGCGGTGCCGCTGATCCTGCGCGCCATGGACCGGGTGGATGACGAGGATGGCTGGTTCCCCCTGGGGGCCGTGGCGCAGGTCCTCTACAAGCTGCACCCCGATTTCGACCCGCGCAGCTATGGCAGCGCGCGGCTGTCCTCGCTGATCAGGGCCACCGGGGTGTTCGAGTACCGCAAGACGGGGGGCGGCGCGATCCGTCTGGTGGCCGACCCCCCCAAGCGGGGCTGAGGGGAGATGCGGCGGGGCCGGCCGGCCCCCCGCGGCAGGGGTCAGCCCAGCTTCTTTTCCAGCTCGGGAACCGCCTGGAACAGGTCGGCGACAAGGCCGTAATCGGCGACCTGGAAGATCGGCGCCTCCTCGTCCTTGTTGATGGCGACGATGATCTTCGAATCCTTCATCCCCGCAAGGTGCTGGATCGCGCCCGAGATCCCGATGGCGATGTAGAGTTCGGGCGCCACCACCTTGCCGGTCTGGCCCACCTGCCAGTCATTGGGCGCATAGCCCGAATCGACCGCGGCGCGCGATGCGCCCACCGCCGCGCCCAGCTTGTCGGCCAGCCGCTCGATCAGCTTGAAGTTCTCCTCGCTGCCGACGCCGCGCCCGCCCGAGACGACGATGCGCGCCGAGGTCAGCTCGGGGCGGTCGCTTGCCGCCACCTTGTCCTCGACCCAGGCGCTCAGCCCCGGATCGGCCGGCACCGGCACCGTCTCGATCGGGGCATTGCCGCCCTCGGGCGCCGCCTCGAAGGCGGTGGTGCGCAGGGTGATGACCTTCTTCGGATCGGAGGATTTCACCGTCTGGATCGCGTTGCCGGCGTAGATCGGGCGCTCGAAGGTGTCGGCATCGATGATCGCGATCACGTCGGGCAGGATCATCACGTCGAGCAGCGCCGCAACGCGGGGCATGACGTTCTTGGCGTCGGTGGTGGCGGGGGCGACGATGTGGGTGTAGTCCCGGGCAAGTTCGGCGATCAGCGCTGCGGTGGGCTCGGCCAGGCGATGGCCCAGCGAGGGATCCTCGGCGCACAGCACCTTCTCCACGCCCGAAAGCTTCGCCGCCTCCTCGGCCGCGGCCGAGGCGCGCGCGCCGGCGCACAGCACGGTCACCGGGCCCAGCTTGCGCGCGCCGGTCAGCGCCTTGGCGGTGGCGTCGCGGCCCAGATGGCCGTCGGTCACTTCGGCAAACAGCAGGACAGCCATCTCAGATCACCCCCGCTTCCTTCAGCTTCTCGACCAGCTCGTCCACCGACTTCACCTTGATGCCGGCCTTGCGCCCCTCGGGCTCGCGCGTCTTCAGCACCGTCAGCCTGGGCGAGACATCCACGCCGAAATCGGCCGGGGTCTTCTCCTCCAGCGGCTTCTTCTTGGCCTTCATGATGTTGGGAAGGCTGGCATAGCGGGGTTCGTTCAGCCGCAGATCGGCGGTGACCACGGCGGGCAGGCGGACGCGGATGGTCTGCAGCCCGCCATCGACCTCGCGGGTGACCAGGGCGTGATCGCCCTCGATCGTCACCTCGCCCGCGAAGGTGGCCTGGGGCCAGCCCAGGATCGCGGCCAGCATCTGCCCGGTGGCGTTCATGTCGTTGTCGATCGCCTGCTTGCCCATGATCACCAGGCCGGGCTTCTCGGCCTCGACGACCTTGGCCAGCAGCTTGGCCACCGCAAGGGGTTCGATGTCCTGATGCACGTCATCGGTGGCGACGATCAGGATCGCCCGGTCCGCCCCCATGGCCAGCGCGGTGCGCAGGGTCTCCTGCGCCTGCCTGACGCCGATCGAGACCGCGACGATCTCCTCGGCCGCGCCCTTCTCCTTCAGGCGGATCGCCTCTTCCACCGCGATCTCGTCGAAGGGGTTCATCGACATCTTGACATTGGCGAGATCGACGCCCGTGCCGTCCGGCCTGACCCGGACCTTCACGTTGTAGTCGATCACGCGCTTGACAGGCACCAGGACCTTCATCGCGCATCTCTCCCATCTTGCGTGCGCATCACGCGGCTCCCGGCGGGTGTTAGCAAGCCCTGCCGGGCAAGGACAGAGCAAAATCGCCATGCGGGCCGGCTGACGCGGCGGCACCGGGTTGGCAGGCGCGGGGTCTGCGGGCAATACTGGGCGGGGCCGGCGGTCCGTGGATCCGGGACGCCCCCGGGCCGGGTGCCCGCCGCACCCGCAGGCAGAGGATCGGACCGATGTGCGCAAGGCCGCCCGCCCTTCCCCCGATGACGCTGGTCACCTGCGCTCCGCAGACCGTGTTCGGCCTGTCGCGGCGCCTGACGGCGGCGATGCGGGCGGAGATCCCCGCGCTCTGGGCCGAGCTGGGCCGCCGGCATGGCGCCGAGCTGTGCGGGCGCGAGACGCTGGGGATCGTCCATGACTTCGACCGGTCGGGCGGCTTCACCTATCTGGCCGGGTTCGCGGCGGATCCCGACCGGGCGCCCGCGGATCTGGTCCGCTTCGACCTGCCCGGGGGCCGCCATGCGTGCTTCGCCCATCCGGGGCCGGTGGAGACGATCGGGGAAAGCTGGGGCGCGATCATGGCGGGCTGGCATGACGGGCTGCCGGTGCGGATGGCGCCGGGGCCCGCCTTCGAACGCTATGCGCCGGATTTCGGTCCGGCGCGCCCCGGGGGGGTGGAGATCCTGATCCCGGTGCTGGAGCGGGGCTGAGCGGCCGGCGCGCTCAGCGGTTCTTGCCCGGCACCCACAGGATGTCGGCGCGGCCGTCGTCATTGGCCACACGGGCGGCGACGAACAGCCAGTCCGACAGGCGGTTGAGATAGCGCAATGCCGCGGGGGTGACGGGTTCGGCCGCGGCCAGCGCCACCACATGGCGTTCGGCGCGCCGGGCCACGGTGCGCGCCAGATGCAGATGCGCCGCCAGCGCCGAGCCCCCGGGCAGCACGAAGCTGCGCAGCGGAGCGAGGCGGGCATTCATCGCGTCGATCTCGGCCTCGAGCCGGGCGACCTGGGCATCATCCATCCGCAGCGGCGGCTGGCTGGCCGCCGCCTCCTCGGCGCTTGCGGGGCGGCACAGATCGGCGCCGAGGTCGAACAGGTCGTTCTGGATCCGGGCAAGCCCCGCCTCGGCCTCGCCGGCGGCATGCAGCCGGGCAAGCCCCAGCGTGGCGTTCAGCTCGTCCACCGTGCCATAGGCCGCCACGCGCAGGCTGTCCTTGCGCACCCGCCGCCCGTCGCCCAGCGCCGTGTCGCCGCCGTCGCCGGTGCGGGTATAGATGCGGTTCAGCACCACCATCGCCGCCCCCCCTAGCGCAGCAGCGCCACGGCCACGATCAGCACCACCGCGATCGCCTGCATCAGGATGCGCAGGCGCATGATGCGGTTGGCATTGCGCCGGTTGAATTCGCCGCCGCGGGCGAAGCTGCCCACGCCGAACAGCAGCACCGCCAGCACGGCGAGGCAGGCGAACACCGCCACATAGAAGAGAAATCCCTGCATGGCATCCAGCATAGCGCGCCCGCCCGGGGAAGGACAGCGCCGCCGCGGCCGCCGGGCGAAAATGCCGCGCGCGGCGCGGTCATGCGCGGGCCAGGATGCGGTCGCGCAGGGCGCTGGGCAGAATCTGCACCAGCCGGCCCAGGCGGGCGGGCAGGGTGACGCGATAGCGCGCCCGGGGCCGCGGGGCGTCGAGCGCCCGGATCAGCGCCGCGGTCACCGCGGCGGGGGGCAGCTCGAACCGGTCGGGGGGCGGGTTCTCGGCGAACAGGCGCGGGATCACCCGCTCGCGGTATTCCCGGGCAAGCCGCGCCTCCTCCCAGCGGATCCAGCGGGTGAAATGGGGCCGGGCGTTCACCCGGAACGGGGTGGCGATCGGCCCGGGCTCGATCAGGATCACCGCGACATTCGTGCCGCGAAGCTCCATGCGCAGGCTGTCGGCCATGCCCTCCAGCGCGAATTTCGTCCCCACATAGGCCCCGCGATGGCGCGCGGCGACATAGCCCAGCACCGAGGAGCAGAACAGGATGCGCCCCGCCCCGCGGGCGATCATGGCGGGCAGGGCGCGCCGGGCGATCTCGACCGGGCCGAACAGGTTGGTCTCGAAGATCGCGCGCAGCGCGTCGCGGGGCAGATCCTCCACCGCGCCCGGTATCGCGTAGGCCCCGTTGACGAACACCGCATCCAGCCCGCCGCCCGCGCGCGATTCGGCCTCGTCCAGCGCCGCGACGATCGATCGCGAATCGTCATGGTCGAGGGGAAAGCTCTCCAGCCCCTCGGCACGCAGCCGGTCGCAATCGGCCGGCTTGCGGCAGGTGGCGAAGACCCGCCAGCCCCGCCGGTGCAGGGTTCGGGCGGCGTCGAGCCCGATCCCCGAGGAACAGCCGGTGATGAGAATGCTGCGCGCCATGGCCCCCGCCCATCCTTGTCCGCCGGCGACGATGCGGCCTCGGCGCCCCCGGGGCAAGACCCGCGCGGGGCGGCTATGGACCGCCCGCGCCCGCGCGGCTATAGGGCGGGCATGGCCGAGCCCACCGACACCCCCGAGCTGCCGCCCGCCGGCGCCATCCAGCCCGAACCGCTGCGCCGCGCGCTGGGCACGCGCTATCTGCAATACGCGCTGTCCACCATCACCGGCCGGGCGCTGCCCGATGCCCGCGACGGGCTGAAGCCCGTGCACAGGCGCATCCTCTATGCCATGCGCGAGCTGCGCCTGGGCCCCGAGGGGCGCTACCGCAAGTCCTCGAAGATCGCCGGCGACGTGATGGGCAACTATCACCCCCATGGCGATGCCGCGATCTACGACGCGATGGCGCGCCTGGCGCAGGATTTCAACGTCCGCTATCCGCTGGTCGACGGGCAGGGCAATTTCGGCAACATCGACGGCGACAACCCCGCCGCCAGCCGCTACACCGAGGCGCGGATGACCGCGGCCGCCGCCGCGCTGCTGGAGGGGATCGACGAGGATGCGGTCGATTTCCGCGACAATTACGACGGGACGCTCAGCGAACCCGTGGTCCTGCCCGCGGCCTTCCCGAACCTGCTGGCCAATGGCGCATCGGGCATCGCGGTCGGCATGGCCACATCGATCCCGCCCCACAATGTGGCCGAGATCTGCGCCGCGGCGCGGGTGCTGATCGAGGCGCCGGATGCGCCGCTCGAACGGCTTCTGGCATGCATGCCCGGCCCGGACTTCCCCACCGGGGGGGTGCTGATCGATCCGCCCGGGGTCATCGCCGAGGCCTACCGCACCGGGCGCGGCGCGCTGAGGCTGCGCGCGCTGTGGCACCGCGAGGATCTGGGCCGCGGTCAGTGGCAGATCGTGGTGACCGAGATCCCCTATCAGGTGCAGAAGGCGCGGCTGGTCGAAAGGCTGGCTCAGCTGGTGACCGACCGCAAGCTGCCCGCGCTGGCCGATATCCGCGACGAGAGCGCCGAGGACATCCGCCTGGTGATCGAGCCCCGTTCGCGCAGCGTCGATCCCGTGGCGCTGATGGAACAGCTGTTCCGCCAGACCGAGCTCGAGATCCGCTTCCCGCTGAACATGAACGTGCTGATCGACGGGCGGGTGCCGAAGGTCTGCGGGCTGGCCGAGCTGCTGCGCGCCTGGCTCGACCACCGCCGCAGCGTGCTGCTGCGCCGCGCCCGCTTCCGCCAGGACAAGATCGCCCGGCGCATCGAGGTGCTGGACGGCTACATCGTCGCCTATCTCAACCTCGACCGGGTGATCGAGATCATCCGCAACGAGGATGAGCCCGGGCCGGTCCTGATGGCCGAGTTCGGCCTGACCGAGACCCAGGCCGAGGCGATCCTGAACATGCGGCTTCGCAACCTGCGCCGGCTTGAGGAGATGGCGCTGCGCGAGGAGCGCGCGGCGCTGGCCGCCGAGGCCGGGGATCTGGCCCGCATGCTGGACAGCCCCGCGCTGCAGTGGCAGCGGATCCGCGAGGAGATCGGCCGCATCGAGGCGGCCTTCGGCGCGCCGCAGGACCGGGTCGGGCGGCTGGATCCCGGCCGGCTGTCGCGGCTGAAGGCCGACGGCCACCCCCCGGGCGCGCGCCGCACCGCCTTTGCCGAGGCGCCGCAGCTGGACGAGGCGCGTGCCGAGACCCTGGTCGAGCGCGAGCCGATCACCGTGGTCTGTTCGGCGATGGGATGGATCCGGGCGATGAAGGGCCATCTGCCCCTGGACACCGAATTCAAGTTCAAGGATGGCGACGGCCCCGCCTTCGCCTTCCATGCCGAGACCACCGACCGGCTGGTGCTGGCGGCAAGCGACGGGCGATTCTTCACCCTCGCCGCCGACCGGCTGCCGGGCGGGCGCGGCATGGGCGAGCCGGTGCGCCTGATGGCCGATCTCGCGCAGGGGGCCGGCATCGTCGCGCTGTTCGCCCATCAGCCGGGGGCGCGGCTGCTGCTGGCCGCCGATGACGGCAGCGGCTTCGTCGTGGCCGAGTCGGATGTCCTGGCGCAGACCCGGGCGGGCAAGACGGTGATGACCCCGGCCAGGGGGGCGCGGCTTGCGGTCTGCCGCCGGGTGCAGGGCGATCACGTCGCGGTGGTGGGGCAGAACCGCAAGATGCTGGTGTTCCCGCTGTCCGAACTGCCCGAGATGAGCCGCGGCAAGGGGGTGAGGCTGCAGAAATACAAGGATGGCGGGCTTTCGGATGCGCGCACGCTGGTTCTGGCCGAGGGGCTGAGCTGGACCGAGGGTGGCGGCCGCACCCGGCGCGAGCCGGACCTGACCGAATGGCTGGGCCGGCGCGGCGGCGCCGGCCGCATGGCCCCGCGCGGCTTTCCGCGCGACAACCGCTTCAACTGAGGCGGGGGAGGTCAGCCGGGCAGCACCCGCAGCCGCACGCCCCCCTCGGGGCGCAGCGTGATCAGCTGCCGCGGGCGGGGGACATGGCCGGCATCGGCGAAGCGGAACCGCCGCAGCAGCGTGGCCAGGACGATCTGCGCCTCCATCATCGCGAAACCCGCGCCGATGCAGATGCGCGGGCCGTCGCCGAAGGGCAGCCAGGTGAACCGTTCGGGTCGCCGGTCAAGGAAGCGTTCGGGGCGGAAGGCGTCGGGCTCCTCCCACCACATCCGGTGGCGGTGCAGCGCATAGATGGGCAGCATCACCGTGTCGCCGGGATGGATCACCCGGCCGCACAGCCGGTCGGGCGCCTGGGCGGTGCGGGCCAGGAACGCCGCGGGGGGGTAGAGGCGCATCGCCTCCTCGATCACCGCCCGGGTATAGGGCAGCGCGTCCAGATGCTCGGGTCCGGCCAGTTCGGCGCGGCCTAGCGCGGCGGCGACCTCGGCGCGGGCGCGGTCCTGCGCGGCGGGATCGAAGGCGAGCAGGTAGAGCGACCAGGCCAGCGCCAGTGCGGTGGTCTCGTGCCCCGCGACGATGAAGGCCAGCAGGTTGTCGCGCAGCTCCAGCGGGCTCATCCGCCGGCCGGTCTCGGGATCGGTGGCGCGGATCAGATGGTCCAGCAGGTCGGGGTCGGGATTGGCACGGCCCATGCGCTCGCGCACCACCCGGTCGGCCACGCGGTGCAGCCGCCGCGCCGGGCGCGGGCTCAGCAGCGTCTCGGGCCGGGGCACCCAGGCGGGCGCGCCGAACAGGTCGAGGATCGAGACGCGGCCGACGCTTTCGATATAGGCGTTGATCGCGCGGTGGACGACCCCGCGGTCGAAGCTGCCGCCCCCCGCAAGGGTGACCGCGCAGATGATCTCGAAGGTGACCGCGACCATCTCCTCGTAGAGATCGACCACCTCGCCGGCGCCGCGGGCGATGCGCGCGGCGGCATGGCGCGCGGCCTGCTGCATCACCGGGGCCAGCGCGACCAGGTTGCGATGGCTGAAGATCGGCGCGGCGGTGCGCCGCTGCCAGCGCCATTCCGCGCCCTCGGCCAGGAACAGGCTGTGGCCGACGCCGGGTTCCAGGATGCGCTTGGTGACCACCGAGCGGGGATAGTTCTCCCAGTTGTCGCGCAGCACCCGGCGCAGGGCGCGCGGATGCATCACCATGTGCCAGCGCGTCGCGGTCCGCGCGGTGATCATCGGCTGGCGGACGGCCAGCTCGGGGATGATCTCGAGTATGTTGCGCCGCGCCGCGCGCAGCGTGTCGAACAGCCCCAGCGGTGCGCGGTGCAGCCGGATGCGCACCGGAAGGCCCGACCCGGTCTCGACCATGTCGCGCATGCCGCGATCCTCCTGCGGCCCAAGATAGGCGCGGGCGGGCCCGCGGCAAGCGTCAGCCCTCGGGCGGCAGATAGGCCCCGCCCGAGGGGGTGTCGAGCCACCAGACGTCGCCCGCGCCCATCTCGACCCGGTCGGCGCTGGCCAGCTCCTCGACGCGGCCATCGGCACGCACCACCCGCGAGCGCCCGAGCGCGCCGGGGCCGCCCCCGGCCAGCCCGGGCGGCGGCACCACCCTGTGGCCGGCCAGGATCGCCAGCGTCATCGGCTGCAGGAAGCGGATGCGCCGGCGCGTGCCGTCGCCGCCGCGATACCTGCCCACCCCGCCCGAGCCGCGGCGCAGGCTGAATTCCTCCAGCACCACCGGATAGCGCCATTCCAGAACCTCGGGATCGGTCAGGCGCGAATTGGTCATGTGGGTATGCACGCCGCCGGTTCCGGGATGGGGCCGCCCGTCATGGTCGATCCCCGCGCCCGATCCGCCGCAGACGGTCTCGTAATACTGATAGCGGTCATCGCCCCAGGTGGTGTTGTTCATCGTCGACTGCGCCGCCGCCTGCACCCCCAGCGCGAGCAGCAGCGCCGAGGTCACCGCCTGGCTGGTCTCGACATTGCCCGCGATGACCGCCGCGGGGTATTCGGGGCTGAGCATGGTGCCCTTGGGCAGGACGACGCTCAGCGGCTTCATCACCCCCTCGTTCATCGGAATCGGATCCTTCACCAGCAGGCGGAACACATACAGCACCGCGGCGCGGGTCACCGGCTCGGGCGCGTTGTAGTTCGAGGCGAGCTGCCCGGTGGTCCCGGTGAAGTCGATGGTGGCGCTGCGGCTTTCGCGATCGACGCGGATGGCGACGCGGATCTGGCGCGGGCGGCCGTCGATGTCGGGATCCATGTGATAGACGCATTCGCCGTCGGTCAGCCGGTCGATGGCGCGCCGGACGCATTCCTCGGCATTGTCCTTCACATGGCCCATATAGGCCTGCACCACGGGCAGGCCGAACTGGGCGACGATGCGGCGCAGCTCGCGCGCGCCCATCTCGCAGGCGGCGATCTGGGCCTTCAGGTCGGCGATGTTGATGTCGGGGGCGCGGGCGGGATGCGGCCCCGCGCTGAGCAGCGCGCGCGTCTCGGCCTCGCGGAAGCGGCCGCGCGCGACCAGGCGGAAATTGTCGATGTAGACGCCCTCGTCATGGATGGTGCGGCTGTCGGGCGGCATCGAGCCCGGGGTGAGGCCGCCGACATCTGTGTGATGTCCGCGCGCGGCGACGTGGAACAGCACCTCTTGCCCGGCATCGTCCCAGACCGGGGTGACGACGGTGATGTCGGGCAGATGGGTGCCGCCATTGTAGGGGGCGTTCAGCACGAAGACGTCGCCCGGGGCCATGTCGGGGTTCTGGGCGATCACCGTCTTCACGCTGGCGCCCATCGAGCCCAGATGCACCGGCATGTGCGGGGCATTGGCGATCAGGTCGCCCCCGGCGTCGAAGACGGCGCAGGAGAAGTCGAGCCGTTCCTTGATGGTGACGCTGGCGGCGGTGTTCTCCAGCACCGCGCCCATCTGCTCGGCGATCGACATGAACAGGTTGTTGAACACCTCCAGCATCACCGGATCGGCCTTGGTGCCCACCGCCTCGGCGCGGGGGCGCGCGGTGATGCGGTTGAGCAGGACATGGTCATGGGCGGTGATGCGGGCCTGCCAGCCGGGCAGGACCAGGATCGAGGTGTGCTCCTCGACCAGCACCGCCGGCCCGGTCAGGCGGTCGCCGGGGCGCATCGACTCGCGGCGGACGAAGCGCGCATCGAGCCAGCTGCCGTCGAGGAAGACCGGCGCCACCAGCGCGGTCTCATAGGCATCCTCGGGCCGGTCGACGAGCGGGCGGGCCGGCTCGGCGATGTCGGCGGCCTGGCCGATCGCCTCGACCGAAAGCGCCTCGATCACCAGCGCCACCTCGCCGGGCTCGAAGCCGAAGCGGGCGCGGTGGGCGGCCTCGAAGTCGGCGCGCATCTGCGCGATGGTGCCGAAGGGGACGGGCAGGGCGGTGTCGGTGCCCTGCACCTTCAGATGCAGGGTGCGCACCAGACGGATGCGCGCATCGGGCACGCCCTGGCCCGCCACCTCGTCATGGACCAGCCCCGACAGGCGGTCCAGCTCGGCCGCCGCGGCGAGGCGGCTGTCGGGGTCCAGCACCGCCTCCACCGCCTGATGGCGGCTGGCGCGGATGTCGGCCAGTCCCATGCCATAGGCCGACAGCACCGAGGCGAAGGGGTGGATCAGGCAGCGCTCCATGCCCAGGAGATCGGCGATGGCGCAGGCATGCTGGGCGCCGGCGCCGCCGAAGACGGTCAGGCAGTAGCGGCTGACGTCATGGCCGCGCTGGACGCTGATCGTCTTGATGGCGTTGGCCATGTTCTCGTTGGCGATGCGCAGGAATCCCTCGGCCAGCGCCTCGACCGACAGGCCGGTCTCGGCGGCCAGCGCCGCGAACTGCGCCTGCGCCGGGGCGGGGTCGAGCGGCCGGTCGCCGTCGGGGCCGAAGATGGCGGGGAAGAATTCGGGCCGCAGCCGGCCGGTGATCAGGTTGGCGTCGGTCACCGCCAGCGGCCCGCCCCGGCCGTAGCAGGCCGGCCCGGGATCGGCGCCGGCGCTCTGGGGGCCGACCTGAAGCCTGCCGTCGCGCCAGGTCAGGATCGAACCGCCCCCCGCGGCGACGGTGTGGATGTTCATCATCGGCGCGGTGATGCGCACCCCGGCGATGCGCGTGTTCAGCACGCGCTCGAACTCGCCGGCATAATGGCAGACATCGGTCGATGTGCCGCCCATGTCGAAGCCGATGATGTGGCGCTCTCCGGCGATCTCGGAGACGCGCACCGCCCCCACCACGCCCCCCGCCGGGCCCGACAGGATCGCATCCTTGCCGCGGAACAGCCGCGCATCGGTCAGCCCGCCCGAGGACTGCATGAACATCAGCCGCCCGGTCATGTCGCCGTCGAAGGCGGCCGCCACCCGGTCGACATACCGGCGCAGGATCGGCGACAGATAGGCATCGACCACCGTGGTGTCGCCGCGGCTGACCATCTTCATCAGCGGGCTGACCTCGTGGCTGACCGAGACCTGGGCGAAACCGGCCGCGCGCGCCAGTTCCGCCGCCCGCGCCTCGTGGGCGGTGTGGCGATAGCCATGGATGAAGACGATGGCGCAGGCGGTCGGCCCGGCCGCCCGCGCCGCGGCGAGATCGGCGGCAAGGCGCGCCTCGTCCAGCGGGCGTTCCACCGTCCCGTCGGCGCGCACCCGCTCGTCGGCCTCGATCACCCGGGAATACAGCATCTCGGGCAGCACGATGTGGCGCGCGAACAGGTCGGGCCGGGCCTGATAGCCGATGCGCAGCTGGTCGCCCAGTCCGCGCGTGGTGACCAGGACGGTGGGCTCTCCCTTGCGTTCCAGAAGCGCATTGGTGGCGACCGTGGTGCCCATCTTGATGCGGCCGATCCGGTCGGCGGGAATGCGCGCGCCCGCCGGCAGGCCGAGGAAGGCGCGGATGCCGGCAAGCGCGGCGTCATCGTAGCGTTCGGGGTTTTCCGACAGCAGCTTGGCGGTGTGCAGCCGGCCTTCGGGGTCGCGGGCGACGATGTCGGTGAAGGTGCCGCCCCGGTCGATCCAGAAGTCCCATGCCGCCATTGCCCGCCCTCCCGCGCGATCGCCCAAGGCCTAGTGCGCGCCGGACCGCTTGGCAACAGCATGCCGTGCTCTGGCGTCCGCCGGCGCGGGCGCTATGATCGGCGCCCATGTCGATCTGGTCCCGCATCCGAGAGGCGCTGCGCGCGCTGACCAGGGGCGAGAGCCTGTCCGACGTTCTGGCCCGGCTCAGGACCCCGCCCGAGCAGACCGTCGCCTTCACCATCGCGGTCATCGCGCTGGGGGCGAAGATGGCCAAGGCCGACGGGCAGGTGACCCGCCCCGAGGTGGCCGCGTTCCGCGAGGTGTTCCACATCGCCCCGGCCGACGAGGCGGCGGCGGCGCGGGTCTACAACCTCGCGCGTCAGGATGTCGCCGGGTTCGAGCTCTATGCCGACCGGGTGGCGCGGATGTTCGCCGATGACCGCGCGATGCTCGAGACCCTGCTGGAGTGTCTGTTCCACATCGCGGTGGCCGATGGCGCGTATCATCCCCACGAGGATGCCTTCCTGCGCGAGGTCGCCCGCCGCTTCGGCCTGCCCGAAACCGTGTTCCGCGCGCTGCATGCCCGCTATGTGCCGGGCGCGCCCCCCGATCCGCACGCGGTGCTGGGCGTCTCGCCCGGGGATGACCTTGCGACGATCCGCCGGCGCTGGCGGCAGCTGGTGCGCGAGATTCATCCCGACCGCCTGATCGCGCGCGGCCTTCCCGAGGAGGCGGTGCGCCTTGCCAACCGCAGGCTGGCCGCGATCAACCATGCGTGGGAGGAGATCCGCGCCGCGCGCGCGGCGGGCTGACCGCCGCCCCCTCAGTGCGACATCAGCACCGGGATATGCGTGCCGGTCAGAACGCTGTTCGTCACCCCCCCGAACAGATCCTCGGCGAATTTGGGATGCTCATAGGCGCCCATCACCAGAAGCCCCGCCCCCACCTCGGCGCAGGTGTCCAGGATGATGTTCGCCACCCGCTTTCCCCCGCGCGGCTTGATCAGCGGCGTGACCCGGATGCCGTGGCGCTGCAGGTGGATGGTGACGTCGCGCAGCACCCCGGTCTCGGCGGGGTCGCCCACGGTCAGGACCGTCACCTCGTGCTTGGTCTCGAGGATCTGCATCGCGTCGGCCAGCGCGCGGGCGGCGGCGCGCCCGCCATCCCAGGCCACCAGCGCATGCTCGTTCAGCTCCTCGGTGTGATAGCCCTTGGGCACCACCAGCACCGGACGCCCGGAATGGCGCGCCACCACGTCGGCGTGGGGCTCCATGTGCGGGATCTCGCTGTCCTCCTCCGGCGCCGCCATCACGATCAGGTCATAGCAGCGCGAGATCTCCATCAGCCCGTCATCGGCCGAACTAAAGACATCGACGAAATGCATCCGCTCGGCCGGCTCGTCCCGGGTCAGTTCGCGAAACGAGGCCTCGATGTCGGCACGGCGCTTGCGGTCGGCCTCGGCCAGATGCTCGGCCACGCCCACCGGCAGATAGCCGGCATAGGAGGAGATCAGCTCCTGCGGGCCGTAAGACAGAACCCCGGTCAGATGCGCCTCGTATTTGCGCGACATCTTCAGCGCCAGCGACAGCGCGGCGCGTGCCGCTTCGGTCCCGTTGTAGGAGACGAGGATGTTCTTGATGGGCATGGGGTCCTTCCTCCTCGACATGCGCCGCCAGACTGCACCGCGGCGCCCGGGGGCACATTGATCCAGGTCATGCCCGGTCCGCAAGCGGCCGCTCAGTCCCCGTCGCCGCGCTCGGCCGCCTCCAGCCGCCGACCCGCATCCAGCCACAGCGCCTCGGCGCGCGCCAGCCCCTCCTCGATCTCGCGCCGGCGCGCATGCAGCGCCGCCAGGCGCGCGGGATCGGGCTCGGCATAGGTGGCGGGATCGGCCAGGATCGCGTCCAGCCTTGCGCGCATCTCCTCGATCTTCTCGATCCGCGCCTCGCAGGCGCGCAGCTCCGCGCGCAGGGCGAGGATCCGCTCGCGCCCCTCCCGGCGCGGCCGGGCCTGCCGGGCCGTGCCGGCGCGGGGTGCGGCGGGGGGCGCGGCGGCCGATTCGGCCATGAGCAGCGCGCGGTAATCCTCCACATCGCCATCGAAGGGGCGCACCCGGCCATCGCGCACCAGCCAGAGCCGGTCGGCCACGGCCGAGACCAGCCAGGGGTCGTGGCTGATCAGCACCACGGCGCCGGGCCATTCGGTCAGCGCGCGCACCAGCGCCTCGCGGCTGTCGATGTCCAGATGGTTGGTGGGTTCGTCCAGCACCATCAGATGCGGCGCGCCGGTCGCGGCCAGGAGCAGCGCGAGCCGCGCCCGCTGGCCGCCCGACAGGCGCGAGACCGGGTTCTCGGCGATCTCGGCGCCGATCCCGCCCGCGGCCAGCCGGGCCCTGAGCCGGGTCTGCGGCCAGTCCGGGCACAGCCGCTGGAGATGGGCCAGCGCCGAGGCCGTCCCGTCAAGCTCCTCGACCGAATGCTGGGCGAAATAGCCCACCTTCAGCCCGCGTGCCGCGGTGATCCGCCCCGCCAACGGGCCGAGCCGCCCCGACAGCGCCCGGGCCAGCGTCGACTTGCCCTGGCCGTTCGCGCCCAGAAGCGCGATGCGGTCGTCGGGATCGATGCGCAGCGACAGCCCCGACAGCACCGGCCTGCCGCCATAGCCCAGCGCCACCCCCTCCATCGCGATCAGCGGCGGGGCCGCGCGCGGCGGGTCGGGGAAGACGAAGCCCGCCACCTCGCCGGTCTGCGCCACCGGCGGCGGGGGCAGGCGTTCGAGCATCTTCAGCCGGCTCTGCGCCTGGCGGGCCTTGGAGGCCTTGGCGCGGAACCGGTCGATGAAGGCCTGCATGTGGGCGCGCTGCGCCTCGATGCGGCGCGCCTCGGCCGCGGCCTGCGCCGCGCGCAGGCGCCGCTCGGTCTCGAACCGGTCATAGGGTCCGGACCACAGCGAGAGGCGCCGGTCCTGCAGATGCAGGATCGCCCCGACCGCGCGGTTCAGAAGCCCGCGGTCATGGCTGATCACCAGCGCGGTATGGGGATAGCGCGCGAGGAAGGATTCGAGCCAGATCGTCCCCTCGAGGTCGAGATAGTTGGTGGGCTCGTCCAGGAGCAGGAGATCGGGGGCCGAGAACAGCACCCCCGCCAGCGCGACCCGCATCCGCCAGCCGCCCGAGAATTCCGCCGCGGGGCGGCCGTGCCGGTCGGGCGGGAAGCCCAGCCCGGTCAGGATCGCGGCGGCGCGCGCCTCGGCGGAATGGGCGTCGATGTCGGCAAGCCGGGTCTGGATCTCGGCGATGCGATGGGGGTCGGTGGCTGTCTCGGCCTCGGCCAGAAGCGCGCTGCGTTCGCTATCGGCCGCCAGCACGCAATCCATGATGCTGTCGGCGGTGGGCTCGACCTCCTGCCGGACGCTGCCGATCCGCGCGCCGCGCGACAGGGTGATGCGCCCCGATTCGGGCTCCAGCTCGCCCATGATCAGCCGGAACAGCGTGGTCTTGCCGGTGCCGTTGCGCCCGACCACCCCCACCCTGTGGCCGGTGGGGATGATCACCGAGGCATCCTCGAACAGCGGGCGCCCCTGCATCCGGAAGGTCAGGTTCTCGATCGTCAGCATCGCGCGGCGGTCTAGCAGAGCGCGCGGCGCCGCGCCATGGCCGCCGGGGCTTGGCCCGCCACGCGCCGCGTGCTAGGGGCGCGCCAGTCAGGACTGGCAAGCGAGGACATCATGGCCACCGAACGCACCCTTTCCATCATCAAGCCCGACGCGACCCGGCGCAACCTGGTCGGCAAGATCATCGCCAAGCTGGAGGATGCCGGGCTGAGGGTGGTCGCCATGAAGCGCATCCACATGACCCCGGCCCAGGCCGCGGCCTTCTATGCGGTGCACAAGGACCGCCCCTTCTATCAGGAGCTGGTCGAGCAGATGTCGGCGGCGCCGGTGGTGGTGCAGGTGCTGGAGGGCGAGAACGCCATCGCCCGCAACCGCGAGGTGATGGGCGCGACCAACCCCGCCCAGGCGGCCGAGGGCACGATCCGCAGGGAATTCGCGCTTTCGATCGGCGAGAATTCGGTGCATGGCTCCGACAGCGCCGAGACCGCCCGGCAGGAGATCGCCTTCTTCTTCTCGGAAACCGAGATCGTCGGCTGACCGCAGGCCCCGGGGGCGCGGCCTCAGCCGCGCCCGACAAAGGGCATCTTCGTCGCCATCACCGTCATGAACAGCACATTGGCCGACAGCGGCAGCTCGGCCATGTGCAGCACCGCGCGCGCGACATGCGCGACATCCATCACCGGCTCGGGCCGCACCGAGCCATCGGCCTGCGGCACCCCTTGCGTGAAGCGGGCGGCCATGTCGGTCAGGGCGTTGCCGATGTCGATCTGGCCGCAGGCGATGTCGAAGGGCCGCCCGTCGAGCGCGAGGCACCGGGTCAGCCCGGTGATCGCATGCTTGGTGACGGTATAGGGCACCGAGCCCGGCCGCGGCGCATGGGCCGAGATCGAGCCGTTGTTGATGATGCGCCCCCCCTGCGGGTCCTGCCGGCGCATGCGGGCGAAGGCCGCCCGGGCACACAGCACCGCTCCGGTCAGGTTCACGTCCAGCACCGCCTGCCAGTCCGAAAGCGGCATCTCGTCGATGGTCGCCATCGGCGCGCCGCGCCCGGCATTGTTGAACAGGCAGTCGATGCGCCCGGTATGGGCGGCGGCGGCGTCGAAGGCGGTCTCGATCTGGGCGGGGTCGGTGACGTCGGCCACCACCACCCGCCCGCCGCCGGCAAGCCGCGCGGTCTCCTCCAGCGTCTCGGCCCGGCGGCCGAGCAGCGCAACGTCCCAGCCCGCCGCGACGAAGGCGATCGCGGTGGCCCGGCCGATCCCCGACCCTGCCCCGGTGATGACGATGGTCCTCATGGCTCCTCCGCAGCGAAAAGGGCGACCGGGCGCCGGTCACCCGCAAGGTGACGCGCCAGCACGGCGGGATAGAGCCGGTGCTCCATCGGCAGAAGCCGCGCGGCGAGGGTTTCGGGCGTGTCGTCCGCCCGCACCGGGATCACCGCCTGGCCGAGGATCGGCCCGGCATCCAGCGCCTCGGTCACCAGATGCACGGTGGCGCCGTGAACCGCCATGCCGGCCTCGAGCGCGCGGCGATGGGTATGCAGCCCGGGAAACAGCGGCAGGATCGAGGGATGGATGTTCAGGATCCGCCCCGCCCAGGCGGCGGTGAAGCCGGCGGTCAGCACCCGCATGAAGCCGGCGAGGCAGATGACGTCGATGCCCGCCAGATGCGCGGACAGGGCCGCCTCGAAGCCGGCGCGGTCGCGATGGGCGCGGTGATCCTCGGCCAGCGCGGGCACGCCCATCTGTCGCGCCAGCGCCAGCCCGCCCGCCCGCGGTTCGTTCGAGATGACCAGGGCCGGTTCGGCCGCGACGCGCCCGTCGCGCATCGCGGCGATCAGCGCGGCCATGTTCGACCCCGCCCCCGAGATCAGGATCGCGACCCGCGGCAGGCTCATTCCGACCGACCGGCGAAACCGACACCCGACCCGGCGACCACCTCGCCCAGCCGCCAGACCGTCTCGCCCGCGGCGCGGAGCACCGCCTCCAGCGCCGCGGCGCGGTCGGGCGCGACCACCAGGATCATGCCGATGCCGCAGTTGAAGGTGCGCATCAGCTCGGGTTCGTCCAGCCCCGCCGCATCCCGCGCCCAGGCGAAGACCGGGGGCAGCGACCAGCTGGCGCGGTCGATCCGCGCGCCAAGCCCGGGGGGCAGCACCCGGGGCAGGTTGCCGGTGATGCCCCCGCCGGTGATGTGGGCCGCCGCATGCACGCCGCCGGCGCGGATCGCCGCCAGCACCGGGCGGACATAGATGCGCGTCGGGGTCAGCAGCGCCTCGCCCAGCGTGCCGCCGACGAAGGGGGCGGGGGCGTCCCAGCCGATCCCCTCCGCCAGGCGGCGGATCAGCGAGAAGCCGTTGGAATGCAGGCCCGAGGATGCCAGGGCCAGAAGCACATCCCCCTCGGCCACCGCCCGGGGCAGCTGGGTGCCGCGTTCCAGCGCGCCGACCGCGAAGCCGGCCAGGTCGAAATCGCCCGCGCGGTACATCCCCGGCATCTCGGCGGTCTCGCCGCCGATCAGCGCGCAGCCCGCCGCGCGGCAGCCATCCGCGATTCCGGCGATCACCCGGGCGGCGGCGTCGATGTCGAGCCGGCCCGTGGCGTAGTAGTCGAGGAAGAAGAGCGGCTCGGCACCCTGGCAGATCAGGTCGTTGACGCACATGGCGACAAGGTCGATACCCACCCCGTGCAGCAGGCCGGTCTCGATCGCGATGCGCAGCTTGGTGCCGACGCCATCGGTCGCCGCCACCAGGACCGGGTCGCGATAACCCGCCGCGCGCGGGTCGAACAGGGCGCCGAACCCGCCCAGCCCATCCATCTGCCCGGGCCGCGCGGTGGCCGCCGCCAGCGGCTTGATGCGCTCCACGAGCGCGTCGCCCGCCTCGATGTCCACCCCGGCGTCGCGATAGCTGATCGTCTGCGCCATGACATGCCTCCGCCGCTGGTCCGGGGATTCCGGTGCGGCATTCCTGAAGGGTTTCAGACCCCGCCCCGCCTGCCCGCCCGGGCCAGGTCGACCAGCATCCGGTAGTTGCGGATCTCCAGCTCGCGCCCGCGCTTGGCCAGAAGGCCCATCTTGGTCATGCGCGAGAATTCGCGCGCCACGGATTCGCGACGCGCGCCGATGCGGTTGGCGATTTCCTCATGGGTGGGATAGGGCTTGATCCGCGCGGTGTTGCTGACGAAGTCGGGCCGGCCGCACAGGCGCAGCAGCTCGGCATGGATGCGCCCCTGCACCGGCAGCGAGGTGTTCTCGAAGAAGCGTTCGGTCAGCAGGTGCAGCCGGGAATGGGCGGCGCGCAACAGGCCGATGGCGATCTCGGGATCCGAACGCAGGAAGCGCATGAAGGTCTCGCCCGCCATGCGCGCGACCAGCGAGGTTTCCACGGTCTCGACCGTGGCCGAACGCACGGTGTTCGAGATGGCGGCGATCTCGCCCACCACCGCGCCGGGCAGGGCATCCTCCAGATGCATCAGCCGCCCTTGGCTGGTGTAGATCGCCACCCTGGCGCGGCCCGAGAGGATGAAGAACACCGTGTTGTCATGTTCGCCCTTGTGCATCAGCACCGTGCCCGCCTCGACCACGCTGGCGCGGCAGGCGGCGGCGAAACGCTCCAGCGCGCTGTCGTCCAACGCGGCAAGGCAATGGACCTGGCGCAGGAAGCTCTTGTCGGGGATCATCGCTCGGCCCTTCCAGTGGCGGCAGGATGCAGGAGCGCGCCGCCCTTGACAAGCCTTGCCGCGCCGCCCGGCATTGACGCGGGCCGCGGCGCCTGCGAAAGGAATGGCGCGGCCTGGCCGCCCGGGGCCCGTAGCTCAACGGTCAGAGCAGACCGCTCATAACGGTTTGGTTGCAGGTTCGAATCCTGCCGGGCCTACCAGGCGCGCGGCCTCAGCGCGCGCCCAGCACCAGATCGGGCAGCCACAGCGCCAGGTCCGGAAAGGCGACCAGAAGCGCCAGCACGATCAGGAGCGGGACGAAATAGGGCAGCACCGCGCGCACGATGTCCTCGAACGGCGCGCCGGACAGCCGGGTGACGATGAACAGCCCGATCCCCAGCGGCGGGGTGGCGATGCCGAGGATCAGCGACATCTGCAGCACGATGCCGAAATGCACCCGATCGATGCCGTAGGCATCGACCAGGGGCAGCAGGATCGGCACCAGCAGGAGCTTGATGGTCACGCCGTCGATGAAGCAGCCCAGGATCAGCACGCAGGCCATCACGGCCAGCAGGAACACCAGCGGCTGGTCGATCAGCCCGGGCAGGGCGCGGGCCAGATCCTGCGGGATCTGTTCGATCGCCATCAGCCAGCCCATGCTGCCCGCAAAGCCGATGATGATCATGATCAGCGCGGTGATCAGCACCGTCTCGGTCAGCGCGCTCCACAGCGCGCGCAGGTTCAGTGTGCCGAGGATCGCGCCCAGCGCCAGGATGTAGCCCGAGGCGAGCACGCCCGCCTCGGATGCGGTGGTGGTGCCGGTCAGGATGCCGCCCATGATGATCGCCGGGGCGACCAGCGCCGCCGCGCCCTGCAGGCTGTGGCGCCAGACCTCGGCCGCGCTGGCGCGCGGCTGGGTGGGGAAGTCCACGCGGATGGCCAGCACGCGATTGAAGATCATCAGCGCCAGCGCGATGAGGAGCCCCGGCACGATGCCGGCGAGGAACATCCGCGCCACCGAGACATTGGCCAGGAAGGAATAGACCACCAGCGGCACCGAGGGCGGGATGAAGGGGGCGACGATGGCCGAGACCACGGTGATCGCCGAGGAGAAGGCCGCGCCATAGCCGCGTTCGCGCATCGCGCGGATCTCGACCGCGCCCAGCCCGGCGATGTCGGCCACCGCCGCCCCCGTGCCGCCCGCAAGCAGCACCGAGGCCAGCACGTTCACCTGGGCAAGCCCGGCGCGCATGTGCCCCACCAGCGCGTTGGCGAGATTGAAGATGCGCTCGGTGATGCCGATCGCGTTCATCAGGTTGCCGGCCAGGACGAAGAAGGGAATCGCCAGAAGCGAGCTGTTGGTCGCCGCCTCCAGCACCTTCATCGGCACGATCCACAGAGTGCCGGCGAATCCCGAGACGGCGAGCGCCGCCATCACCGACAGCCCGATCGCCACCGCGATCGGGGTGCGCAGCGCGATGAGCCCCAGGAAGATCGAGAACAGCAGGACGGCGGTCATGCCGGGCCATCTCCCGCGCCGCGCACCAGCCCGAGCGCGGCGAGCAGCCGCATCAGGAAGTCCAGGGCGATCAGGGCGCAGGACAGGAAGAAGGGCAGGATCAGCCAGTAGCGCTGTATGCCCACCATGTCGATCCGTCCCACTTGACGGGGCAGCAGGACCGGCGCCTGGGCAAGGATCAGCCCCATCAGCACCAGCACCGCCAGCGCCACGAAGACCTGTGCCGCCCGGCGCAGGGCGGGCGGCAGCCGGCGGGTCAGCACGTCGATCGTCACGTCCTGGCCGCGCCGGTAGATGACGAAGAAGGCGAAGAAGATCATCCAGACGAACAGGACCTCGGTCCAGGGAAACACCCAGATGATCCCGATGTCGAGGACGAGCCGCGAGAGGATGTTGGCGAGATTGATCGCCAGCATGACGACGAGAAGGCTGTTGGCCAGGCCGAGGAAGGCGCGCTCGGCCCGGCCAAGCAGGGCCTCGATCGCCGCGGCAGGCCTCACCGCGCCGCCCGGGTCGCGTTCACGGTGGCGAGGAAGCCCGCGGGCAGTTCGCCCCGGCGGTCGAGCTCGGCGTAGAACTCGGCCATCCGCGCGACGAAGGGTCCGGTGTCGATCTCGGTATAGGTCACGCCGAGCGCCTTCATCCGCGCCAGCGATTCCGCGGCCAGGGCCTCGGTCTTCGGTCCGAACTCGGCCGCCACCTCGTCATAGGCGGCAAGGATCTGCGCGCGGGTCTCGTCATCCAGCCCGTTCCAGACACGGGCATTGGTCATGAAGGCGATGCCCTGGGGATATTCGTCATGGCGGATGATGTGGGGGGCGACCTCGTAGAACCGCATCGGCTCGACCAGCGCGATGGGCGAGTTGACCGCCTCGACGATGCCCCGGCCGATCGACTCATAGACCTCGGTCCAGGCCAGCGTGCGCACCTCCGCCCCCAGATGGCGCCAGGCGGCGGCGGCAAGCTCGTCGGGATGCATGCGCAGCTTCAGGCCCTTGATGTCTTCCAGCCCGTTCACCGGACGCTTGCTGACCATGACGCGGTAGGGCCCGCGCACCATCTTGGTCTGGTCGCCGATCACCGCGATGCCGGCCTCGTCCTCGATGCGCCTGAGCCAGCCCCGGACGAGGTCCGAGGCCATGAAGCGCGCCCAGTGTTCCCGCGATTCGAACAGGAAGGGCGCCGACATGAAGCGGATCTCGGGCACCCATTTCTGCAGGTAGCTGCCGCCTTCGGGATAGATGTGGATGGTGCCCAGCTGCAGCTGTTCCAGCACCGCATTGTCCTTGCCCAGCTGCTCGCTGGGATAGACCTCGACACGGATCCTGCCGCCGGTCTTCTCGGCGATGCGGTCGGCGAAGGCCTGGAAGAGCTGTCCCTAGATCGACTCGGGCGGCATCTTGTGGGACATCCGCCAGGTCTCGGCCTGGGCCGTCCCGGCCAGCCCGATCAGCGCCGCGGCGGCGGCGAACAGCCCGTTGCGCAGTCGGTCCATGTGCATGCGTCTTCCCCCTCCCTTGCGGCGGAACCGCTCCGCCCTTGTCGCCAGCCGTCAGCGGGCAAGCCGGTCGGCGACCAGCCTGCTCGCTCCGGAAATCTCGCCCAGCCTTTCGCCGGCGCGCAGCCGTTCCAGCAGCGTCACCTCGCGCGCCTGCATCTCCAGCGCGCGATCGGCGATCGCCTCGGCCTGGTGGGGCTTCAGGAACACCACGCCCGATTCGTCGGCCAGCACCGCGTCGCCCGGCTCCACCGCGACGCCGACGACCGAGACCGGCAGGTTCAGCGCCCCCTCCAGCCCGAGGATCTTGGTGGTGATCGGCGAGGGGCCCCGGCACCACAGCGGGAATCCCAGCCTGCGCACCTCGGCGAAGTCGGTGGCCGGGCCGTCGATGATCCCGCCGGCAAGGCCGGCATTGTGCGCGCAGTTGGTGATCACCCCGCCCCAGCAGGCGTGAATGCTGTCGCCGCAGCGGTCGATGACCAGCACGTCGCCCGGCCGCACCAGCCCCATCGCGTGGTGCAGCAGGGTGGAATCGGGTCCCGGGATGCGCAGCGTGACCGCGGTGCCGGCGATGCGCCGGTCGGGCAGCACCGCCTGGATGCCGCGATCGGCGAACTGGCCGTGCAGCACATGGCCGATGGTGGCGGTCTCGACCCGGGCCAGCTTGTCGATCAGGGCCGCGGGCAGCTGCGCGGGCATCTCCTTCAGCACGAACATCGCGGTCTCACATCACGTGGTGGTCATGGACGGGCAGGGCGGTGCGCACCTTGCGGGTGTAGTCATGGTCGATCCTGGCCACGGTCCAGCCGACGTGATCGCCGACCTGGGCGATGACATGGCCCCAGGGATCGACGACCATGGAGTGGCCCCAGCAGGCCTTCCGGCCGCCGGCATGGGTGCCATACTGGCCCACGGCCAGGAAATGGGTCTGGGTCTCGATGGCGCGGGCGCGGGCCAGCACCTCCCAGTGGTCCTTTCCGGTCATCAGGGTGAAGGCGGCGGGCAGCACGATCAGCTCGGCGCCGCGGTCGCGCAGGGCGCGGAACAGTTCCGGGAAGCGGATGTCGTAACAGATCGCGCATCCCACCCGATGGCCCTTGCAGTCATAGGTCACCACCTCGCCGCCCGGGGCGATGGTCTCGGATTCGCGGAACCGCACGCCGCCGGGGACATCGACATCGAAGAGGTGGATCTTGCGATAGCGCGCGATCTCGGCGCCGTCCGGCCCGAAGACGACGGTGGTGTTGTAATGGGCGTTGCCGGCGCGTTCGACGATGCTGCCGCCATGCAGGGTGATGCGGTGGCGGCGGGCCATCTCGCGCATCGCGCCGTAGGCGTCGCCGCCGGGCCGGTCGCCCGACAGATCCTCGGCGCTGGCGTGGAATTCCTCGCGCCGGTCGCACAGCGCCGACCAGTATTCCGGCAGCACCACGAGATCGGGCCCCTCGGCGGCGGCCTCGGCGACCAGCGCTTCGGCCTGGGCGATGTTGGCGGCCTTGTCGGCCTGGCTGTTCATCTGGATCAGGGCAACCTTCACGCGCAACCTCCCTCGGGCCACGGACGGCATCATTCAGGATGCGGGGGCGGCCGATGTCAAATTCGGAAATCTCGGCCGGGCCACAAGGAAACATTGTATCTCAGCCGCCTTGCTCGCGCATCAGCATCCTGTCCCAGGCCAGGCCGGGGTCGGTGCGGCGGCAGAAGTCCAGCGCCACCTTCCGCGCCAGTTCCGCCATCAGCGCGGGCACCTTGCTGCAGGCGGCCTCGGGATAGACGGCGTGGAAGCGCATCGGCGGGATCGGCTGCGGCGCGTCCAGCAGGATCAGCTCGCCGCGCGCCAGCTCCCGCGGGGCGACGACGGGCGGGATGGTGGCCACCCCCAGCCCGTCCACGGCGAAGCGGATGATCGAGGCCAGCGAGTTGGCGGCATAGAGGATCACCTCGCCATCGGCATACTGGCGGAAGAAGCGGTCGATGGCGGCATGGGGCTGCGAGCCGCGGGGGAACGAGATCACCGGATGGCGGGCGAGGCGTTCCAGCGTGACCCTGCCTTCATGCAGGCCCAGCGCGGGGGCCGCGACCCAGTGGCAGGCATAGGTGCACAATTCGATCGACACCAGCCCGGGATCGGGAACCGGGCCCATGATCAGGGCGAGGTCGATCTCGCCCGCGCGCAGCAGCTGGGCCAGCCGCTGGCTGGTGTCGGCGGTCATCTCGACGCTCAGATGCGGGAACATCCGCCGTGCCGCGCGGATCAGATCGACGAACCAGGTGTGGGTCAGCGTGTCGATGGCGCCGATGCGCACCGTGCCGCGCATCCCCGCCTCGCCGCGCATCTCCTCGCGAAGGCGCCGCGCGGCCTCCAGGAGCTCCTCGGCGCGGCGCAGCGCGCTGAGCCCCGCCGGGGTCAGGGTCAGCCCGTGGCGTTCGCGGCTGAACAGCTTCTGGCCGAGCTCGGCCTCCAGCGCGGCGATGCGCGCCGACACCCCCGCCTGGGTCGCGCCGACCTGACCTGCCGCGCGGGTGAAGCTGCCCAGCCGCGCCGCCCAGATGA
>RFGB01000231.1 GCA_003697125.1 Alphaproteobacteria bacterium
CCGCCGACCCTCCCCCGCCCGGATCATCCGCGCCCGGCCGGCCGGCCCGCGCCATCAGGCCCGCCACGGCAAGCTCGGCCAGATCCGCGGCCAGCCGCGCCAGCGGCACGTCGACCCGCCGGTGCCAGGCGACCGCCGAATTCATCATGCCCAGCAGGCCGAAGGTGACGCTTCGCGCATCCAGATCGCTGCGGAAGCTGCCGCTGGCGATGCCGTCGCGAATGACCGTCTCGAAGATCTCCTCGATCCTGCGCGCCAGCGCGCCGATGCGCCTGCGGCTGGTGGGGGGAAGCCATTTGCGCTCGTTGAGGAAGGTGCGCACATAGTCGGGCTCGCCCTGCATCGGCAACACCTGTGCGCGCAGCAGCGCGCGGAGCTTCTCGGGGTGATCCGCATCGCCGGCAAGGATTGCCTCGGCACGTTCGATGAAGCCCCGGGTGCCGCGGGCGCAGACCTCCTCCAGCGCCTCTTCCTTCGAGCGGAAATAGTAGTAGAGGCTTGCCTGCCGCATGCCCAGCAGATCGGCGATGTCCTGGGTCGATGCCCCGTGATAGCCGCGTTCGGCAAAGACCCGCGCCGCGGCGTCAAGAACCTCCTCGCGCCGCTTGCGCCGCGTGCGCCGCGCCCCGCCCTGCTCCTGTCCCGTCATCGTGCCGCCTGCCCGGTTGCTCCCGGCGCGATCATGCCCCGGCTGCCCGTCCCTTGTCATGGGCCGGCAGCAGCGCATGCATTCCCGCTTGCCAGAAATCTATAGTGCTATAGAATTGCCGCAGACACCGAGAACGGAGCCGCCCGATGACCGCACCCGCCGCACCGGCCACGCTGAACGACCTGATCGCGACCGTCCCCAACATCGTCGATCACCTGTTCCGCAACCCGCCGAAGAACGCGATGACCATCCACACCCAGATGATGCCGGGTGATGCGGTGCGCCCCGAATTCACCACCTGGCGGGACGAGCAGTGGGCATGGCGCAACGCCATCGCGCTGCACGACCAGTCCTTCCACATGAACTCGCTGACGGTCAGGGGCCCCGGCGCGATGGCATTGCTGCAGCGCCTTTCGGTCAACAGCTTCCGCAACTTCGCCGTGGGCCGCGCCAAGCAGCTTGTCGCCTGTGCCCCGTCCGGGCATCTGGTCGGGGACGCGATCCTCTATCGCCTTGCGGAGGAGGAGTTTCTTGTCGTCGGCAATCCCGCCACGACCGACTGGGTGGAATACCATGCCGGCGAGGCGGAAGGCGTGGAAGCCGAGCTTGACCCGATGTGGTCGCTCAACCGCGCGCGGCACCGGCGCTTCTACCGCTTTCAGGTCGAGGGGCCGGGGGCGATGGCGCTTCTCGCCCATCTCAATGGCGGCGACCTGCCCGAGATCGGCTTCTTCGCCTCGGATTTCATCACCATCGCCGGCTGCCGGGTGCGGGCGATGCGTCACAGCATGGGCGGGGTGCCGGGGCTTGAGCTTTCCGGCCCCTGGGAGGAGCGCGACGGGGTCCTGCGCGCCCTGGTCGCCGAGGGGCGCCCGCGCGGGCTGCGCCGGATCGGCTCGATCGCCTATTTCACCACGGTGATCGAAAGCGGCTGGTGGGCGGTGCCGGTGCCGGCGGTCTATACCGGACAGGGGACCGAGGGCTTCCGGAAATGGTGTTCGGCCCGGCATGCCGCCATGCGCATGTCGCTGGGCGGCAGCTTCCATTCGCCCCGGATCGAGGATTACTATCTTTCGCCCTACGATCTCGATTACGGCCATATCGTGAGGTTCGATCACGAATTCATCGGACGCGAGGCGCTGGAGGCCGCCCGCGACCGGCCGCACCGGCGCAAGGTCACCCTGGTCTGGAACGCCGACGACGTGCTGGCGATCCTGGCGACCATGCTGGAGGCGGGCGAGCCGGCCGAGAAGCCCCTGCCGGTCACCCTGCCGCTGGCTGCCGCGGCGCGCATGCATGTCGACCGCGTCACCGACGCCGCGGGCCGCACCGTGGGTCTTGCCACCTATCCCGCCTACACGGTCAACGAGCGGGCGATGATGTCCCTGGCCACGGTCGAGGCCGAGCACGCCGCCCCGGGCACCGAGCTGATCCTTCACTGGGGCGAGGATGGCGGCGGCGCGCGCAGCGCGGGCAACATCGAGCCGCACCGCCAGGTGCAGATCCGCGTCACCGTCGCACCCTGCCCGATCAGCCGGGCGGCGCAGAGCTACCGATCGGCGATCGGGGTGCGCCGCGGCGCGCTGCGCGCGGTCTGAACGCGGCCCGCAACCACCATCGCGGCGGTTGCGGCGCATGCCGCTGCGGTGGCACCGTCTGCCCGACCGCCCGAGCCAGCGAGAGGGAAACCGGAATGATCGCCAACAGCGTCACCCGCGAAGTGGAATGGGGCGAATGCGATCCCGCCGGGATCGTGTTCAACCCGAACTTCTCGCGCTGGTTCGATCACTGCACCAGCCTGCTCTACGCCGCCGCGGGATGGCCCAAGCCGGCCATACTGCGCGAATTCGGCATCCTGGGCTGCCCGCTGGTCGAATCGCATCTCAGCTTCCGCGCCCCGGCGCGCTATGGCGAGATCGTCACCATAGACAGCAGCATCGCCGAGATCGGACGGTCGAGCTTCAAGGTGCGCCATCACGCGCGGGTGGGCGAGCGATCCTGCTGCACCGCGCTGGACACCCGGGTCTGGACCATCCGCGATCCCGAGAGCGGCCGCCTGCGCGCGGCGGAACTGCCCGCGGCGATCGTCGCGGCCTTCCGCGCCGAGGGCGCGGCGGGCGGGGCGGACGCGGGCTGATCCGCCCCGCCCGGCGCCGCGTCGGGCAGGGACGGCATCGCGCGGCCCGGCCCCTGACGCAACGCGGCCGGCCGACGGTGCGTTCAGTAGAGCAGGTTCGGCAGGAACAGCACCAGCCCCGGCAGGAACACCAGCGCCACCACCACCAGGGCGAGGGCCAGGAACAGCGGCACCGAGGCGCGCGCGTATTCGCCGACGGGAACCCGCAGGATCGCGCAGACGGCATACATCGCCGCGCCCACCGGCGGGGTGAAATTGCCCAGCGTGGCCGCGATGATGAAGACCATGCCGAAATGCACCGGGTCGGCCCCAAGGCCGCGGATGACCGGCAGCACGATGGGCGTCAGCATGATGATCAGGATGGTCGCGTCGATCACGAAGCCCGCGGCCAGCACCGTCAGCGCGATCAGCACCATCACCGCCTCGGGGCTGGCCGTCAGCCCCAGCATGGCGCGGGCGATGTCCTCGGGCACCCGCTCGAGGATGATGCCATAGGAGAAGGGCGCGCTGAGCGCGATCAGCAGCATCACCCCGCCGATGTCGCCCAGCGAGGTCTCGATCGCCTCACCCAGGCCGCGCCGGGTCAGTTCGCGATAGACCGCAATGCCGATCACCAGCGCATAGAACACGGCGAGGGCGCCGATCTCGGACGGCGTGAACAGGCCCGAGCGCAGGCCGATCAGCAGCATGACCGGAAACAGCATCGCCCAGAACCCCGCGCCGAGCGCCGAGAGCGCCTCGGCCGGGCGGGCGCGGCGCGTGCGCTCGGGCGGCCAGCCGCCGCGCCGGGCAATGAGGGCGGTGGTCAGCGCCAGCGCCAGCCACAGGCCCAGCGCGGGCAGGATTCCAGCCGCGAACAGCCGGCCGATCGAGACATTGCCGATCGAGCCATAGAGGATCATCCCGATCCCCGGCGGGATGATCGGCGTCAGCACCGCCCCGAAGGAGAGGATCCCGGCGACGAAGCCGCGCGACATGCCGCGGGCGATCATCTCGCCGCCGATCATGCGCGCCTGCATCGCCGCATCGGCGATCGCCGAGCCCGAGACGCCGCCCATCAGGCCCGAGAGCACCAGCGAGGCCTGCGCCAGCCCGCCGCGCAGCCGCCCCGTCAGCAGGTTGGCCAGATCGAGAAGCCGCACGGTGATGCCGCAGCGGTTCATCAGGTTGCCGGCGAGGATGAACAGCGGAATCGCCAGGAGCGAGAAGTTCTGCGTCTGCGAGATGGCCTGCTGGGCGGGCTGGGTGAAGGGCAGCTCGGGATGCTGCATGAAGAACACCGCCCCCGCCCCGGCGATGGCGAAGGCCACCGGCAGGCCCATGACCAGAAGCAGCACGAAGACGATGGCGACAAGGGTCATGCGCCGGCCTCCCCGCCGCGCAGAAGTCGCCGGATCCGCCCGAGCGTGGTGACGAGCATCAGCGCCGAGCCCACCGGCAGCGCCATCGTCACCCAGGAATACGACACCCCCGGAATGCCCTGGAAGCTGCGCGCGCGGCTGACCCAGGCCAGCCAGCATCCGGCGATCACCCCATAGGTCAGGATCGCGGAGATGATCCCCAGATTGACCAGCGTCAGGATGCGCCGGGCCCGGTCGGGCAGCAGGCCCGAGAACAGGTCGAAGGCGATCAGCCGGTCCTGTCGCCAGGCGATGTCGGCGGCCAGGAAGGTGGCCCAGGCGAAGAAGCAGGTGGCCAGGTCGATCGTCATGTTCAGCGGCCGGCCCGCCATGCGCGCCACGCCGCCGGTGAAGATCATCGCCACCATGGCGACCAGGAAGAAGCCGGCCAGGACCAGCTCCGCCCGCTCAAGCCATGCGATCAGGCGTCCGCCCTGGCCGGTGCGCATCGACGGCGTTCCTCCCCCTGCCCCTGCCCGGTCCCCTGGCCGGCGACCCGCGCGGCGCCCCGGCGGACGCCGCGCCGCGCCGGCCGGACATGCTCAGCGCCCCATGTCGGCCAGCACCTTCGCCCGCGCCTCGGTAAGGCCCAGCACCTCATAGGCCTTCTCGCCGGCCTTGCGGAAAGCCGCGAGATCGACATCCTCCACGATGGTCATGCCGCGGCGGATGAGCTCGGCCTTCGCCGCGGCAAGCGCATCGGCGATCACCGCCGATGTCTCCTGCCCGGCGGCGCGGCACTCCTCGGTCAGCGCCGCCTGCAGGTCGGCGGGCAGGCCGTCGAACCACGCGGCGCTGACGATCTGGAAGTTCACCAGCAGGATGTGCCCGGTTTCGCTGGCGTGGGTCAGCACCTCGTTGAGGTTGGCCGCGGTGATGTTGGTGTAGACCAGCTCGGCACCGTCCACCGCGCGGCTCTGCAGGCCGGTGTAGATGTCGCCGAAGTTCATCGCCACCGGGGTGGCGCCCAGGGCGCGGATCGATTCCTGCCAGATCGGCGCCGGGGGCGTGCGGATGCGCAACCCGTCCAGGTCCTCGGGCTTGCGCACCGGGCGGTTGGTGAAGAAGTGGCGCTGGCCCTGCACCCAGTCGAAGCAGACCACGCGGATGCCGTGATCCCTGGCCAGCTCCTCGATCCAGCCCTGGATGGTGGGCGAGTCGGCCAGCGCGAAGGCCTCCTCCTTGTTCGCCACCATGTAGGGGCCGTTGACCACCGCGATCCCGGGCACATAGTTGCCAAGCCGCGCGGAGTCGGTGTTCTGGCCGACATTCGCCCCCTGCCGGATCTGTTCGATGATGTCCTCCTCCACGCCCAGCTGCGAGGAGTGGTAGACGTCGATCTTCAGCCGCCCGCCGGTGCGTTCGGCGACGCGATTGGCCCAGGCCAGAAAGCCCTTGTGGAAGGGCTCGTTGGGCCCCAGCACGTGATTGAAGCGCAGGGTCCAGCTTTCCTGGGCCTGCGCGGCCAGCGCCGCGGCCGCGGTCATGGCCAGCGCGGCGATGGTGGTTTTAATGGCTGTAATTGCCTTTCCTCCCTTTGGTGGTCTTCCTGTCCCGGCGTGCCCGTCACCGCGGCCGGCATCGCGATCGAGGCCGCGGCGGCGATCTCCTGCATGGCGGCGAGCGTGTCGGGGTCGATGGGCACCCCCGCGCGCCGCCGGCGGGCGGCTTCCTCCCATTCCCGGTCGCCGGGCGCGAGCACGCGCCCGCCCGCGACCGGGCGGCTGCCGCGCAGCAGCGACAGATAGCGCCCCATCCCCTCGAGGAACGCTTCGGCACCGACGAAGGCGGCCGGGTCCACGGCCAGGACGAAGGCGCCCATGCGCCGCGGCGTGGACCAGTCGGGGCCCAGCATGGGCAGGATCTCGGGGCTCAGCCGCATTCCCGTCATCACCGCCGAGAGCACCTCGGCCAGTCCCGCAAGCCCGGCGCCCTTGAACCCCTGTTCGCGCCCGAGCGGCGCGAGCATCGCCACGCGGGCGGGGTCGGTGGTGTCGCGCCCGTCCTCGTCGGATGCGGCGCCTTCGGGCAGCGGCAGGCCGAGCGACCGGGCAAGCCTTATCCTGTTGAAGGGAATGGCGCTGGTGGCCATGTCCAGCAGCCAGGGCTCGCCGGGGGTGGGGGCGGCGGCGGCGATGGGGTTGGTGCCGTGGAACCGCTCGGCCCCCTCGTGCAGCCGCACATAGGCGTCGGAATTGCACAACACCATGCCGAACAGCCCCGCCCGCGCGATTTCCAGCGCATAGGCCCCCGCCGGGCCGAAATGCGAGCTGCGCAGCACCGCGACCGCGCCCACGCCGGCTTGCCGGGCGAGCGCCACCGCGTGATCGGCGGCCAGATAGGTGCCGCGGGCGCCGTGCCCGTCATCGGCATCGACGATTCCGCAGCCGGCGCGGGTGCTGCGGAAGCGGGGGGCGGGCCGGCCATTGACCCGCCCCTCGCGGATGGCGCGGCAGTAATGGGGCAGCAGGCGGAAGCCGTGGCTGTCGATTCCGTGCAGGCTGGCATGCAGCATCGCCCGCGTGGCGTCGCGCGCGCTGGGGGCATCGGCGCCCGCCGCGCGCAAGGCGGCCTCGGAGAAGGCCGAAAGCGCCCCGGCGATGAAGCGGGTCGCGCTCACAGGGTCTGCCCCCCGTCCACCACGATCACCGAGCCGGTCATGAAGGCGGATTCGTCCGATGCCATCCACAGCGCGGCGGCCGCCATCTCCTGCGGCGTGCCGAGCCGGCCCATCGGCTGGCGCGCGATGAAGGCGCGGCGCGTCGCCGCGGGGTCGTCGCTTGCGCGGATGCGGTCCTCGAGCGAGGGCGAGGCGGTGGTCCCCGGGCACAGCGCGTTGCAGCGCACGCCCGCGGCGATGTAGTCGCGCGCCACCGACTTGGTCAGCCCGATCAGCGCCGCCTTGGTGGTGCCATAGGCGCAGCGCCCGGCGACGCCGCTGATGCTGGAGGCGACGGAGGCCACGTTGACGATGCTGCCGCGCCGCCGGGCGACCATCCCCGGCAGCACCAGGCGGATCATCCGCACCGGTCCCATCACGTTGACCGCCCAGCTGCGCGCCCAGTCCTCCTCGCTGCTCTCGAGCAGCGCGCCATTGGCGACCCAGCCGGCACAGTTGACGAGAATGTCCACCGCCTCATCGCCGAGGCCGGCGCCCAGCGCCGCGACGGAAGCCGCATCGCCAACATCCAGCGCGACGGGCCGGATCGACGGGGCCAGCCCCGGCATGTCGGCCATCTTGTCGACCGTGCGGCTGGCCGCGATCACCCGGGCGCCCTCGGCGGCGAAGGCCAGCGCGATCTCGCGGCCGATCCCCTGTCCCGCGCCGGTGATCAGCGCCGTCCTGCCCTGCAGCCGTCCCGCCATCGCCCCCCTCGCGCATCATGTCTTTGTCTGTTGTATACCTTAGACGTTAGTGCCCGCCCGGCGCAAGAGCCCTCTCGCCCGGCCGCTTCCGGGCCGGCGAGCGAACTGCTATCGTGGGGCAATGGACCAGCACGCGACGATGACGGCGCCGCCTGCCGGCACGGACAGCTATCTCTATCAGCGGGTTGCGGCGCTTCTGACCGCCGAGATCGCGCAGGGCCGGATCGCCCGCGGAACCCGGCTGTTCGAAAGCCGCGTCGCCGCGCGCTTCGGCATCTCGCGCAGCCCGGCACGCCAGGCGCTGGAGCTGCTGGCGGGTCAGGGCCTGCTGCGCGCCGCCACCGGCCCGTCGCGCGGCTTCATCGTGGCCGGCGGCCGGCCGGGTTCCGGCCAGGGCGGGTCCGCCCCCGGCCTTCCCGCCTTGCCCCTGTCCAGCCGCCCGGCATGGGAGCGCATCCACGGCGCGGTGGTCGATGCCATCGCCAGCCGCGTCATCTTCGCGTCATGGTGCGTCAACGAGACCGCGCTGGGGCAGCATTTCGGCGTCTCGCGCACCGTCGCGCGCGAGGTGCTGGCCCGGCTTCAGGCCCAGGGCCTGGTGACGGTGGAGGGCAAGCGCTGGATAGCGCCGCAGCTGACCGAGCGCCGCGTCGGCGAGCTGTATGACATGCGCGCGATCCTGGAATCGGCCGCGTTGCGCGGCGCGGCGGCGGAATTTCCCCGCGCGCGCCTTGTGCAGATGCGTGACGGCCTGCACGACGCCCTGGGCGGCTCGCCCTCGGGCGAGGATCTCGACCGGCTCGAGGCCGAGCTGCATGTCGAATTCCTGCTGTCATGCCCGAACCTGATGCTGCGCCGCGCGGTCAGCCAGCATCAGGCGCTGCTGCTGGCCCATCGCTTCTTCTACCGCTGGACGGCGCGGCTGTTCGAAGTGGAGCCCTTCCTGACCGAGCATCTGGCGATCCTGGACCGCGTGCTGGCGGGGCGCATCGACAGCGCCGCCGACGCGCTGGGCGCGCATCTGCTGGCATCCAAGCGCCGCGCGATGATGCGGATGGACCAGGTGCGCAGGCTGGTCCGCCTGGACGATCTGGCCTATCTGCGCCCGATCGCCTGACCGCCGGAAGCCCCTGCGGGCGGCGGCGCCTCGTCTTGCGCGGCCTCGGCACGCACCGTCTCGGCAACGCCCCGTTCAAGCATCCGCGCAAGCACGCCCTCGACCGCTTCCTGCCAGCCGGCATCCTGTGCAAGCCGGGGCGGAAACAGGCCCGGCAGCGCCGAGAGGCCCCGGAAGATCGCCCGCGCATCGTCCCCCGCCCCGCGCACCACGGCGGCGATGGTCTCGGCGCGCGGGTCGTGCAGGTCATGGCGCGTGCCGTCGTCGCCCCGGCCCAGGCAGAAGCGCATCCACGCCGCCACCGCGAAGGCGAAGGGCCGCAGGGGCTGACCATGCGTCAGCGCATGCAGTGCCGGGGCGACAATGCGCTGGGGCAGCTTCTCGGTGCCATCCATGGCGATCTGGGCCAGTTCATGGGCGATGGCCGGGTTGGCGAAGCGCCGCATCAGCGCTTCGGCATAGCGGTCAGGATCGATGCCCCGTGTCGGATCCAGCGTCGCCGCCGCCGCCCCCAGATGGCGCCGCACCAGACGGGCCAGCGCCGCGTCGCGCATCACGTCACGCACATGCCTGTGCCCGCACAGCAACCCCGCATAGGCCATCAGCGAATGGCTGCCATTGAGCATCCTGAGCTTCATCGCCTCGAACGGCGCCACATCCGCGGCGAAGATCGCGCCGCCCTGCTCCCAGGCCGGCCGGCCGCCGGGGAAATCATCCTCGATCACCCATTGCGCGAAGGGTTCCGCCTCGACCGCCGCCAGATCGACAAGCCCGATGAGCCGCCGGGCGAGGAGGCGGGTCTCCTCGGTCGGCGCGGGGGTGATGCGATCGACCATCGTCGATGGAAAGGCGACCCGGCTGCCGATCCATTGCGCCAGCGCCGAGTCCAGCCGGGCGGCGAAATCCACCAGGCCGAGGCGCAGCAGGCCGCCATTGTCGGGCAGGTTGTCGCAGCACAGCACCGTGAAGGGCGCGACACCCCTTTCCCGCCGCAGCCGAAGCCCCTCGCACAGCAGACCCAGCACGCCCTGCGGCCTGCGCGGACTGGCCAGATCGGCGGCGATGGCCGGATGGTCGAGCGCGACCGCACCGCGCGCCCTGTCGATTCCATAGGCCTTCTCGGTCACGGTCAGGCTGACGATGCGGGTTTCCGGCGCGGCCAGGGCGGCCAGGGCGGCCTGCGGATCGCGCGCGGCGGCGATCACCCGGCGGATGCTGCCGATGACGCGCGCCGCGGCGCCGTTCTCGCCGCGTTCGAGCAGCGTGTAGAGGCCGTCCTGCGGGTTCAGCGCATCGGCGATCCGGGTGCTGCGCAGGGCGATGCCGTCGATCCGCCATTCCCCCCCGGCCGCAGCCAGCGCGGCATCGGTATAGACCGCCTGATGCGCCCGGTGAAAGGCGCCGACGCCGAGATGGACGATGCCCGCGCCATGGCGCGCCGGGGCATAGCCGGGGCGTGCCACGCCGGCGGGCAGCTTCGCGAGCCCGTCCAGGGAGAGCCTGCCGCTCATGCGCGGATCCCGTGCTCGGGATGGGACAGGGCGGTGATGACGCCGCGCAGCTCGGCCAGGCCCTTCAGCCGGCCGATCGCCGGATAGCCCGGCTGCGCGCCGCGTTTCAGATCGTCGAGGATGTCCTGCCCGTGGTCGGGGCGCATGGGGATCGAATGATCCGCCCGCCCGGCGGCGCGCCGGCGCGCCTCCTCGCGCAGCACCTCGGCGATCAGGGCGACCATGTCGGTGCCCCCGCGCAGATGCTCATCCTCGAAGAATGACGACATCACCCCATCGCCTTCGCGCGTGACGTTGCGAAGATGCAGGAAATGCACCCGGCTTCCCAGCCGGCGCATCATGCCGGGCAGATCGTTGTCGGGCCTTGCCCCCAGCGAGCCCGAGCACAGCGTGATGCCGTTGGCCGGGGAATCCACCGCCTGCATGACGGCGGCGTAGTCGGCCTCGGTGGACATGATCCGCGGCAGCCCGAGCAGCGGGAACGGCGGATCGTCGGGGTGACAGCACAGCCGGATGCCGACCGCCTCGGCCACCGGAACCACCTCTTCCAGGAAGGCCAGCAAATGCCCGCGCAGCCTTTCGGGGGACAGGGAGCCGCAGGCCTCCAGATGCGCGCGCAGCCCGTCCAGCGTCAGCCGCTCCGCCGCGCCGGGCAGCCCGCAGACGATGTTGCGCACCAGGCCGTGCTGGCGCGCCGCATCCATCTGCGCGAATCGGCGCCCGGCGGCCTCGACCACCTCGGGCGGGAAATCCGCCGCCGCGCCGGCGCGTTTCAGGATGTGGATGTCGAATGCGGCGAAATCGACCAGATCGAAGCGCATGCAGGTGCCGCCATGGGGAAGGCGCCAGGCGAGATCGGTCCGCGTCCAGTCGAGCACGGGCATGAAGTTGTAGCACACCACCCTGATTCCCGCGGCGGCCAGGTTGCGCAGGCTGGTCTTGTAGTTCGCGAGATGCGCGCGCCAGTCGCCGGTCTGGCGCTTGATGTCCTCGGAAACCGGCAGGCTTTCCACCACCTCCCAGGCCAGGCCCGAGGGCGAACCATCGCCCATTGCCGCGACCTCGCGCTGGCGGCGGGCGATCTCCTCGGGGGTCCATACCGCACCGCTGGGCACATGATGCAGGGCGGTCACCACAGCCTCTGCCCCCGCCTGCCGCATGTCATCCACCGAGACCAGATCGCCCGGCCCGAACCAGCGCCATGTCTGCCGCATCGCCCTTCCCAACCTGTCCGGCCACCCCCGCCAGCCGATACCGGCAGCCGCCGGCGGTCGGCCAGCGGGCTTTCGGCCCGCCGCCGCATCTGGATAGCAGGGTGATTTGCTGTTGACTAGTATGGAAGTATGGGGCAAAAGGCGCGGCAAAGGGGGGATCACGGCCGATGAACGCCGAATCGCGCGCGGAATGGACGCTGGAGCAGGCCGCGCCGATCGGCCCGCAGCTGTTCCGCATCCTGCGCGAACGCATCATCACCGCGGACCTTTCACCGGGCAGTCGCCTGTCCGAGGTGGAGATCGCCTCGGCCTACGGGATCAGCCGCCAGCCGGTGCGCGAGGCATTCATCAAGCTGGCCGAGGCGGGGCTGGTCGAGGTGCGCCCGCAGCGCGGCACGCTGGTGCGCAAGATCTCGCCCGCGGCGGTGATGGATGCGCGCTTCGTGCGCGAGGCGATCGAGGCCGACATCGTCCGTCTGGTCGCCCGCGCGCCGGACCCGGCGCTGGTGGCCGAACTGAAGGCGCAGATCGCCCGCCAGCACGCCGTGGCCGACAGCGACCCCCGCGGATTCCTGGCGCTTGACGAGCTGTTTCACCGCACGCTTGCCGAGGCCGCCGGCAAGAACTTCGCCTGGCGGGTCATCGAGGATGTGAAGGCGCAGATGGACCGCGTGCGCTATCTGACCGCGCTGCACTTTCCCAAGCGGATGCTGGTCGCCCAGCACGCCCAGATCGTCGACGCCATCGCCAGGCAGGACCGGCGCGCCGCCGAACGGGCCATGCGCACGCATCTGCGCGCCATCCTGACCGATCTTCCCGCAATCATCCGGGCGCGCCCGGAATTCTTCGATCCCGTTCAATCACCCACGCCAACCGACACGGAGGAAACGTGATGAAGGCACCACGCGCGATCGCTGCGGCGCTCATGGCCGGCGCCATGCTGGCCGGCCCCGCCCAGGCGCAGGAACTGACCCTGAAGCTGGGGCACCTCGCCAATGAACAGAACAGCTGGCACAAGGCGGCGGTCCGGTTCGGCGAGGAGCTTGCCGCGCTGACCGGCGGGCGCATCACCGTCGAGGTCTATCCCAATGAATCCCTCGGCAAGGAGATGGATCTGATCAACGGCATGCAGCTTGGCACCGTCGACATGACCATCACCGGGGAAAGCCTGCAGAACTGGGCGCCGATGGCCGCGCTTCTGGCGGTTCCCTACGCCTACAAGAACCTGGAGGAGATGGACGCGGTGGCCAGCGGCGAGATCGGCGACCGCATCGAGCAGCAGATCATCGAGAAGGCGCGCATCCGCCCCATCGCCTATTTCGCCCGCGGCCCGCGCAACCTGACCTCGAACAGGCCGATCACCAGCCCCGGCGACCTGGCCGGGCTGAAGCTGCGCGTGCCCAACGTGCCGCTGTTCGTGGATGTCTGGCGCGCGCTGGGCGCCCAGCCGGTGCCGATGGCCTTCTCCGAGGTGTTCA
Organism: Alphaproteobacteria bacterium; assembly: GCA_003697125.1. Taxonomy (GTDB): domain Bacteria; phylum Pseudomonadota; class Alphaproteobacteria; order Rhodobacterales; family Rhodobacteraceae; genus J013. The sequence continues at coordinate 12,873 of RFGB01000231.1, forward strand.
CCGCGCTGCAGAACGGGACCATCGACGCGCAGGAGAACCCGCTGGCCCTGATTTATTCGGCCAATTTCAACGAAGTCCAGAAATATGTTAACCTGACCGAGCATGTGCGGTCCTGGATCTACCTGACCATTTCCGAGCTGACCTGGAGCAAGCTGTCGGACGCCGACCGCGAGGCGGTGACCGAGGCGGCCCGCCGCGCCCAGGCCTATGAGCGCGAACTGTTCCTGGCCGACGAGGAGCGCCTGGCCGCCATCCTGCAGGAAAAGGGCATGACCTTCGTCGAGGTCGACAAGGCCGCCTTCGCCGCCAAGGCGCGGGATGCGGTGCTGGCCAATGTGAACGCCGAGATCCGGCCGATCGTGGAACGGCTGTTCGCGAACTAGCCGCCCGTGGCGGCGCGCAGGCGGCCGCGCGATCGCCGCGCCGGCTGCGCAGCGCGGGGCGCGCGGGACGGATCCGCCCCGCGCCGCAATTCCCGGTCACGGCCACGCGCCGCCCGCCCTGCCCCCGGCCGGTGACGGGCGGGCGGCGCCGAAGCAACACGAGCCGATGCACCCCATGGCCCAGCGCCTTCACCAAGCCCTTCTCGCCCTGTGCCGGCTGGCCGCCGGCCTTGCCTTCGCGGTCCTGATCTTCGCCGTCCTGGTGCAGATCCTGGGCCGCTCGGTCTTCGCCAACTCGCCGGTCTGGACCGAGGAGCTGACCCGCTTCGCCCTGCTCTATCTCGCCGCCTTCGCCGCCGGGCTCTCCTATCGCTCGGGCGATCTGGTCAATGTCGACATCCTGTGCGAGGCCCTTCCCGGCCGGCTGCCCGTGATCCTGCGCTTCGTCTCGGCGCTGGCCACGGCCGGCCTTTGCGTGGCCCTGATCGTGCCGGCCTGGCAGTTCACCGCCATCGGCAGCCTGCAGACCTCGCCCGCGCTGGGCTGGCGGATGGATTTCGTCCATGCCAGCGTGCTGGTTATGCTGCTCTCGATCCTCGCCTTCGCGCTGATCCGGGTCGTTGCGATGCTGGCCGGCGCGAGCGACGGAAGGCCCGTCACCGATCCGGAGTCCCCGCAATGAACCTGGCGATCCTGATCGGCGTCTTCGTCGGCGGCCTGGCGGCGGGAATCCCGGTGGCGGTGACGCTGGGGCTGGCCTCGATGTGCTATCTCCTCGCCGCGGGCATTCCGCTGGTGGTCATGCCGCAGAAGATGTATGCGGGCATCGACGTCTTCGTGCTTCTGTCGATCCCCGGCTTCATCCTGGCCGGCAACCTGATGAACCATGGCGGCATCACCGAACGCATCATCCGGCTGGCCAACGCCCTGGTGGGGTGGATGCGCGGGGGGCTGGGCCTGTCGAACGTGGCCGGCTCGATGCTGTTCGGCGGCATCTCGGGCACGGCGGTGGCCGATGCCGCCTCGATCGGCGGCGTGATGATCCCCGGCATGAAGAAGGCCGGCTATCCTGCCGATTTCTCGGCCGCAGTCACCGCCGCATCCTCCACCGTCGGACCGATCATCCCGCCCAGCGTGCCGATGATCATCGTCGGGTCGCTGTCGGGCATCTCGGTGGGGCAGATGTTCATCGCGGGGGCGGTTCCCGGCATTCTTCTGGGCCTGGCGATGATGGTCACCGCCTATGTCATCGCCGTGCGCCGGAACTTTCCGCGCCAGCCCTGGCAGGGGCTGGGCGAACTGTTCCAGGCCTTCCTCGGCGCGTTCTGGGCACTGGCGATGACGGCGCTGATCGTCGGCGGCCTGCTTTCGGGGATGATGACGCCCACCGAGACCGCGGTGGTGGCCAGCGTCTATGCCCTGATCGTCGGCGCGCTGGTCTATCGCGACCTGCCCCTGAAGATGGTGCCGAAGGTGCTGGTCGACAGCGCGGTGTCCTCGGCGGCCATCCTGGTGCTGGTCGGCTTCGCCAATGTCTTCGGGTGGATTCTGGTGTCCGAGCGCATTCCGCAGCTGATCGCCGGCGCCGTGCTGTCGCTGACCGAGAACAAGTATCTCGTGATCCTGCTGATCAACATCTTCCTGCTGTTCATCGGCATGTTCATGGAGACGATCGCGGCGCTGATCGTCCTGTTCGTGCCGCTGCTGACGCTGGCCCAGAGCGTCGGCATCGACCCGCTGCATTTCGCCACCTTCGCGGTGCTCAACCTTATGATCGGCCTGACCACGCCGCCGGTGGGCATCTGCCTGTTCGTCTGCGCGGGGATCGCGCGGCTGCCGCTGGCCCGGGTGGTGCGGGCCATCGCACCCTTCCTGCTGACCAACATCGTGGTGCTGTTCCTGGTGGCCTATTTCCCGCCCCTGGCAACCTGGCTTCCGGGACTGCTGTTCGACTGAGGATCCGCCATGCATGCGCGCGTCTGCCGGCTCTATGGCCCCCGTGACCTTCGCATCGAGCGCGAGGAGGTGCGCCACCCCTCGGCGGGGGAGGCCCTGGTGCGGATCGGCGCGGGCGGCATCTGCGGCTCTGACCTGCACTATTATCACGACGGCGGCTTCGGCCCGGTCAGGCTGCGCGAACCCATCATCCTCGGTCACGAGATCTCCGGCACGGTCGTGGCGGTGGGCCCCGGGGTCGAGGGCATCGCCCCGGGCGACAGGGTCGCGGTCAATCCCAGCCGCCCCTGCGGGGAATGCCGCTATTGCCGCGCCGGCCTGCGCCAGCACTGCCTGTCGATGCGCTTCTTCGGTTCGGCGCTGCGCTTTCCCCACGAACAGGGGGCCTTTCGCGACCTGATGGTGGTGCAGGCCACGCAGTGCGTGCGGATCGGCCCGGCCACCAGCCTGGCGGAGGCCGCGCTTGCCGAACCGCTGGCCGTGTGCCTGCATGCGCTGAACCAGGCCGGGCCGGTCGCCGGCCGGCGGGTGCTGGTCTGCGGCGCGGGGCCCATCGGCGCCCTCACGGTCGCCGCCGCCGCCCATGCGGGCGCGTCCGAGATCCTGGCCACCGATCTGCACGACGTGCCCCTCGCGGTGGCCTCGGCGATGGGCGCGACCACCGCGGTGAATGTCGCGCGCGACCCGCAGGCGCTGGACCCCCGCTCAGCGGACAAGGGCAGCTTCGATGTCGCCTTCGAATGTTCCGCCGCCGCCCCCGCATTGCGAACCGCCATCGCGGCGGTGCGACCGCAGGGCACCGTCGTGCAGGTGGGCGTGACCGGGGATCTGCCGCTGCCTGTCAACCTGCTTGTCGGCAAGGAGATCCGGCTCGTCGGCACGCACCGCTTCGATGCCGAGTTCGCCCGGGCGGTGCGCCTGATCGATGATCGGGCGATCGACGTGCGGCCGGTCATCACCGCATCCTTCCCGCTGGAGGAGGCGCAGGCGGCCTTTGCCTGCGCCGGGGATCGCAGCCGCGCGGTCAAGGTGCAGCTGGTCACCGGTGACCTCGCCGCAAGCGGGTGACGAGACCTTCGGCTCCCCGGCATCCGGGCCTCGTCCCGGGCAAGGTTTCCACCCCCTTCCCCCGCGCAGATCCCCGCCGATTCGCGCGCGCCCGGGGCGGGCCGGGACGATGACGGGCCTGCGCGCCGGCTTTCACGGAGGGCGGTCCTGGGCGGGGTTGGCTCGGGTTGGCCTGGTGC
>RFGB01000232.1 GCA_003697125.1 Alphaproteobacteria bacterium
CGCCGCCAGAAGCCCCGCCAGCGCCGCCAGCGCCCGCCCGTCCCGGTCATGGTCGATGCCGTTCAGAACCAGTATGTCGGGACGGGCCGCCGCGATGATCTCGACCACGGCGGCGATCTGCCTGTCGCGCCCGCGCAGCAGATCCCGCAACAGCACCCCCGCCCCGGCGCGCGACAGCGCCGCATCGAACTGGGCGATGCGCAGGCTTCCCGGCGCGGGCGGCGCCAGCGCGGCCGCCGGTCCGGCCAGCAGCGCCAGCGCCAGCGCCCAGGCCGCCCTCATCCCGCCCCCCGCGCCCGGCGCACCAGCCAGGCGATCTTGATCATCGCCAGGCCGCGCAGGCAGAACGAGGCCGCCAGGAACGCCCAGATCGCCACTGTCCAGACCAGGGTGCGGAACGAGGCCAGGATCACCGGCGCGACCAGCCCGCCCGCCCGCTCGGCGAGGATCGCGGTCCAGAAGGGCAGCGTCAGCCCCGCCAGCAGATACAGCCCGCCCTGCAGCCGCAGCCGCCGTTCGGCCAGCCGCCCCTCCACCGGCTGGAAGGTCGGCAGATTGGCCCAGAGGTTGAAGCGCTCGCGCCGCGCGGGCCAGCGGAAGACCCACAGGAGCAGGCCGAAGATCAGCACCGCCGCCGCCGCGATCGTCAGGGCCAGCGCCACCGCCCGGCGCATCAGCGGCGCGATCTCGGCCATGCCCCACCCCTCGGCCAGCCGACCGGCCATCGCCACCGGCCCCGGCGTCCCGTCCATCAGCGCGGCCAGCCGATCGGCGCGGGCGGCAAGCGCGGATGCCGCCGCGCCGCCATCGGCCCCCGCGCGCACCAGAAGCGTCAGCGCGATCAGCAGCGCGGCCAGCGTGACCGCCCGCGCACGGTTGTAGGGGGGGGCGAAACGGAAATCGATCAGCAGCGGCTGCCGCGCGGCGTATTCATGCAGGACGAAGGCCGCGACCAGCCCGCCGGCGATCAGCGATGCCTGAAGGGCGTTGCGCGTCGTGTCGGGCAGCATCGCCGCGGGAAGCAGGCACAGGAGCAGCACCAGCCCGGCCCGCAGCACCGCTCCCGGCAGCCGCCCCAGCATCGGCCCTGCCGCCCCGGGCGGCGGTCAGAGCCAGGGCCGCGCCTGCCGGGTGCGCGCCTCGAAGGCGTCGATCGCCTCGCCGCGGGCAAGCGTGAGCCCGATGTCGTCGAGTCCGTTCAGCAGGCAGTGCTTGCGGAAGGGATCGACATCGAAGCGGATGACGCTGCCATCGGGGCGGCGGATCTCCTGCGCCTCGAGATCGACGGTCAGCGTGGCATTGGCGCCCTTGCGGGCATCGTCCATCAGCTTGTCGACCTCCTCCTGCGGCAGCACGATCGGCAGGATGCCGTTCTTGAAGCAGTTGTTGAAGAAGATGTCGGCGAAGCTGGGCGCGATGATGCAGCGGATGCCGAAATCGAGCAGCGCCCAGGGCGCGTGTTCCCGGCTGGAGCCGCAGCCGAAATTGGCGCCGGTCACAAGGATCCTGGCCTCGCGGTAGGCGGGCTGGTTCAGCACGAAGTCGGGATTTTCCGACCCGTCGTCCAGATAGCGCATGTCCGAGAACGCCGCCTTGCCCAGCCCCGAACGCTTGATCGTCTTCAGATACTGCTTGGGGATGATCATGTCGGTGTCGACATTGATCAGCGGCAGGGGGGCGGCGACCCCGGTCAGCGTGGTGAACCTTTCCATCGTCCCTCTCGCGGCAACTGGGATGGCCGTCACGCCCCCGGCGGGCGCAGGCCATCCCTGCTTATAGCGTGCCGGAGCCGGGACGCAATCGCGCCCGCCGCCTCAGGCGCCGCGGCGGGCACGCCGGGCGACAAGCCCGCCGAGCCCGAGCGCCGACAGGAGCAGCAGCCCGCCCGCGGGCAGGGGCACCGGCGTCGCGGTCACCAGCGACTGGCTGCCGCGCCGATCGGCCTCATAGAAGGTCAGGCTGTAGAGCTTCGGCCCGGTATAGGCGGCGGCGCTGGCCAGGAAGCTGTCGGCCAGGCTGTTCACGGCGTTGCTGGAACTGGCCTTGAAACTTCCCGCCCCGACGGTGGTGTCGGTGTCGTAGATCGCGTTCCACAGGCTCATCTGGAAGGCGGCGCTTTCCCTGCGGGTATCGACCTCGGCATAGCTGGAATCGAACAGCGCCTGAATGCGCGCCAGCGCCCCGCCCAGCGGGTTGAACGACCAGGGCGTCGCGGTCTCGGTGTAGCCGTGGCTCTTCTTCAGCGACACCGAGAGGTCGAGGCAATAGGCGAGGAAGACGCCCATCGGGCCGGACATCTTGAACGCCCCCGCCCCGACCGGATTGAAGGCGGGCGTGGCCGGAGAGGCCTGGATGGTGACCTTCTCATAGCCGCCGTAACCGGCCCCGAGATGGTTCAGCGTGACCGCATCCGCCCTGTGCCCGGCCAGGCCCAGCGCGAGGGCGGCCGCGGCAAGCAAACGCAACTTCATGACAAATCCCCTTCAAGGACGCTACAAATGCGTCAAGAATGGCAGAAATCCGCCCGATTGCAAGAATTGCGGCCGAAATAGGGTAAACAGGCGCCCGAAGCCGCAGCCCCAGGTTGTCCGGGCCCGCCCGTTGCGCCCGGGGCGCGCGGCCGGGGCGGCGCCGAAGCCGCCGCCCGCGGTCGGGATCGAATCAGATCAGTTCGCGCACATCGGTCAGCCGGCCGGTGATCGCGGCCGCCGCGGCCATGGCCGGAGAGAGCAGGTGGGTGCGTCCGCCCCTGCCCTGCCGCCCCTCGAAATTGCGGTTCGAGGTCGAGGCGCAGCGTTCGCCGGGCTTCAGCTGGTCGGGGTTCATGCCGAGGCACATCGAGCAGCCGGCCATGCGCCATTCGAAGCCGGCCTCGATCAGCTGCTGCGCGATGCCTTCCGCCTCGGCCTGGGCGCGCACCAGCCCCGAGCCCGGCACGATCATCGCCCGGATGCCGGGCTTGACCCTGCGCCCCTTCATGACGCGGGCGACCTCGCGCAGATCCTCGATGCGGCTGTTGGTGCACGATCCGATGAAGACGGTGTCGATCTCGATATCGGTCAGCCGCGTGCCAGGCTTCAGCCCCATGTATTCCAGCGCCCGGCGCGCGGCATCGCGCTTGGGGCCCTCGAAATCCTCGGGGTCCGGAACGACCCCGGTGATCGGCAGCACATCCTCGGGGCTGGTGCCCCAGGTGACCACCGGCGCGATCTCGGAGGCATCGATGGTCACGACCTTGTCCCACTGCGCATCGGGGTCCGAGCGCAGCGTCCGCCAGTATTCCACCGCCATTTCCCAGGCCGCGCCCTTGGGGGCATGGGGACGGCCGCGGACATAGTCGATGGTCTTCTCGTCGGGGGCGATCAGCCCCGCGCGGGCGCCGCCCTCGATGGCCATGTTGCACACGGTCATCCGCCCTTCCATCGACAGGCTCTCGATCGCCTCGCCGCAATACTCGATGACATGGCCCGTGCCGCCGGCGGTGCCGGTGCGCCCGATGATGGTCAGCGCGATGTCCTTGGCGGTGACCCCCACGGGCAGGCGACCGGTCACCTCGACCTTCATGTTCTTCGACTTCTTCTGGATCAGGGTCTGGGTGGCCAGCACATGCTCGACCTCCGAGGTGCCGATCCCGTGGGCCAGCGCGCCGAAGGCGCCATGGGTCGCGGTATGGCTGTCGCCGCACACGATGGTCATGCCCGGCTGGGTCCAGCCCTGCTCGGGGCCGATGACATGCACGATCCCCTGGCGGATGTCGTCGATGCCGTAGAACTCGATGCCGAATTCCTCGGCATTGCGCTTCAGCAGCTCGACCTGGATGCGGCTTTCCTCGTTCTCGATGCCCTTCACGCGGCTTTCGTCGGTGGGCACGTTGTGGTCGGGCACCGCCACGGTCTTTTCCGGACAGCGCACGCGGCGCCCGGCCATGCGCAGCCCCTCGAAGGCCTGCGGGCTGGTCACCTCATGCACCAGATGGCGGTCGATATAGATCAGGCAGGTGCCGTCCTCGCCCTCATGCACCAGATGGGCGTCCCAGATCTTGTCGTAGAGCGTCTTGCCGGCCATGTCGTCATTCCCTTGCTGTCCCTTCGCGCATCATCCCTGCGGTGCGGGTGCGATCAGCCCCCGCCACTGATCGCGCGGCTGCGGCCGTGGAACCGCCATGGCAGGCGGCGGCGGTCGGTCATGTCGCGCAAGGGTCCCATCGGGTTCAGCATGTAGATGCTGCCGTCGCGGGCCGCAAGCAGCTCCCCGATCCCGCCTCGAACCAGTCGAGCACCAGCGCCGGCCATTCCGGGGGCACGAGATGGCCGCCCGGATGCAGCACCAGCATGATCTCGCCCCCCGGGCGGCACGAATCCCAGCGGCGCAGCATCAGCGCACCGCGCAGCCAGGCGGCATCGGGCGCGTCGCCGGCGCAGCCCGCCGCCCTGCGCATCAGCGCCAGCGCGGCGAACAGGTCGCCCTGCACCAGCGCGCCGCCCGCCACCGCCCGGCCCTCGAGCGGCACCACCCGGTCGGTCCAGCCATGCATGTGCAGCAGGCGCACCGGCCCCAAGCAATCCGCCGGCAGCGGCCGCCACGGCACCCCCGCCACCGGCGCATAGGCGGGAAAGGCATCCCCCGACCGGCAGGCCAGCCGCCAGACCATCATGCCGCCGCCCGAGAAGCCCGCAAGCAGCATCCGCCCGCGCGCAAGACCCAGGCGCCGGCCGGCATCCTCTGCCACCGACAGGATGAAGGCGGCATCGTCGCGCCGGCGGGGATCGCCGGTGCTGTTCCATGCGGCCGGGCGGCCCGGGGCCGCGGGCAGCGCCGCGGGGGCGACCAGCGCATATCCCCGCGCCGCCAGCGCGGCGCGCAGGGCGCCATTGGCCATCACCCCGGCCGGAGCGCCGCCATAGCCATGCAGGAAGACCACCGCGCCGCGGGGCGGCCCCGGCGGCGCGGCCAGGCGATAGCTGCCCATGGGAAGGGTGCAGTCCGTTTCGGCCCCGCAGGCGCGCGCGGGCGCCGCCGCTGCCAGCGCCAGCGCGATGGCCAGGCCGAGACATGCCGCGTATCGGCGGGCGGAACCGGGCATGGCGACTCCCTCCGGACCGGGCGATGATGCGCCGGACGCCGCGGCGCTGTCCATCGCCGGCCGCGCGGCGGGGCTTCGCGGCGGGGCGCTTCGCGTCTAGGCTGCCATGGGGAGGGAGAATCGCCCATGCATCTCGGCCGAATCCGGCTGATCCTTGCCCAGCTGGGCCAGCGGCTGTGGGTGACGCCCGCCGCCTTCGCGCTGGGCACGGTGGGGATCCTGGTGCTGGCCCCGATGCTGGAGCCGCTGGTGCCGGCCGGACTGGAACGCCTGATCACCGTCTCGGCGGTGCAGGACATCCTGCGCATCCTCGGCTCCTCGATGCTGGCGGTGGCGATCTTCTCGGTGGGGACCATGGTGCAGGCGCTCGCCACCGCCGCCTCGGCCGGATCGCCCCGCGCCCGGCCGCTGATCACCGCCGACCGCACCGCGCGGACGGCGATCTCGACCTTCATCGGCGGCTTCGTCTTCGCGATACTGGCGCTGGTGGGCCTGTCGGGCGGCGGGCTGGACGGCCCGGCGCGGGTGGTGATCTTCGCCTTCACCGCCCTGGTGATCGGGGTGGTCATCGTCACGCTGATCGCCTGGATCGACCGGCTGTCCCGGCTTGGCGGCGTGGCCGAGACGGTGGATCTGGTCGCCCAGGCGGCCGCCGATGCCTTCGCCGCGCTGGGCCGCGACCCCTTCATCGGCGCCCGGCCCGCCGACGCCGCACCCCCGACCCCCCATGCCATCCGTTCCGAACGGGCGGGGTTCGTGCAGATGATCGACGGCGCCCGCCTGGCCGAGGCCGCGCGCGAGGCCGATGCCGACCTGCGGCTTCTGGTGCTGCCGGGGGCCTATGTGGACCCCGCGCGCCCGGTTCTGGCCAGCACCCGCCCGCTGGGCGACGCCGCGCGGCGCAAGGCGCTGTCGGCGCTGGCCGTCGGGCCGCGGCGCGCCTTCGCATGCGATCCGCGCTACGGGCTGATCGTGCTGTCCGAGATCGCCTCGCGCGCGCTGTCGCCGGCGGTGAACGATCCGGGCACCGCGATCGAGGTGATCGGCGCCGCCGAACGGCTGATCGCCGACTGGCGCGCAGCGTCGCCCGCGCGGGCGGGCGAGGCCCGCGCGCGGGTCTTCGTTCCGGCGGTGGACCCCGCCGACGTGCTGGACGATGCCTTCCGCTGGATCGGTCGCGACGGGGCGGGCCAGGCCGAGGTTCTCGGCCGCCTGCTGAAGGCGCTGGCGCGTCTGGGCGCCGCCGACCCCGCGGCGCTGGACGCGCCCTGCCGGCGCCTTGCCGGGCAGGTTCTGGCGCGCGCCGCCCGGGCGATGGACGACCCCGACGACCTGGCCCGTCTGGCGGCGCTGGCCCGCCGGCTGGGATTTCAGAGCGCCGCCCCCCCGGCGTAGAACGCCTCGGCGGGCCGGATCTCTCCGGTGACGATGCCGCGGCGGTTGGTCTCGGGCCGGCGCAGCCAGCGCCAGATGGCGGGATCGGCGGGGTCGATCGCCCCCAGCCGCACCAGGATCGCCGCCATCGCGCATTCCGAGGCCCGCGTCGCCCCGTCGGCGATCTTCAGCGCCACGCCCAGCCCCCGCCCGGGCAGGATGGCGAAGAACACGCCCTCGGCCCCGGTCTTGACCACCGCGCGCCCGGCGGCCGCACGCATCAGCCCGGTGCAGGCCCGCCCCTCGCCCGCCACCAGCTCTGGATGGGCCAGCATCGCCGCCACCAGCGCCCGCGCCGCCGCCGCGCGGGCCGGACCCAGCGCCTCGGGCCGGGCGAACAGCGCCATGGCCCGGGCAAAGCCGGCCAGCCGCCCGGCGAAGTTCGGGGCCGAGCAGCCGTCGATGCCGTGGCCCGGCGGCTCCTCGCCGGTGATCTCGGCCCAGGCCGCGCGCACCGCCCGCTGCACCGGGTGGTCGGGATCGACATAGTCCGGCCCCGCCTTCAGATGGCGCATCACGGTCAGGAATCCGGCATGCTTGCCCGAACAGTTGTTGTGCAGCGGGCCGGGCGGCGCATCGCCCAGCGCCGCGCGCCCCTCGGGATCGGACGGCATCTGCGGCCCGCACAGCAGGTCATCCTCGGACAGGCCCAGCCCCGTCAGCCAGGCCGCCACGCGGCGGGTGTGCATCGGCGCGCCGCTGTGCGAGGCGCAGGCCAGCGCGAGTTCCCGCTCGCCCAGCCCCGCCGCCCGCGCCGCCCCGGTCTCGATCAGCGGCAGGGCCTGGATCATCTTCGCCGACGACCGCGGCAGGATCAGCGCCTGCGGATCGCCCCATGCGGCGATGATTCCCCCCTGCGCGTCGCAGATCACCGCATGGCCGAGATGGACGCTCTCGACGAAGGGGCCGCGGGTCACCTCGACCAGCGGCTCCGGCTGCCGGGAGACAGATCCGCCGGTGGAATGACCCTGCACCTGCCCGCCTCCCTGCCCGCTCTCCCTGCCCCGCCCCCGCCGATGCGGCCGCCCCGCTTGGCGCGATGCAAGCGGCCGCCCATGCCGATGCGGGGCTAGCGCATGGCGTCGCTTTGCGGATAGATTAGCGCCGCGGTTGCAAAAGGAAAGGCCGGCGGCGACCGGCCCGGGACGTCCCGGCCTGCGACCGGAGCGGGAACCATCGAGCGAGGCGGAGTAGCGCAATGAGAGCGAGACCGATCCCCACCGTCGCCCTGCTGGCAGCCTGGCTGGGCGCGCTGGCCGCCGGGGCGGGCATGGCGGAGACCCGCGTCGATGCCAAGGCCGACTGGAGCATCTTCCGCTCGGACGGCGGGGAACGGCAGTGCTGGATCGTCTCGGCACCCACCGGCTGGAAGGCGCTGCGCGGGCGCAACGACGTGACAAGCAGCGTGCGCCGGGGGGACATCCTGCTGATGGTCGCGGTGCGCCCGGCCGAGGGCGTGAAGAACGAGGTGAGCTACACCTCGGGCTATCCCTTCCGCAAGGACAGCAAGGTCACCGTCGAGATCGGCAACGACAAGTTCGAGATGTTCACCGAGGGCGAATGGGCCTGGACGCCCTCGCCGGCCGATGACGACCGGCTGGTCGAGGCGATGAAGCGGGGCATCACCGCGGTGGTCACCGGGGTCTCCTCGCGCGGGACGCAGACCATCGACACCTTCGGCCTGCGCGGCTTCACCGCGGCGCTGACGAAGGCGCAGGAGCTGTGCCGGTAGGGCCGGCCGCCGCGCCGGGTCCGGCGGACCCCCCGCGTCGGATCGGCTTCATCGGGCTGGGGGTGATGGGCCGGCACATGGCCCGCCACCTTCTGGCGGCCGGGCACCGGCTGATGGGTTTCGATACCGATCCCACGGCAGGGGCGGATCTGCCGCGGGCCGCATCCGCGGCCGAGGCCGTGGACGGGGCCGAGGTGGTCTTCACCATGCTGCCCCAGGGGCAGGCCGTGGCCGAGGCGGTGGCGGCGATGGGCCCCGCCCTGGCGCCGGGCGCGATCCTGGTGGACTGCTCCTCGGCCGAGCCCTGGCAGACCCGGCAGACCGGCGCCGCGCTGGCCGAACGCGGCGTGGCGATGGTCGATGCGCCGGTCTCGGGGGCGGAATGGGGCGCGCGCGACGCCCGGCTGGTGTTCATGGCCGGCGGCGCCGCGGCCGATCTGGAACGGGTGCGGCCGCTTCTGATGCGGATGGGCCGTGCGGTGTTCCATCTCGGCCCGCTCGGCGCGGGCCATGCCATGAAGGCGCTGAACAATGTCGTCACCGCGCTGACCGCGCTGGTGACCACCGAGGCGATGCTGGCCGGCAAGGCGGCGGGCCTGTCGCCGGCGGCGATGTGCGCGGTGCTGAACGTATCGACCGGGCAGAGCTTCTGGTCGACCGAGCGCCTCGCCCAGGACGTGCCGAACCGCGCCTTCGCCGACGGCTTCAGGCTGTCGCTGATGCGCAAGGATGTCGAGATCGCCTGCCGTCTGGCCGAGGAGGTCGGCATCGCGGTGCCGCTCATCTCCATGGGCCGCGCGATGTGGGCCGAGGCCGACCGCGCCCTGCCCGGGGCGCCGGTCACCGCCATCGTCCGCTGGCAGGAGGATCGGGCCGGCCTGACCCTGACCGAGGATCCCGACCCGCAGAGGGAGAGCCGAGAGCCATGACCGGCGCCGCCATCCCCGAACCCGGCCTCAGGCCCTTGTGCCGCCTCAGGATCACGCTCGGCGACCCGATCGAGCTTGGCCGGACCGCGCGCGGCATCCGGCGGATCATCCCGATCACCGGCGGCAGCGTCGAGGGCGCGCGCCTGTCGGGGCGCATCCTCGCCTTCGGCGCCGACTGGCAGACCATCCTTGCCGACGGAACCGCCGAGCTCGATGCCCGATACATCCTCGAGACCGATGACGGCGCCCGGATCGACATCCGCAACTGGGGCCTGCGTCACGGCCCGCCCGAAATCCTCGCCGCCCTGGCACGCGGCGAGGCGGTCGACCCCGCGCATTACTACATGCGCACCCATCCCCGGTTCGAGACCGGCGACGAACGCTATGCCTGGCTGAACCGCGGGCTGTTCGTCGGCTCGGGCCGGCGCGATGCCGACGCGGTGCACCTGTCCTTCTTCGAACTGGTCTGAGGATCCGGCCCCGGGCCGGATTGAACCGGCGGCCCCGAATTGCTAAACCGCCGGGCGGGGCGCCGGATTAGCACAGCGGTAGTGCAGCGGTTTTGTAAACCGAAGGCCGGGGGTTCGAATCCCTCATCCGGCACCATTCCTCGCTTCCGGATGCCCGAAACATGACATCCGTCCGGGCGGTCCCGCGCGCGCCTGGCCCCGCCCGCCCCGGCAAGAATGCGGCCGGATGGCCGGGACCCCCCGCCCCCGGGGCTGGCGGATGCGAATTGCGGGAACGACCGGCCCGGGGTGCGCCAGAACACTGAATTTACCGCCATCCCACGAATGAAATGGCGGAGGGGATGGGTCTGGGATCGGACGTTCTTTTGTGGATGCCGCTCGGTTTGCAAGGAATTTCTGATCTTCGGGACATGTGATCGAGTGCGTTCTTTTGTCAGGCCTGTTCA
>RFGB01000233.1 GCA_003697125.1 Alphaproteobacteria bacterium
CGCGGCAAGGCCGGCATGGGCGGCCAGCGAGACCAGCGCCACCGCCACCGGCAGGCGGGCGCGCCGCGCCGGCCGCGGCCAGCCCGGCCGCGAAAGCATCGCCCCGCCGGGATCGGCCCGCAACGGCACCGCCCGGGGCGCCCCGGCGCGCCCGAACGCCACCTCGCCGCGCCGCCGCGCCCCTGCTGCCATGCGGCCTCTCCCGCTCCAGCCCGCGACAGCCATGCCAAGCCGCGCGCGCCGGCGCAAGCCGCTTGGGCTGGCGCCCGCGCCCGCGGCATGGCAAGCAGGGGCGGTGCCGACCTCGCCGCAAGGGAGCCTGCCGATGGCCAGCGTAGCCGATCTGACCGTGCGGATGCTGATCAGCGCCGGCATCGGGCGCCTCTACTGCCTGCCCGGCGTGCAGAACGACGACTTCTTCGACGCGCTCTATCCCTTCCGCGACAGGCTGGCGCCCGTGCATGCGCGCCACGAACAGGGCGCGGCCTACATGGCGCTGGGCGCGGCGCTGGCCACCGGCCGGCCGCAGGCCTTCTGCGTCGTGCCGGGGCCGGGATTTCTGAACGCCACCGCGGCGCTGGCCACGGCGCAGTCGACCAATCAGCGCGTGCTCGCCCTGACCGGAGAGATCCATTCGCAGATGAAGGGCCGGCGCTGGGGCATGCTGCACGAGATTCCCGACCAGTTCGCGATCCTGTCCCAGCTGACCCGCACGGCGCATGAGATCACCGCGGGCGAGGCGGCGGCCCGGACGCTCTCGACGGTGCTGGATGCCTGGCAGGCCGGCCTGCCCGGCCCGGTGGGGCTGCAGGTTCCCTTCGACCTGTGGCGGGCCGAGGCGCCGGGCGAGATCGCGCCGCCGATCCGGGCGCGCGAACGCCCCGATCCCGGCCTGATCGCCGAGGCGGCGCGGGCGCTGATCGCCGCCGAGCGCCCGCTGATCTGGGTGGGCGGCGGCGCGCAGGGCGCGGCCGGGGCGGTTCGCCGCCTCGCCCGGGCCCTGTCGGCGCCGGTGATCGCCTTCCGGTCGGGCAAGGGGGTGATGCCGGCCGACGATCCGCTGTCGCTGAACCTGCTGGACGGGCACGAGATGTGGCGCGACGCCGATCTGGTGCTGGGGCTGGGCACCCGGATGGAGCCGGGGCTGCGCAGCTGGGGCACCGCCGGGCTGAAGATCTTGCATGTCGACATCGACCCCGCCGCGCTGGGGCGCATCCGCCGCCCCGACATCGCCATCGCGGGGGATCTGGGCGATGTCCTGCCGCGGCTTCTGGCCGAGATCGAGGGGCGCGAACCCGACCGCAGGGCCTGGGTCGAGGCCGCGGCGCGGGCGCGCGCGCGAACCCGCAGCCGCCTGGCCGCGGCGGTCGGCCCGCAGCTCGAATGGATCGGGGCGCTGCGCCGGGCGATGCCGCCCGAGGCGGTGCTGGTCAACGAACTGACCCAGATCGGCTATGTCGCCAATCTCGCCTTCCCCGTCGACGCGCCGCGCAGCTTCCTGTCGCCGGGCTATCAGGGAACGCTGGGCTGGGGCATCGCCGCGGGTCTGGGCGCGCAGGACGCCCTGCCCGACCGGCCGGTGGTCGCCATCGCCGGCGATGGCGGGGCGCTGTTCACGATCGCCGAGCTGGCCACCGCCGCCCATCACCGCATCCCGCTGGTCGTGGTGGTGTTCACCGACAATGCCTTTGGCAATGTCCGCCGCTTCCAGGAGGACAATTACGGCGGGCGGACCATCGCCTCGGACCTCACCAGCCCCGATTTCGCGGCGCTGGCGGCCAGCTTCGGCATCGCCGGACACCGGGCGCAGACGCCCGAGGCGCTGGCCGCGGCGATCGCCGCGGCGATCGCCGCGCGCGCCCCGGCGCTGATCGAGGTGCCGGTGGGCAGCTTCCCCTCGCCCTGGTCGCTGATCCTGCCCGGCCGGGCCCGCGGCTGAGGCCGCGCGCCCTCAGGCCAGCGCCTGCCACACCAGCCGCACCGCGATCAGGCCCAGAAGCGCAAGCATCACCCGGTCGAAGGTCCGCGCCGACAGCCGCCGCGCCAGTAGCGCGCCCAGCGGCATGCCCGCAAAGATCGGCAGCAGCGCAAGGCATGACAGCGCCATCCGATGCCAGGTGAGGATCCCGACCGCGAACAGCGCCGGCACTTGCGTCACCGTCATCACCCAGAAGAACACCGAGATCGTGGCGATGAACTGCCCGCGGCTGAGCCCCAGCGCGTTGAGGAAGCTAATCGAGACCGGCGCCGAGATCCCGGACATGCCCTGCAGTATCCCCGCGACCAGGCCGACCGGAAAGGCAAGCCTGCGCGCGAGCGCGAATGCCAGCCGCCAGCCCGGCCGCGTCAGGCGGAAGCCGATGTAGACGAACACCACCAGCCCCACCGTCAGCATCAGCGCCTCGCCCGGAAGGCCGGCCAGCATCACGCTGCCGGCGATCGTGCCGAGCGCCCCCGCCCCGGCGAAGACCCAGGTGAAGGCCCCCGGGAGGGTCTTGGCGCGATACTGCCAGGCCTGCACCACATTGGACAGCAGGTTCGGCACCATCATGACGCTGACCGCCAGCGGCACGTCGACGATCACCGCCAGGATCGGCACCGCCACCACCGGGGTGCCGGCCCCGGTCGCCCCCTTCAGCACCCCGCCGATGCCCAGCGCGAGCGCGGCAAGCCCCAGCGCGACCGGATCAGTGGACATCGGACAGCGCCACCGACACATCCAGCAGCGCCTGGCGGCGCTCCTCGCGCACCACGCGCACCGCCTCGGCCAGGACGCCCGGCAGCTCCGCGCCGCTGTCCACCCGCGCCGTCCAGGCGCGGCTGGCCGCGGCGATGGCGCAGAAATCGGGCGCGGGTTCCAGCGAGGTCAGCGGCATCGCATTGGCCCGCGCCGCGGCCCCGTCGGGATAGCTGCCGATCACCGACCGGCGCACCGCGTTCCACATCCGGTTGTTCTTGACGATCGTCAGCACCGGAAGCGCCAGCGCCTCGGCGATCTGGTGGCAGGCGACGGGATTGGCGAAGATATAGCTGCCATCGCCGACGCAGGCGATCACCAGGCGGTCGCGGTCGGCCAGCTGCGCGCCCAGCGCCGCGGGCAGCGCCCAGCCGAGCCCGCCCGAATGCGGGGCGCTGAAGAAGCGGTTCGCGCCCTTCAGCCCCATCACGCCGGGCTGGACGCCCAGCTCGCTGAACACCACCGCGCCATCATCCATCACCGCGCCGATGCAGCGGCTCATCCATTCCGCGCTCATCGGCGCCGCGCAGCCCGCCTCGGCCAGCGCCCGCGCCGCGGCGCGCCGCGCCGCGCTGCGTTCGGCCAGCGCCGCCCCCCGCGCCGCCGCCCGGCCGTGCGGGGCGGGCAGCGCGCCATCCAGCGCCGCCAGCGCCGCCACCGGATCGGCCGCGATCGCCAGATCGGTGCGAAACCCGCGCACCGGCAGCCGGGCGAAATGGGGATCGGGGGCGATGTGGACCACCCGCGCCCCCGGCGCCGGCGCCATGGTGGCGCCGACCCAGGGGATCGGGGTGTCCAGCACCACCACCAGATCGGCACCCTTCAGCGCCCCCTTCACATCCTGGCCCAAGAAGCAGGGGTGATCATCGGCCATGACGTTGCGGGTGGGGAAGGATTCCGCCACCGCCACGGCATGGCGCGCGGCGAAGTCGGCCAGCGCCCGGCCCAGCCGGCCGGCGGGATCGCCCCGCTGCACCAGGATCAGCGGGCTTTCCGCCGCCTGCAGCCAGGCGGCCAGCCGGCCGATGGCGACCGGATCGGGATGGGCGGGGCTGGCCGGGGGCCGGGCCGAGACCGGCGCGGCCAGGGCCTCGGGGATCTCCGCCATCAGCACCTCGCGCGGCAGGCTCAGATAGGCCGGCCCCGCCGGGGCGCTGGCGGCGATGGCCAGCGCCCGGTCGGCCAGCGCGGCGCCCTGTTCGGGAAAGCGCATCTCGTAATGGAACTTGACCGGCTCGGCGACCAGATCGGACTGGTCATACATCTCCTGCCCGTAATGGATCGGGGTGACGCGGCAGCCGGGCCGGCCCGCCTCGGTGATCGGGGTCCGGCCGGACATGACCAGCATCGGCACATTGTCCGAGGCGGCGTTGATCACCCCCATCGCGGCATTGGCCAGCCCGACATTGACATGGACCATCACCGCTTGCGGCCGGCCGGTGGCCAGCCAGTAGCCATGCGCCATGCCCACCGCGGCGGATTCGTGGGGACAGGTGACCGGGCGCGGCACCGCATCGGGGTCGAGCTGGCACAGCGCCTCGATGATCGGCGGGAAGTCGGTGCCGGCATTTCCGAACAGCCAGTCGATCCCGGCCGCCTTCATGCCCAGGAGAAGCGATTGCGCGCCGTTGCGCGGTATCGTTCCGTCGGCTTGAGTCATTCCGTGCCCCCCCGTGCCGCTGTCGCTGTCGCGCCACATTGGACTTGCATCGCGGGAAATCGCAAGTAGGGTTGTATCGAAATCTCGCCATTCGAGATTTCGACCGCGAAGCAGGCGGACAGCCACAATGCCCTCCGGGCTGCGGCGGAACCGCGCCCGGAGCGAAGGGGGAGGATCCAGATGACACGCCATGCCGGCACGCTTCTTGCCGCTCTCGCGCTCGGCCTCGGCCTTGCGCATGCCGCAGCCGCCCAGAGGGTGGGCATCGCCACGTCCAATCCGGGCTCGCTGTTCCACAGCATCGGCACCGCGGTGGCGAACGCGGCCAACCACGCGGGGCTGAACGTCACCGTGCAGCCCGCCACCAGCCCCAACCAGTTCCTGCCGCTGCTCAATGCCGGGGGCATCGAGTTCGGCGTGTCCAACATGCAGGAAGTCGCCTATGCCCATGACGGCAAGGCCTGGTTCAGCGGCAATCCGAATCCGAACCTGCGGGTGGTGGCGATGCTGATGCCGCTGCGCGAGGCGATCTTCGTGCGCGCCGACAGCGACATCCGCACGATCGCCGACCTGAAGGGCAAGCGGATCACCGACGGCTACACCGCCCAGAACACCATCCCGCCGCAGATCGACGCGATCCTGGCCACCGCCGGGCTGACGCGGGCCGACACCATCCCGGTCAATGTCCCCAGCGTGGTCGCCGGCGCCGACGCCTTCATGGCCGGCGAGGCGGACGCCTTCATCTTCGCCCATGGCGCGGCCAAGGTGCGCGAGGCCGATGCCGCGGTGGGCGGGCTGCGCGCGCTGCCCATCTCGGACACCTCGCCCGAGGCGCTGGCCCGCGCCCGCCAGCACTGGCCCGCGGCCTTCTTCGTCGAGATGAAGGCGGGTTCCTCGCCCGGCGTGCTCGAGGACGGGGTCTTCTTCGCCTTCGATCAGGTGATCGTCACCCATGCCGGCGTGCCCGACGAGATCGTCTATGCCATGGCCAAGGCGATTCATGACGGCAAGGAGATCATGCGCCAGACCTTCCCGCCCTTCGCCGCCTTCGATCCCAAGAAGATGAAGGGGGATGCGCTTTCGGTCGGCTTCCACCCGGGTGCGCTGAAGTTCTTCGCCGACGCCGGCATCGAATAGGACCGGGGTCACGGGCATGACGCGACGCGACGCCCCCGCCGGCGCGGGGCTGGCCCCGGCGCTGTGGCGCCCGCTGGCCGACGCGCTGGCAATGGCGATCACGCTGCTTGCCGGCGCCTGGGCGCTGGGGGTGCCGCGGATGCTGGGGCTGGGATTCTATCCCCAGCAGTTCTTCGCCGCGATCCTGGCGCTGACGCTGGCGGTGGCCTTCCTGACCCTGCCCGCGCGGCGCGGCACCCACCCGCGCGGGCGGGTGCCGTGGCCCGACGCGGTGCTTGCGCTGGTCGCGCTGGCCGTCACCGGCCATGTCGCGCTGGCCTATCCGGATCTGGTGATCCGCGTCTTCATGCGCGATCCGGCGGTCTGGGCGCCGGGGCTGGTGATCATGGCGCTGGTGCTGGAGGCGCTGCGCCGGGCCACCGGCTGGGCGCTGGTGGTGATCGTGCTGGCGTTCCTTCTCTATGCCCTGTTCGGCGATGTGATGCCGGGGCGCCTGCAGGGCCGGGCGCAGCCCTGGGACCTGCTGGCCGGCTACATGGCGCTGGACAGCAACGGCATCCTCGGCATCCCGCTCTCGGTGGCCGCGACGATCGTGGTGACCTTCATCCTGTTCGGCACGCTGCTGCAGGTCACCGGCGGGGCGCGCTTCTTCACCGATGCCGCGGTGCTGGTCATGGGCCGGTTCCGCGGCGGGTCGATGAAGATCGCGGTGATGGCCTCGGGGCTGTTCGGGTCCATCTCGGGCTCGGCGGTGGCCAATGTGGTGGGCACCGGGGTGGTGACGATCCCGATGATCAAGGGCGACGGCTATCCCGGCCACAAGGCGGCGGCGATCGAGGCGGTGGCCTCGACCGGCGGCCAGCTGATGCCGCCGGTGATGGGTGCATCGGCCTTCCTGATGGCCGAGTTCCTTCAGATTCCCTATTCCGAGGTGGTGCTGGCGGCGCTGGTGCCGGCGATCCTCTATTACGTGGCGCTGTTCATCCAGGCCGATCTCGAGGCGGCGCGACTGGGCATCGCCGCGGTGGCGCGCGAGACCATGCCCCCGCCGGGGCGGGTCCTGGGCGGGCTGCATTTCCTTGCCGCCTTCGCGGTGCTGATCTGGGCGCTGTTCGCGCTGAACTGGCAGCCCGAACGCGCGGCGCTGGCGGCCGCGGCGGTGCTGGTCGTCTCGGCGCTGGGGCTGGGCTATGGCGGGGCGCGGCCGGCGGTCGCGGCGCTGGCGGGCAGTCTCGCGCGGACAGGCCATTCGGTGGTCGAGATCATCCTGATCTCGGCCGCCTCGGGGCTGGTGATCGGGGTGCTGAACATCACCGGGCTCGGCTTCAACCTGACCTATGCACTAGTCAAGATCGGCGGCGGCAGCCTCGTGATGCTGCTCGCGCTCTCGGCGCTGGTCTGCATCGTGCTGGGCATGGGGCTGCCGACGCTGGGGGTCTATGTGCTGCTGGCGGCACTGGTCGCCCCGGCGCTGGAGCGGCTGGGGGTGCCGCCGATCGCGGCGCATCTCTACGTCCTCTATTTCGGGATGATGTCGATGATCGCCCCGCCCATCGCGCTGGCCGCCTTCGCCGCGGCCACCATCGCGCGCGCCCCGGCGATGGCCACCGGCTGGGCGGCGATGCGCTTCGGCTGGACGGCCTATGTGATCCCGTTCCTGTTCGTCTCCTCGCCCAGCCTGATCCTGATCGGCGCGCCCGAGGAGATCGCGCTGGCGGTGCTGACCGCGGCGATGGGGGTGTGGCTGGTCTCGGCCG
The DNA here is from genome assembly GCA_003697125.1 of Alphaproteobacteria bacterium. Lineage (GTDB taxonomy): Bacteria > Pseudomonadota > Alphaproteobacteria > Rhodobacterales > Rhodobacteraceae > J013. The sequence continues at coordinate 7,292 of RFGB01000233.1, forward strand.
CGCTGGCGGGGCATTTCGTCGCCCCGCTGGGCTGGCCGGCGCGGGCCGGCTTCCTGATCGCGGGGATGGCGGCGCTGGTGCCCGCGGGGGCGTTCCCCGGCGCGATCTGGACCGACATCGCCGGGGCGGCGCTGGGGGCGGGCCTGATGGCGGCCGAGGTCATGCGCCGCGGGAGGGCGCGGGCATGAGCGAATCGAGCGCCGAAAGGATCCTGGCCATCCTGTCGGTCTTCAGCGAGGCGCGCCCCGAATGGACGCCCGAGGAGCTGATCCAGCATCTGGGCTATGCGCGGCCGACCCTCTACCGCTATGTCAAGACCCTGCGCGAGGCGGGGCTTCTCACCGCCCTGCCCCATGGCGGGCTGATGCTGGGGCCGAAGGTGGTGGAGCTCGACTGGCTGATGCGCCGCTCCGATCCGCTGCTGGCGGCGGGACGGCCGCATATCGAACGGCTGGCCCGGCGCCATCCGGCCACCGCCCTGCTGGTGCGCTGGTATGGCACCCGGCTGCTGTGCGTGGAATCCGCCTGCTCGACACCCGATCCGCTGACCAGCTATCCGCGCGGGCGCCCGATGCCGATCAGCCGCGGCGCGATCGGGCGGGCGATCCTGGCCTTCCTGCCCAGGCGGCGCCAGCGCGAGCTGGTGGCCCGCGGGCTGGAGGATTTCGTGGCGCTGGGGCTGGGCCACGACGTCGACAGCGTCCTCGACCGCCTGCGCGAGGTGCGCCGCGCCGGCCACGCCGTCGCCCATGGCGAGGTCACCCCCGGCGTGGTCGGGATCGCCGCCCCGGTCTTCGATGCCGGCCCGAGTCCGATCGCCGCGCTGTGCCTGACGGTGGCCGCCGCCGAGATCGGCCCCGACCGGCCGCTGGAACGGCTGTCGGCCGAGGTGATGGAGGCGGCCGCGCAGACCAGCCGCACCCTGGGCCGCCTTCGTGGCGAGCCGCAGGTCGAGCGGGCCCGCCGGTCCGCGTGAATCGGAGAGGACCTGATGCAGAAGATCGATGCCTTCAACCATATCTGGCCCGAGCCCTTCTTCCGGGCGCTGATCGACCATATCGGCGAGATGACCGACATCACCCGCCGGTCGGGCGCGGTGCCGATGATGACCGATCTCGACCACCGCTTCCGGGTGATGGACCTCTTCGGCCCGGAATACCGGCAGGTGCTGTCGCTGGCCTCGCCGCCGCTGGAGAAGCTGGCCGGCCCCGAAAAGGCGCTGGAGCTGTCGCGCATCGGTTCGGATGCGATGACCGAGCTGTGCGCGAAGCATCCCGACCGCTTTCCCGGCTTCATCGGCACCGCGCCGATGAACAATCCCGACGCGCTGGTCGAGGAAAGCCGCCGCGCCATCGAGGAACTCGGCGCGCTGGGCATGCAGATCTTCACCAATGTGAACGGCCGCCCGCTGGACCTGCCCGAATTCGATCCCTTCTTCGCCTACATGGCCGGCGTCGGAAAGCCGGTCTGGATGCATCCCGCGCGCGGCCAGGATTTCGCCGACTACCAGAGCGAGACGCGCTCGGAATACGAGATCTGGTGGACCTTCGGCTGGCCCTACGAGACCTCGGCGGCAATGGCGCGGATGGTGTTCTCGGGCCTGTTCGACCGCCATCCGGGGCTGAAGGTCATCACCCATCACGGCGGCGGCATGGTGCCGTTCTTCGAGGGCCGCGTCGGCCCGGGCTGGCAGCAGATGGGCGCGCGCACCACCGATCGCGACCTGGGCGCGGTGCTCAAGCGGCTCAGGCGGCCGCATCTCGACTATTTCCGCGAATTCGTCGCCGATACCGCCACCTTCGGTTCGCGCAAGGCGATCGAGCATGCCCTTGAGTTCTTCGGCCCCGAAAGGGTGGTGTTCGCCTCCGATGCACCCTTCGATCCCGAGGGCGGTCCGATGTACATCCGAGAGACGATCCGCATCATCGACAGCCTCGACATCCCCCGGGAGACCCGCGCGCGGATCTATCACGGCAACCTCGCGGCGCTGACCGGGGCCACCTTCTGATGCGCGACGTGGTGATCGTGGGCGGCGGGCCGGTCGGGCTGGGACTGGCGATCGAGCTGACCCAGCGCGGCGCGGCGGTGACCGTGATCGAACGCAACGTCGCCATCCCGCCGATCCCCAAGGGGCAGAACCTGACCCAGCGGACCATGGAGTCCTTTGCCGCCTGGGGGGCCGAGGAGGCGCTTCGCGCCGCCCGGCTTCTGCCGCCCGGCCACGCGCGGGGCGGGCTGGTCTGCTATGGGCGGATCCTGTCGGAATGGTGCTATGAATGGCTGCCGCGCGAACGGGTCCGCCCCTATTATCACACCGACAACGAACGCCTGCCCCAGTATGCCACCGAAGCGGTCCTGCGCGCCCGCGCCGCCGCGCTGGGCATCGACCTGCGGCTTGGCGTGACCGCCACCGGGCTCGCGCCGGATGAGGAGGGCGTCACCGTCGCCACCGATGCCGGCCCGGTGCGCGGGCGCTATGTCGCGGGCTGCGACGGCAGCCGTTCGATGGTCCGCGAGGCGGCCGGCATCACCGAGACCCGGCGCGACCATGACCGGCTGATGGTGCTGGTGGTGTTCCGCTCGCCCGAACTGCACCGCATCCTGTCGGTCCATCCGCCGCGCAGCTTCTACAACGCGCTGGCGCCGGAGCTGGACGGCTACTGGCGCTTCCTCGGCCGGGTCGATGCCGACACGACCTGGTTCTTCCACGCCCCGGTTCCGCAGGGAACCACCGCCGCAACGCTCGACCTCGGCGGACTGCTGGCCGCGGCGGTGGGCAAGGCCTTTCCCTTCGAACTGATCCATCTCGGCTTTTGGGACCTGCGCATCGCGGTCGCCGACCGCTGGCGCGCGGGGCGGATCTTCATCGCCGGGGATGCGGCCCATTCCCATCCGCCCTATGGCGGCTATGGCATCAACACCGGCTTCGAGGATGCCCGCAATCTGGGCTGGAAGCTGGCGGCGGTGCTGCAGGGCTGGGGCGGGCCGGCGCTGCTTGACAGCTATGACGCGGAACGGCGCCCGGTGTTCATCTCGACCGCGCGCGACTTCATCGAGCGGTTCATCGAGGAGGACCGCGCCTTCCTGCGCCGCTTCTCGCCCGAACGCGACCGCGCCGCCTTCGCCGCCGCCTGGGCGGCGCGCAATGCCGGCGCCGAGGAGGTGGTCGCCTTCGAGCCGCATTACGAGGGCTCGCCGATCGTGCCGGGAAGCCGGGGGACGCCCTCGGCGCAGGGCCGCCACGACTTCGCCGCCCGCGCGGGCCACCACATGGCACCGATGACCCTGCCCGACGGGCGGGGGCTGCATCAGGCGCTGGGGTCGGGGCTGACGCTGCTGGCGCTCGATGCCGATCCCGCCCCCTGGGCCGAGGCGGCGCGGGCGCTGGGCCTGCCGCTGACCGTGCTCGCCGCCCCGCGCAGCGGCGAGGCGGCGCGCTACGGCGCGGGGCTGGTGCTGATCCGCCCCGATCTCTATGCCGCCTGGGCGGGCGAGGCCGATGACCCCGCCGCCCGCGACCCCGCC
>RFGB01000234.1 GCA_003697125.1 Alphaproteobacteria bacterium
AGCCGCCACCACCGCCGGATCCCCCCCCGCACCAACCGGACCGGCCGCCAGCAAAAGGCCCACAAACCCACCAAGAACCGCGCGACGGTCCATCCAACCACCCAATGCGCGCAACCCTCCGCGCTTATCACCGCACGACCACAAAAACATCAACCACCAGCGGGCGCCGGCCCCTCGCGGCGCAGGGCGGTGGCGATCCGTTCCGCCGCCTCGGCGATCTGGGCGGTGTCGCGGCAGACGCACATGCGCAGATAGGCCCGCGCCGGCGCGCCGAACATGTAGCCGGGCGCAAGCCCCACCCGCGCGCGCTCGAGGATCAGGCGGCAGGCCTCGGCGCTGTCCTCCATACCCTCGATGCGGAAGAAGGCATACATCCCCCCCGCGGGCTTCGGACCCAGACGCACCGCATTCACCCCGCCCAGCGCCGCCCAGGCCGCATCCATCCCGGCGCGGCAGCGCGCGCGGATCTCGGCCACCAGCCCCTCGCCATGGCGCAGCGCCGCCTCGGCACCGGCCTGGACGAAGGCGGCGGTGCCGGAATTGACATACTGGGTCATCGCGCCCAGCCGCGCCTGCACCGCGGGGGGATGGCTCAGCCAGCCGACCCGCCAGCCGGTCATCGCCCAGGCCTTGGAGAAGGAATTGACCGACAGCGCCCGGTCCTCGGGCGTGGCCAGGGCGAGGATCGAGGGCGCGGCCTCGGCACCGTCGAACAGGCGGTTGTAGACCTCGTCGGCGATGATCCACACCCCGGTGCGCCGGCTGAACTCGATCAGCGCCGAGAGCTCCTCGCGGCTGGCCGTCCAGCCCGAGGGATTGCTGGGCGAGGAGAACATGATCGCCCGGGTCCCCGCGTCGCAGGCATCGAACAGCCGGTCCAGATCCAGCCGCCAGCCGGTGTCGGTCTCCTCCATCGCCACCGCCCGCGGTTCGGCCCCCGAGAGATGGATCGCCCGGCGGATGTTCGGCCATTGCGGCTCGGTGAACACCACATTGTCGCCCGCGCCGGCCACCAGCATCAGCGCCAGATGCACCGCCTGCATGCCGCCCGGGGTGACGGTCGAGCGGTCGAGCCCGATCGGCACGCCATGCAGCCGCGTCTGGTATTCGGCCAGCGCCTCGATCAGGCCGCGCGCCCCGCGCATGTCGGGGACATAGAAGGTCTGCCCCGCATCCAGCGCCGCCTTGGCCGCGTCGCGGATGAAGGCGGGGGTCACCAGATCGCCCTCGCCATACCACAGGGTCAGCACGTCCGGGATCGCCGCCGCCCGGGTGGCCAGATCGGCGATGTTGTCGAGATCGAGGTCCCGGATCAGCTGCCGCGGCTCGGGTCGCAACGGATGCGTCATGGGTCTGTCTCCTGCCTGCCCCATACCGGCGCACCACCAACCCCAGGACGGCGCCACTGGCAAGGCCCGCCGGGCGCCTTGCGCCCGACCGCGCCGCGGTCCTAGAGTGGCGCGCGCCGAGGCAGGGGAAAGCCGCATGACCACCACCGCACCCGGCCCGCTGGGCGGCGCGCACCGCTTCAAGCTGGGCGCCTTCTCGATGAATGCCGATGGCGGGCTGGCCATCACCACTGTTCCCGAACGCTGGACAGCGCGGTGGGAGGACAACCTGGCCGCGGCGCGAATCGCCGAGGAGGGGGGGCTCGACTTCCTGCTGCCGATCGCGCGCTGGAAGGGATTCGGCGGCCGCACGCGGGTGCGCGAATGGTCCTTCGAGACCTTCACCTGGGCGGCGGGACTGGCCGCGGCCACCAGCCGGATCGGGCTGTTCATGACGGTGCATGTGCCGCTGGTCCACCCGGTCTACGCCGCCAAGGCGCTGGCCACCGTGGATCACATCTCGGCCGGGCGCGCGGGGCTCAACATCGTCTGCGGATGGAACCCCGACGAATTCGCGATGTTCGGCGCGACCCCGTCCGAGCGGGCCTATGACCAGGCCGCCGAATGGATCACCATCGTCAAGCGCGCCTATACGGCCGAGGAGCCCTTCGACTTCGCCGGCGAATTCTACCGCCTGAAGGGCGTGGTCTCGCGCCCGGCCAGCCTGCAGCGCCCGCGCCCGGTGACCATGAACGCCGCCTTCGGCGATCCGGGCCGGAACTTCGCCGCCCGGCACTGCGACTATCTCTTCTCCACCTTCTCGGACATCGCCGACGGGGCGCGCCATGTCGCCGACATCCGCGACCGCGCCGCGCGCGCGGGGCGCGAGGTGGGCATCTGCACGGTGGCCCATGTCGTGTGCCGCGACAGCCAGGACGAGGCCGAGGCCTATTATCACCGCTATGCGGTCGAGATGGCCGACCATGCCGCGGTCGATGCGCACATGGCCGGCAAGAAGGCCTTCTCGCGTTCCCACGACCCCGAGGCCTATGACCGATACCGCCAGCGGTTCGCCGGCGGCGCGGGCAGCTATCCGCTGGTGGGAACGCCCGAGCATGTCGCCGCCGAGCTGCTGCGCATCGCCGAACAGGGCTATCAGGGCGCGGCGCTGAGCTTCGTCAACTACACCGCGGAACTGCCCTTCTTCTGCCGGCGGGTGCTGCCGCTTCTGCGCGATGCGGGGCTGAGGGAGTAGCCGATGTTCCACCCCGACCATGCCCGGCTGCGCGCCCGGCTTGCCGCGGGCGAGGATCTCGCCCTGGTCTGGCTGGCGCTGGGCAGCCCCGCCCTGGCCGAGATCGCCGCGCGCGCGCGTCCGGACGGCATCGTGATCGACATGCAGCACGGGCTCTTCTGCCGCACCGGGCTCGAGGCGGCGGCCGGGGTCGTGCCCCCCGCCATCCCGGTGCTGGCCCGGGTGGCAGAGAACGGCTTCACCGCGATCGGCACCGCGCTCGATGCCGGCTGCGAAGGGGTGATCGTCCCGATGGTCGAGACTGCACGGGAGGCGGCCGACGCCGTCGCCGCCGCGCACTACCCCCCGCGCGGGCGCCGATCGGGCGGCGGGCTGCGCCCCACCGCCGATTTCGGCGCCTATCTGGCCGCGGCGGCCGAACGCATCGCGGTGATCGTGATGATCGAGACCGCCCGGGGCGTGGACAACGCCGCCGCCATCGCCGCCACGCCGGGGGTGGACGGGGTGCTGATCGGCTCGGGCGATCTCGCCATCTCGCTGGGCGCGGCGCCGGGATCGGCAGCCTATGAGGACGCCGTGCGCGCGGTGCGCGCGGCCTGCGCCGCCGCGGGCGTCGCGCCGGGCATCTTCACCATGGATGCCGCCGCGGCGCGGCGTCGGCGGGAGGAGGGCTTCCGCCTGGTGGTCGGCGCCAACGACATCACCCTGGCCGAGCGCGGATTCGCCGAGGCGCTGGCCGCGCTGGGGTCGGGGCGGTGACCGCGCGGTTTCGCGACCGGCTCCTGTGGACCGCCGAGGGCGCGATCATGGACGGGCCGCGCCGCTATCTGATGCTGCGCCCCGATGCGCTGATGGGGCTTTTCCGCGCCCTGCCCGAGCCGGCGCGCCAGGCGGCGCTGGAGGCCTTCGCCGCCTCGGTCCACCGCCAGGGCGCCGACAGCGCCCGCGCCTATCTGGCAATGGGCGGAACCCCGGCGGAGCTGCCCGGGATCATCGCGCGCACCGCACCGGATCTGGGCTGGGGGCTGTGGCAGGCCGAATCCGGGCCCGACCGGGTCGTCTTCACCGTCACCGCAAGCCCCTTCGCCGCCGGCTTCGGCCCCGCGACCGGCCCGGTCTGCCATCCCATCCGCGGCATGACCCGGGCGGTGGCCGAGATCGTGCTGGGCCGGCCCTGCATCGCCCGCGAGACCGCCTGCACCGCCACCGGAGCGCCCTCCTGCCGCTTCGAGGGGGTTGCGCAATGAGCCTGATCGACGCGCTGGCGGCCGCGCTGGGGCCGGACGCGGTGACCGGCCCCGAGGCCATCCCCGCCCGCAACATGGCCGACACCACCGGCCTGCCCCCCACGCGGCCGCGGGCGCTGATCCGGCCCCGCGACGTCGCGGGGGTCTCGGCGGCGCTCAGGCTGTGCCACGCCGCGGGCCAGCCGGTCTGCGTCCAGGGGGGAATGACGGGCCTGGCCGCCGGCGGTCATCCCGGCCCCGAGGAGATCGCCCTCTCGCTCGAAAGGCTGGTGGGCATCGAGGAGGTCGACCCCGACAGCGCCACCCTGACCGCACTGGCGGGCACGCCGCTGCACAGCGTGCAGGAGGCCGCGCGCGCGGCCGGATTCGTCTGCGGCATCGATCTGGGCGCGCGCGGGTCGTGCACCATCGGCGGCAATGTCGCCACCAATGCCGGCGGCAACCAGGTGCTGCGCTACGGCATGGCGCGGGCCAATGTGCTGGGCCTCGAGGCGGTGCTGGCCGATGGCACGGTGGTCACCCGGCTCAACAAGATGCTGAAGAACAACACCGGCTTCGACTGGACCCAGCTGATGATCGGCTCCGAGGGTTGCCTCGGGGTGATCACCCGCGTGGTGCTGGCGCTGCACCCGGACCCCGGCCCGGTCGAGACCGCGCTGCTCGCCGTGCCGGATACCGCGGCGCTGCTCGCCGCGCTGCGCCGGCTGCAGGCGGCCTTTCCCGCCGGGCTGATGGTGTTCGAGGCGATGTGGGGCGAATTCATGGCCCTGGCCGAGGAGCGGCTGGGCCTGACCCCCGCCTTCGCGCCCCGGCCGGAAATCTGCGTCCTGGTGGAGATCGCCGCCCCCCGCGCGCGGGTCGAGGCGGCGCTGGAGGAGCTGATCGCGACCGGCCTTGCCGGTGACGCGGTCCTGGCCGGATCCGGCCGCGACCGCGCCCGCCTGTGGGCGTTCCGCGAGACGCCCTACGAATATCACCGCCTCTTTCCCCGCTTCGCGGGCTTCGACATCAGCTTCCCGCGCCAGGCCATCGCCCGGGCGGTGGCGGCGATCCGCGACGAGGCCGCGGCCCACTGGCCCGACCGGCCGATGGCGCTGTTCGGCCATGTCGCCGACAGCAACCTGCATGTCATCGTCGGCCTTCCCGAAGGCGCGCCGGACGGCGCGGCGATCGAGGCGCGCATCTACGCCCTGACCGGGCGGCTGGGCGGCTCGGTCTCGGCCGAGCATGGCATCGGGCGCGCCAAGCGGCGCTGGCTGGGCCTGAGCCGCAGCCCCGAGGAGATCGCGCTGATGCGCGCGCTGAAGCGGGCGCTGGACCCCCGGGGGATCCTCAATCCCGGCCGGGTGCTGCCCGATCCGGGCTGAGCGCCGCCCCCCCGCGCGGCGCCAGGACCAGGCGGATGCCGTTCCCCGAACGCACGGTCAGCTGCGCCACCGGGCGCGGCGGCGGACCTTCCGCGGGGCTCAGCACGAACGCGGCGGCGATGCGCGCCAGCACCAGCACCCCCTCGGCCATCGCGAAGCCCGCGCCAGGGCACAGCCTGGGCCCGGCGCCGAAGGGCAGATAGGCGGTGCGCGCCGGGGCCGGCCCGGCCCAGCGGCCGGGGTCGAAGCCGTCAGGGTCGCGCCACAGCGCCCGATGCCGGTGCAGATGCCAGGGCGAGACCAGCACCAGCGTGCCCGGCCCCAGCGCGCGGCCGCGGAAGCATTCCCGCCCGGCCGTCTCGCGCACCAGCATCGGCACCGGGGGATAGAGGCGCAGCGTCTCGCGCAGCACCGCCCGGGTGAAGCCCAGCCGGTCGAGATCGGCAAGCCCCGCCCGGGGCGGCAGCGCGGCGCCCTCGGCGGCGACACGCTCCTGGGCGGCGGGATGGGTGGCCAGCAGCCACAGCGCCCAGGCCAGCGCCGCGGCCGAGGTCTCGTGCCCGGCAAGCAGGAAGATCGCCACCTGATCGAGCATCTCGGCGGCCGAGAAGCCCTGCCCCGCCGGATCGCGCGCGGTCATGATCCGGGTGGCGAGATCGTCCGGCGCGCCGCCCGCCGCGATCGCCGCCGCCCGCTCGGCCACCAGCCCCGCCACCAGCGACCGGATCAGCCGGGCGTGGCGCCGCCCGGGGCGCAGCCGCGGCAGCCAGCCGGGCGCGCGGATCAGCGCCAGCGGCGACAGCAGCGGCGCGCTCCGCTGATAGGCGCGGAAGGCGGCGAAGATCGTGGCGGCAACCTCGTCCTCGATCGGGCGCGAGAACAGCGCGCGGAAGATGGCGTCGGCGGCGATGTGGGCGGTGGCGGCCTCGATCTCGACCGCACCCCCCGGGGCGAGCCGCGCCACCCCCGCCCGGGCGGCGGCGTCGATCGCGGGAAGGATCTGGCGCAGGCGCCCTCCGGCGAAGGCCGGATCGATCAGCGCCCGCGCCCGCGCCCATTCCGCCCCGTCGGTGACGAAGACCGACCGGCCCAGAAGGTCGCGCAGCATGTCGGCGATCACCGGCGACTTCGGAAAGGCCTGCGGACGGCGCAGCAGCACCTCGGCGACCAGCGGCGCCTCGTTGACCAGCACCGAGGCGCCGAAGGGCGTGGACACATGCGCCATCTTGGCGCGATAGAGCCGCTCGGGCTGGGCCGAGAGCAGATCGCGGCGCAGCAGCCGGAGGCGGGTCAGCAGCCCCGCCCCCTCGGGCCGGGCGGGCGGGCGCGGCGGGGTCATGCGATGCTCCGATGCGGCGAGACCGGCACCGTCACCCGCGACGGGCTGTGCCCGGCGCCGGCGAAGCGGTCGCCCAGTGTCCGCGGCCCCGCGGTGATCGCGAACCAGTCATAGCGGCCCGGCCGGTCGAACGCGCACAGATATTGCAGATGCCGCCGGAAATGGCGCCAGCGAAGCGCCCGCAGCCGCCGCGGCGACAGCGTGCGCGAGAAGGCGGCCGAAACCACCAGCGGCCACAGCTGCCCCGGCGGCGCCACCCCCGACACCGCCACCGGATCGCACAGCGCGAAGCAGGCCCCGTCGCCCGGCGCCGACACGTCGACCCAGACGATGCGCCGGCAGCAGGCCAGCCGGCCGAGATCGCGCCTGAGCGCCCCGGCGCGCGGCAGGAAGCTGGCCATGGGGATCGCCTGACCCAGGGTCAGCAGCGACAGCGCCGGACCCTGCGCCACCCCGCGCGCCAGCGCCCCGGCCATCACCGAGACCGCCAGATGCGCCCCCGAGGAATGCCCCACCAGCAGCACCTCGTCGACATCCCCCTCCGCCGCCACCGCACGCAGCCGGTCGGCGAATTGCGACAGCCGCGCGGCCAGGTCCGGGGGCGGCACGCCCATGCCCTCGGCGACATGGGCGAAGTCGGTCACCAGGTAATAGGCGAAGGTCCAGGGCTCCAGAAGCCGCGTCGCGGCCATGGTGGCGGCGAAGGCGGCAAGAC
>RFGB01000235.1 GCA_003697125.1 Alphaproteobacteria bacterium
ATCCTGCCGATCTTCGCCGCCGCGGTGGTGGGGGGGCTGGGATCGATCCCCGGGGCCGCGCTGGGGGCGATGGTGGTGGGTCTGGGCGAGGAGCTTTCGCTCATGGTTCTCGCCCCCGCCTACAAGTCGGCGGTCGGGTTCCTCGCCATCGTTCTGGTGCTGGGCCTGCGGCCGCGCGGCCTTCTGGGCGAACGGGCCTTCTGATGGACAGCTATCTGCTTGCCACGCTTGCCACGGCCTGTGTCTATGCGCTTCTGGCGCTGGGTCTGAACGTCATCTGGGGCATGGCGGGGATGATCAATCTGGGCCTCGCCGGCTTCTTCGCGCTTGGCGCCTATGGCACGGCGCTGATCACCACCGCGGGGGGGATGCCGATCGCGGTCGGGATCGCGGCGGCGGTGCTGGTCGCGGCCGCGGCGGGGGGGCTTCTGAGCCGGCTGACCCTGACGCTGCGCGGGGACTATCTGGCCATCGTCACGCTGGGCTTTGCCGAGCTCGTGCGGCTGATCGCGGCCAACGAGATCTGGCTGACCCGCGGATCGGACGGCATTTCCGGCATACCCGGGCCGTGGCGCGGCGTGCTGTCGCCGCTTGCATTCAACGCCCTGTTCGCGGTGATCGCCCTGGCCGCGGTGGGGCTGGTGTTCTGGATGCTGGAGCGGCTGCGCCACGCCCCCTATGGCCGGGCGCTGCGGGCGATCCGTGCCGACGAGCTGGCCGCGGCGGTGGCCGGCAAGCAGGTGCGCCGGCTGAAGGTCGAGGCCTTCGCGCTGGGCGCGGGGATACTCGGGCTGGCCGGCGCGCTCTATGCCCATTTCAACAGCTATGTCGCCCCCGACATCTTCCGCCCGCTGCTGACGATCTACATTTTCCTCGCGCTGACCGCGGGCGGGGCGGGCAACAACCGCGGCGCGCTGCTGGGCGCGGTCCTGGTGATCGCGCTGCTGGAGGGCAGCCGCTTCCTCGAGGGGGTGATCCCCCTGATGGCCGGGGCGCAGGTGGCCGCGCTGCGCGAGATCGTGATCGGCGTGGCGCTGATCGTGGTGATGCGGATGCGGCCCGAGGGGCTTGTGCCCGAGCGGCCGCCCGTCCCGGAGGGATCGAGATGACCCGGCTGACCCGACCCGACCCCGCGCGGCTGGCCGCGCTGGTGGAATCCTGTCGCGCCGCGCCCGAGCCGTTCCGGGCGGTGCAGGATGCGCTGGCCGAGGCGGTCGGCTTCCGGCTGTTCACGATGATGGTGATCGACTGGGCGGCGGGCGAGGCGGCGCGGATCTGGTCGAACATGCCCGAATCCTATCCCGTGCAGGGGCGCAAGCCGCTGGGCCGGATGACCGGATGGGGGCGCCATGTCCTGGAGGGCCGCCAGCCCTGGATCGGACGCGATGCGCAGGACATCGCCTGGGCCTTCTTCGACCACGAGCTGATCGTGCGGCTCGGCTGCGCCTCCTGCCTGAACCAGCCGGTGATCGATGGCGACCGGGTGATCGGCACGATCAACATGCTGCATGAGGCGGGCTGGTATGACGAGGCGGATGCGGCGGTGGCCGCGCCCTTCGCCGCGCTTCTGGTGCCGCATTTCCGCGCCTGGGCGGCGCGGGGCTGATCCGGGGGCCGGCCGGCCCGGGGCATCGAACCCCGGTCCGGCCGCGGGCCCTGGCGGGCCCGGCGCCTGCGCCGGGCCGGGGTGCTAGAGGCCGAGATAGGCCTCGCGCACGCGATCGTCGCGCAGCAGTTCCTCGCCCCGGCCGGAGAGCGTCACGCGTCCGTTTTCCAGCACATAGGCATGGCCGGCCAGTTTCAGCGAGACGGCGACGTTCTGTTCCACCAGCACGCAGGTCAGGCCCTCGCGGTTGAGCTGGCGGATGATCGCCAGCATCGACTGCACGATTGCCGGGGCGAGGCCCAGCGAGGGTTCGTCGAACATCACCAGCTCGGGCGCGCCCATCAGGCAGCGGCCGATCGCCAGCATCTGCTGTTCGCCGCCCGAGAGGGTTCCCGCGGGTTGCGCCGCGCGTTCCCTGAGGCGCGGGAACAGGTGGTAGACGCGTTCGAGACTGCTGCGGCGGGATGCCCGGGCGCGGGGCAGCATCGCGCCCGTCTCGAGATTCTCGGCCACGGTGAGGCTGGGGAAGATCTGCCGCCCCTCGGCGACCTGACCGATGCCCAGATCGCACACCCTGTGGCTGGGCCAGCCGGCGATCTCGGTGCCGCGAAAGCGGATCGAGCCGCGGCGGGGCCTGTGCATGCCGGCGATGGTGCGGATCAGCGTCGACTTGCCGGCGCCATTGGCCCCCACCACGGCGACGATCTCGCCCTCGTCGACCCTGAGCGAGACGCCATCGAGCGCCTGCGCATCGCCGTAGAACACGTCGAGGTCGGACACTTCCAGCATCAGCCGAGATCCTCGCTGCCCAGATAGCAGGCCAGAACCTCGGGGTCGCGCGTGACCTCGCGCGGGCTTCCGTCGGCGATCACCCTGCCATTGTTGAGCACCAGCACCCGGTCCGACAGTGCCATCACCGCCCGCATGACATGTTCGATCAGCAGGATCGTCACGCCGGTGTCGCGGTTGATCCGGCGGAACACCGCGACCATGCGGTCGGTCTCGGCGGGGCGCAGACCGGCCATCACCTCGTCCAGCATCAGGAGCTTCGGCCGTGTGGCCAGCGCCCGGGCGACCTCGAGGCACTTGCGGTCGGGCAGGGTGATCTCGCCGGGAAGCGCCTCGGCCCGCCCGCCCAGGCCGAGCAGCGCGAGCATCTCGCGGGCATGGGCGCGGGCGGTGTCGATGTCATCGGTCCATGACAGCGCCCCCACCGCGACATTCTCCAGAAGCGTGAGCTGGCTGAACGGCCGCACGATCTGGAATGTGCGCCCGACGCCGGCGCGGCAGATCTGGTCGGGCCGCCGGCCCACCAGCGGGATGTCATCAAGCAGGATCTGGCCGGAATCGGGCCGGATCATCCCGGCGATCATGTTGAAGATCGTGGTCTTGCCCGCGCCGTTCGGGCCGATCAGGGCGTGGATCTCGCCCGCGGCGACGTCGAAGCTGACATCGCTGACCGCCTGAAGCCCGCCGAAACGCTTGCTGACCCCCCGCAGCGCGAGTCGCGCGGCCCGCCGCCGACCGGCCATCACCGCGGCCCCCCCCTTGTGCCATTGCCGAGCGCCAGCAGCCGGTAGAGCCAGGGCCACAGCCCCGAGGGCCTGAAGAGCACGATCGCCGCCACCGCGAGGCCCCAGAAGAACGGCTTCACCCCGTCGATCCCGATGCCCTCGGTCAGCGCGGTCATCACCTCGCCCAGCGGGGTCAGCACGAAGGCGCCCAGGATCGGCCCGAACAGGGTGCCGACACCGCCCACCACGGTGGCGAGGATCAGCTCGATCGAATGGCTGGTGCCGAAGGTCGTCTCGGGGAACAGGTTGTTGTAGTAGAAGGCATACCATACCCCCCCGATGCCGCTGAGCCCCGAGGAGATCGCCACCGCGATCATCTTGCAGCGAAACAGCGGCACGCCCAGCGCCTCGGCCGCCTCCTGATCCTCGCGGATCGCCTTCCAGTAGAGCCCCAGGCGCGAATTGAGCAGCCAGCTGCACAGCGCCAGCGCCCCCGCGGTCAGCGTCAGGATGACATAGTAGAACATCGTCGGCGACCCGCGCAGATTGGCCAGATCGTCATGGGCGCGGTTGCTGACCGGCAGGAACAGCCCGCCCGAGCCGCCCAGCCAGTCGACATGGGCGACGGCGATGCCGGTGAACTCGGCAAAGGCGATGGTCAGCAGGGCGAAATAGGCCCCCCGGATCGAGAAGCGGAAGCCCAGATAGCCGATGACCGAGCCGGCCAGCACCGCCAGCGCCACCGCCGCGAACACCCCTGCCCAGGGCGGCAGATGGAAATGCACGAACAGCGCGGCGCTGGCATAGGCGCCGATGCCCACGAACAGCGCATGACCCAGCGAGAGCTGCCCCGCAAATCCCAGCATCAGGTTCCATGCCTGCCCGACATAGGCGAAGAACAGCACGATGATCAGCACGCTGAGCACATAGCTGTCCACCAGGAAGGGGGCGGCCAGCAGCAGCGCCCCCAGCGCGGCCAGCAGCACCCGCGCGCGCGGCGAGGCTCCCTCGAGAATCCGCCTCATCTCACCGCCTTTCCCAGAAGTCCCTGCGGGCGCAGCAGCAGCACCAGGATCAGCAGGCCGAAGGAGAACGCGCTCTTCAGCGACGGCTGTAGGATCAGCCCGGCCACCGCCTCGGACACGCCGATCAGGATGCCGCCCAGAAGCGCGCCGGGCAGGCTGCCCATGCCGCCGATGATCACGATGATGAAGGCCAGCAGCGTGTAGGACGGTCCGAGATAGGGGTGCACGTCCACCAGAAGCAGCATGATCGCCCCGGCCGCGCCCAGGCAGGCGGTGCCGATGCCGAAGGTCAGCGCGTAGAGCCGGCGCAGGTTCAGCCCCACCACCTGCGCGCCCACCGGGTTGTCCCCGCAGGCGCGGATCGCCTTGCCGGTCGGGGCATAGCGGAAGAAGGCGAACAGGAGCCCCGCCACCGTCAGCGCCGCCAGCCCCGCATAGACCCGCACCTTGTCCACCAGAAGCGGGCCGATGGCGAAGGACTCATAGGCATAGTCGACCTGCAGGCCCTGCGCGTCGGGACCGAACAGCATCAGGCACAGGCTGATCAGCACCACCGCGATCGCCGCCATCAGCAGGAACTGCATGTGATCGGCCAGATGCGCCACGCGGCGCACGACCATGTCCTGCAGAAGGAAGCCGAAGCCGAACAGCCCGGCGGCCACGATCGGCAGGCTGGCCAGCGGATCGATGCCCAGATGCCGGAAGATGAGCAGCGTGGCGAACATGCCCAGCACCATGATCTCGCCATGCGCGAAGTTGACGATGCGGATCACGCCGAAGATCACCGACAGGCCCAGCGCGCTGAGCCCGTAGACCAGCCCGGTGAGCAGCCCGCCGGTGGCGGCGTTGAGGTAGAAGTCGAGGGGCAAGGCGGTATCCTGACGCCGGGGATGCCATGCCCGCGCCCGGTCCGGTCGCGGCCGGGCGCGGGCGGGAATTCAGCGTGCGTCGTAGGGCGGCATCGGCCAGATCGGATCGGCCACCGCCGCCGCCTCGGGCGCCACCACAACCAGCTTGCCGCCGACATTCTGGATCGTCGCGTCGACAAGCCCGTCATTCTGCCCCTTCTCGTTGAACATAATGCCGGGGCCGATGCTGACATTGTCGGTGATGTGGGTGGTGCGGATCGCCTCGGCCAGCGCGCCGGGATCGGTGGTGCCGGCCCGCCGGTAGGCGTCCGCGGCGATCAGCAGCGCCTCGAAGGTGAAGACCTGATTGGTGTTCAGGTTGGTGCCGGGATAGGCGCGGGCATGCGCCTCCTCCAGCTTGCGGCTGAGCGGCTTCTTGGGATCGTACCAGGGCACGAAGGACATCGGCCCGTCGCTGTATTTGCCCAGCGTCTTGATGTACTGGTCCTCGTACCAGCCGGGCCCCATGCTGAGCACCGCCTGCGGCGTCCAGCGCTGCTTGATCAGTTCGCGCGTGATCAGGATCGCATCGTTCAGCCGGCTGACCATCAGCAGCGCGTCGGCGCCCGCCGCCTTGGCCTTGGCCACCTCGATGGACAGGTCGCGCGCCCGCGGGTCATAGGCGATGGTCTCCACGATCCGGTAGGGCATGTCGAATTTCGGCATCACCGCCCCGATCCCCCCGGCCATGGCGGTTCCGAAGGTGTCGTTCACATGCATGAACACCACCGTCTTCGGCGCGGCGCCGACGCGGGCGAAGATCTCCTTCTGCTGCTGGAAGGCATTGGACAGGATCGTCGGCGCGGTGGGGAAGTTGCGGAACACGAAGCGGTAGCCCTGCTCGGTGATCTGCGGCGCCGCGGCGATGTTGATGATCAGGGGGATGCCCTTCTGTTCGGCCACCTGGGCGATCGCGGTGGTCTGGCCGGAATCGAACGCGCCGACCAGGACATGCGCCCCCGCCTCGATCAGCCGCTCGGCCACCGCGCGCGCGGTCTGGACGTTCGATTCGGTGTCGCCCTCCATGATCTCCATCTCGGGATAGCCCAGATCGCGCAGGATCGGCCCCGCCAGCTCGACGCCGCGATAGAGATCCTGCCCGATCCCCGCCAGCACGCCGGACCGGGGCAGGATCACCCCGACCCGCAGCGGGCCCGACGTCTGGGCGCGGGCGATGCGCAGCAGCGGCAGCGTCGCCGCCGCGCCCCCCGCCGTCGCCTTCAGCCATTGGCGGCGTGTCATGCCGGTCATCTTCTCGTCTCCTCCCAGCTGCCGGGGTTATTCGACCACCCGGCCGGTCTTCAGGTAATAGAGCGCGAACAGCAGATAGGCGGTGCCCCAGATCAGCTCGCTGCGGGTGGCATAGTCGCGCGGCCGGTTGAAGCAGCCGTCGCGCAGGATGCCCGGCGCCAGCCCCGACCCGTCGCCGGGCAGCGTCAGATGTTCGAGCAGCCCGTCGATCATCGGCCCGATCCGCGCCGCGACCCGCGCCGCATCGGGGGGCAGGTCGCTGCGGATGGCCAGGCGGGCAAGCTGCTCGACCACGATCGCCGCGGCCGAACTGTCGCGCACGACCGCCCCGGGGTTGCTGGCGAGATCGGGATCCTTGAAGTCCCAGGGGGGCACGCCGCCGGGGCCGGTCCGATCCAGCCAGTAGTCGAGAAGCCGCGAGCCGACCATCAGATAGCGCGGATCGCCCAGCGCCTCCCAGGCGCGCAGGAAACCCGCGATCGCCCATGCCTGCCCGCGCGACCAGCAGCTGTCGTCATGGGCGCCCAGCAGGGTGTAGTGGCGCAGCCTGCGCCCGGTCGCGGGATCATAGTCGATGAATTCCACCGTCGACCAGTCATCCAGGATGAAGTCGCGGATCGTCAGGTCAAGATGCCGCCGCGCGCCGGTGACGAAGGTCTCGTCGCCGGTTTCGCGCCAGGCCCACCAGTCCAGGATCAGGTTGGGGTGGACATTGTCGACGCAGACCTTGTCGCGGCCCGCAAGCTGGGTCGAGCGCACCTGCACCTGTGTGCCGATCGGCATCGCGCCGTTGGACGGGATGGCCATGGCGCGCACCGCCCAGGCCGCGGCCAGCGCCAGGGTGCGCATCTTCGGATCGCCGGTCCAGGCGTGCTGGCGGGCCGCCGAATAGTAGAACCGGTGGCCGCGGAACATGTCGTCGCGTTCCAGAAGCGGGCGCAGCCTTTCGGTGCGTGCCGCCGCCTCGTCCAGCAGCGCGCGGCTGCCGGTCAGCTCGCCCACGATGCGCAGGCATTCCACCCAGTGCCCGCCGCACCAGTCGCCATTCTCGGTGGTATCCCACACCCCCACCGCGGGATCGCAGTGATAGGGCCAAGCGTCGCCCACCGCGCTGCGGATGTCGAGGATGCGCGCGCACAGCGCGTCGAGCGCGCGCTGCCAGCGCGCAGGAAGATCGCCGACGATCCGCTCCGCCACCCCCCACCTCTCCCGATGCCCATGCGGGGCATGATCCTTCCATGGCGGATCGGGGGCTGTCAACGCCCCACGCCGCAACGGTTCCGGGGGGTCAGGCGCATTTCGAATAGCCGCAGGCGGCGCAGGTCATGCAGCCTTCGATCATCTGCATCGCCGGCTGGCCGCAGCTGGGGCAGGCGGGGCCGGCGGGCCGTTCGCCGACCATCACCGCGCGCGCCCCCGCATCGCCCCGGGGGCCGGTGCCGCGCGCCTCGATGAAGCCGATCTCGACCAGATGGCGTTCGATCACCTCGCCGATGGCGGCCAGGATCGAGGGGACGTAGCGCCCCTCGATCCAGGCCCCGCCGCGGGGGTCGAACACCGCCTTCAGCTCCTCGACCACGAAGCTGACATCGCCGCCGCGGCGGAACACCGCCGAGATCATCCGCGTCAGCGCCACCGTCCAGGCGTAATGCTCCATGTTCTTGGAGTTGATGAAGATCTCGAAGGGCCGCCGCCGTCCGCCCGTCACGATGTCGTTCATGGTGATGTAGATCGCGTGCGGGCTGTCGGGCCACTTGATCTTGTAGGTCCGGCCCTCCAGCACCTCGGGCCGGTCCAGCGGCTCGGCGATGCGCACGACCTCGCCCCGGGCGGGTTCGGCCGGCCGGGCGGACTCGACGCTCAGCACCGAACCGGTCACCGGATTCGGGCGATAGGTGGTGCAGCCCTTGCAGCCCGACTCCCAGGCCTGCATGTAGACATCCTTGAACGCCTCGAAGCTGATGTCCTCGGGGCAGTTGATGGTCTTCGAGATCGAGGAGTCGACCCATTCCTGCGCCGCGGCCTGCATGCGGACATGCTCGGCCGGGGTCAGGGTCTGGGCATCGACGAAATGCGCCGGCAGCTCGGCATCCGGGCCGTGGCGCTCCCGGTAGAGCTGGACGGCGTAGTCGACGACCTCCTCCTCGGCCCGGCTGCCATCGGGCAGCAGCACCTTGCGGGTATAGCGATAGGCGAAGACCGGCTCGATGCCCGAGGAGACATTGCCCGCCAGCAGGCTGATGGTGCCGGTCGGCGCGATCGAGGTGAGCAGCGCGTTGCGGATGCCGTCGCGTTCGATCGCCCGGGCGACATCCTCGCCCAGCGCCTGCACCATGGGGCGGGCCAGATAGGCCTTGCGGTCGAACAGCGGGAAGGCGCCCTTCTCGCGTGCCAGTGCGGCCGAGGTCAGATAGGCCGCCCGGGCGATGTCGCGCAGCCAGGCGCCGGTCTGGCTGGCGGCGTCCTGCGAGCCATAGCGCAGCCCCAGCATCAGCAGCGCGTCGGCAAGCCCGGTCACCCCCAGCCCGATGCGGCGCTTGGCATGGGCCTCCTCGGCCTGCTGGGGCAGGGGATAGCGGCTGACATCGACCACGTTGTCCATCATCCGCACCGCCCGCGCCACCAGCTCCTCCAGCTCGGCCGCGTCGATGCGGGCGCGGTCGGTGAAGGGGTCGCGCACCAGCCGCGCGAGATTGATCGAGCCGAGCAGGCAGGCGCCATAGGGCGGCAGCGGCTGTTCCCCGCAGGGATTGGTGGCCGAGATGGTTTCGGCATAGGCGAGGTTGTTCAGCCGGTTGATCCGGTCGATGAAGATCACCCCCGGTTCGGCATAGTCATAGGTCGACCGCATGATGCGGTCCCACAGCTCGCGCGCCCGAACCGTGCGGAAGACCCGCCCGCCGAAGGTCAGCGCCCAGGGGGCGTCCGCCTTCACCGCCTCGATGAAGGCATCGGTGACCAGGACGGAGAGGTTGAACATCCTGAGCCGCGCGGGGTCGCGCTTGGCGTCGATGAAGGCCTCGATGTCGGGATGGTCGCAGCGCATGGTGGCCATCATCGCGCCGCGGCGCGATCCGGCCGACATGATGGTGCGGCACATCGCGTCCCACACATCCATGAAGCTCAGCGGCCCCGAGGCATCCGCCCCCACCCCGTGCACCGGCGCCCCGCGCGGGCGGATGGTGGAGAAGTCGTGCCCGATGCCGCCGCCCTGCTGCATGGTCAGGGCGGCTTCCTTCAGCGACTGGAAGATCCCTTCCATCGAATCGGGGATCGTCCCCATCACGAAGCAGTTGAACAGCGTCACCGTGCGTCCGGTGCCGGCCCCGGCCAGGATGCGGCCCGCGGGCAGGAAGCGGAAATCCTCCAGCGCCGCGAAGAAGCGCGCCTCCCAGGCATCGGCATCATGCTCGACCACCGCCAGCGCCCGGGCGACCCGGCGCCAGCTGTCCTCGACCGTCTCGTCGATCGGCCGCCCGTCGGGCGTCTTGAAGCGATACTTCATGTCCCAGATCTGCTCGGAGATCGGCATCGCGAATCGGTTCATCCCGGACGTGGCTCCTGACATTGCGGAAGGCGGGAAAGGGTAGGCCCCCGCCGGGCCGAGGTCAACGCGATGCCGCCCGCCCGCCCCACGGATGGGGGCGCATTGCGCGGCGACCCCAAGATCGGGGGGTTGCCTTCCTGCCGCCGCGCGCCACATTTGCAGCCTGAGGGAAGGGAGTGGCCCGAAGTGCTGCATCTGGTCAAGCTGTGCGTGGGGGCCGATGGGCCGGCCGATCTCGCCCGCTGGCAGGCGCGGCGGATGGCCGAGCGGCGCGCGGCGGGGCTGGATCCGCGCCCGCGCCACGTCACCCGGATGTGGCCGAGACGGGCGGCGGAGATCGCCGGGCGCGGCTCGCTCTACTGGGTGTTCCGCGGGATGATCCTGGCGCGCCAGCCCGTCCTCGGCTTCGACGAGCTGGCCGGCGAGGATGGCATCCGCCGTTGCGCGATCCTGCTTGCGCCCGATCTGGTGCCGGTTCGCCCCACCCCGCGCCGCCCCTTCCAGGGCTGGCGCTATCTTCCCGCGGCCGAGGCGCCGCCCGATCTGGCGGACGGGGCGGGCGACGAATCGCCGCTTCCCGCCGATCTGCAGCGCGCGCTGGCCGCGATCGGGGTGTTGTGAGCGATCAGAGCTTCGAGCTGATCACCCCGGTATTGAAGCCGCCCCAGCGCAGTTCGCCGAACAGGCGCTGATACTCGATCTTCGGGCAGCGGTTCATGATCACCGTCAGGCCCCGCGCCTCGGCCCGCCGGGCGGCCTCGGGATCCTCGACGCCGATCTGCATCCAGATCGTCCTGAGCCCCTTGTCGGTCAGATGCGCCAGCGCCTCGTCCACCACCGCCCCGGCCTGATCGGAGCGGCGGAAGATGTCCACCATTTCCACCGGGCCTTCGGTGATCTCGGACAGGCTGGACAGGACCCGCGCGCCGAAGGCTTCCTGCCCGACATAGGCGGGGTTGACGGGAATCACCCTAAACCCCTTCAGCCGCAGATAGCGGGCCACGAAATTGGACGGGCGCAGTTCGTTCAGCGAGACGCCGACGGCGGCGATGGTGCGGGTTTCCCGCAGGATGCGGCGAAGCAGGGCGTCGCTGTAGGTCATGGCGGTCCGGGCTCCCTTTCTGCCCCCCGGCGGCTTCTAGCAGAGGCGCCCGGCGCAAAAAAGCGCCCAGGAGAACCTGGGCGAAGTCGGAACGAGGGACAGTGAGTGATGAAACGATTTCCACAGATGCGGAACTCGTTTCACCGGAAAAGATAGGGCCGGCTCACTCACGGGGAAAGAGCTTGTAAGATGTTTGTGAAGATTCGCTGAATCGGATCATGCCGCGCCCTCCTGTGCCGCGCGCGCGGCATACAGCGCCACCGCCGCGGCGTTCGAGACATTGAGCGAGCCGAAGGGCCCCGATGGCGCGATCCGCGCCAGCATGTCGCAGCTCTCGCGGGTGAGCTGGCGCAGCCCCGCCCCCTCGGCCCCCAGCACCAGCGCCACCGGTCCGGCGGCCGCCTGCGAAAGCGCCTCGCCCAGGGTCGCTTCCGCCGCGCCGTCAAGTCCGATCAGCCGGTAGCCCATCCCGCGCAGCTCGGCCATCGCCTGGGCGAGGTTGCGCACCCTGAGATAGGGCTGGCGTTCCAGCGCCCCCGACGCCGCCTTGGCCAGCGCCCCGGTCTCGGGCGCGGAATGGCGCGAGGGGGCGATGACCGCCAGCGCGCCGAACACCTCGGCCGAACGCAGGATCGCCCCGGCATTGTGCGGGTCGCTGACGCGGTCGAGCAGCACCACCCGCGCCCGCCGGCCCCGCGGCGCGCACAGCTCCGACAGCGGTCCCCAGTCCAGCGGCAGCACCTCCAGCGCCGCACCCTGATGCACCGACTGGGGATCGAGCGGCGCGGGGAACCGGCGCGGATCGGCGATCTCGGGGGCGAGTCCGGCCTGCGGCAGCACCTCGGCCAGCCGCTCGGCGGCGTTGGGGGTCAGGATCAGCCGCCGCCTGACCCGGGCGGGGTTGACCAGCGCGTCGCGCACCGCGTGCAGGCCGAAGATCCATACCGTCGCCCCATCCGCGGCGGCCGCCGATCCGCCGCCGCGACGGCCCGCCGCCCCGGGCGCCCCCCTTGCCGGGCCATGCCGCCGCGCCCTCGCCATCCCGCATCTCCTCCGCCCGCCCTGCACGATGGGCTATGGCACCGGCCGGCGATGGCGGCAAGCCCCGCGCGGCGCCTCCAGATCGGGGTTGACGCGGCCCGGGCTTGTTCCTATTCAGCGGCCGTCACCTGCGCGGGCATTCCCGCCTCGGGAGGGGTGGCAGAGCGGTCAAATGCAACGGACTGTAAATCCGTCGGGGCAACCCTACGCTGGTTCGAATCCAGCCCCCTCCACCAGACGCCAGATCCCCACCGCGTGACCGGCCCGGCCAGCGCGCCCCGGCCATGACCGCCCCCCCCTCGCGATCGCCGCCGGTCGGGCGCGGATGATCGTCGTCGATCCGCGCCGGACGCAGACGGCGGCCTCGGCCGAGCGGTTCGCCGGCAGGGGGAACCTGCCGCATCTGGACAGACGAGGGCACCGATCTGGCGCTCCCGAACGCGCTGTTCATCCGTTTCGCCGATCGGGGCCGGGTGGATCGGGAGTTCATCGAGAGGTCCACCCTCCGCGACGAGTGAACCATTTGCCGCGCGGGCGCGTAGCAAGGATATCAACCTGACAAGGAGGACGTCCATGTTCCGCATCCCGCTCCTGACCATGACCACCGCCCTGACGATGAGCGCGGCCAGCATCGCCGCGCTGGCCACCGCGGCGACGCTCGTGCTCGCGCCCGCCCCGGCCACGGCCGAAATGAAGAAGGACATCGTCGACACCGCCGTCGCGGCCGGCAGCTTCAAGACGCTGGTCGCCGCGGTGCAGGCCGCGGGGCTGGTCGAGACGCTGAAGGGCGAAGGCCCCTTCACCGTGTTCGCGCCCACCGACGAGGCCTTCGCCAGGCTGCCCGCGGGCACGGTCGAGGATCTCCTCAAGCCGGAGAACAAGGACCGGCTCGTGGCCATCCTCACCTATCACGTGGTGCCGGGCAAGGTGATGTCCTCCGACCTCAGGGACGGCATGATGGCCAAGACCGTGCAGGGCCAGTCGGCGAAGATCACCCTCTCGGTGCCGCCGATGATCGATGACGCGCGCATCATCCGGCCCGACATCGAGACCTCGAACGGCGTCATCCACGTCATCGACGCGGTCATCCTGCCCCGGCAGTGAGACCCCGCCGCGCCCGCGGCCCGGCCAGGGCGGCGGGCGCGGACCCCGGATCGCCGCCATCCTCGCGCAGGAATCACATCGCCCCGGGGGCAGGGCGCCGCACCGGCGGGCCCTGCGGGCTTGCACCGGGGGCCGCGGCCGGTCCAGGGTCGTGACATGATCGACGGGCTGCGTGACCTGCTGTGGCGCACCATCATCCCCGTGCTCGCGGCGCTGGGCGCGGCGCTGGCCTGGGGCCGGGGCTGGGGCTGGCTGGGGGGCGGGCTGACCCTCGTCGCCGCGCTGGGCATCCACGACTATTTCCAGCGGCAATGGGTCATCATCCGCAACTTCCCCGTGGCAGGGCGCATCCGCTGGCTCGCCTATCGCCTGCGGCCCTATCTCTATGCCTATATCGTCGAGGACGATCTGCACGGCACGCCCTACCCCTATCAGGCGCGCAACCTGATCCACGCCCGCGCCCGCGGCGAGGTTGACACCCACCCCTTCGGCACCGAGCGCGATCTTGAGGAGCCGACATACCACTGGGTCAGCCACTCCATCACCCCCGCCGCCGAGCCCGAGGCGCACCCGCGCGTCGAGGTCGGCTCGCGCCAGTGCGGCCGGCCCTACTCGGCCTCGGTGCTCAACATCTCGGCAATGAGCTTCGGGGCGCTGTCGGCCAATGCGGTGCGGGCGCTCAATCTCGGCGCCAAGCTCGGCGGCTTCTACCACGACACCGGCGAGGGCGGCATCTCGCCCTATCACCTCGAGCATGGCGGCGATCTGGTCTGGGAGCTCGGATCGGGCTATTTCGGCGCCCGCGACCGGCAGGGCCGGTTCGATCCCGCGCGCTTTGCCGAGGAAGCCTGCCGGCCCGAGGTGAAGATGGTGGAGATCAAGCTGAGCCAGGGGGCCAAGCCCGGCCATGGCGGGCTGCTGCCGGCGGCGAAGGTCACCGAGGAGATCGCCCGCATCCGCGGGGTCGAGCCGCACCGCGACTGCCTGTCGCCGCGCGGGCATTCGGCCTTCTCCACCCCCGTGGAGATGCTCGAATTCGCGGCGCGGCTGCGCGAACTGTCGGGCGGAAAGCCGGTTGGCATCAAGCTCTGCGTCGGGCAGCCGCACGAGCCCTTCGCCATCGTCAAGGCGATGCGCGAGACGGGCATCCTGCTCGACTACATCGTTGTGGATGGCGCCGAGGGCGGCACCGGGGCGGCGCCGCTGGAGCTGAGCGACTGGGTGGGCATGCCGCTCATCGAGGGGCTGGTGCTGATGCGCAACGCGCTGGTGGGCGCCGACCTGAAGGCGGAGGTGCGCCTGGCGGCCAGCGGCAAGGTCTATTCCGGCATGGGGCTGGCGCGGAACCTGGCGATGGGGGCGGACTGGTGCAACGCCGCGCGCGCCTTCATGATGTCCGTGGGCTGCATCCAGGCGATGCGCTGCCATCTCGGCACCTGCCCGACCGGCGTCACTACCCAGATGCCCGGCCGCCAGCGGGGCCTGGTGCCCGAGGTGCAGGGGCCGCGCGCGGCGCGCTTTCACCGCAAGACGCTGGAAGCGCTGGCCGAGATCGTCGCAGCCGCCGGCTTCACCCATCCACGCGATCTTCAGCCGCACCACATCATGCACCGCACCGGGCCGGAAAAGGCCGCGCCGCTGGACCGGATCCACTGCTTCCTGCCCAGGGGCGCCCTGCTCGAGGCCCCCGAAGAGACCGAATATGCCGACTGGTGGCGCGCCGCCCGGGCCGACAGCTTCCGGCCCGCCATCGACCTTGCGCGCGAGCGCGCCATGACCCGGCCCGCCCCGAGGGGGCGCTGAGCCGGCCCGCCCTCTCAGCGGTATTCCGGGTTGGGGTGGTCGAACCGGCAGCCCTCCTCCCACGCCCCGCGCTGGTTACCGTGGGCGGGGATGCCGCCCGCCGCGCGCAGAAGCCGGGCCATGTGCATCAGGTTCCAGGTCATGAAGGTGGTGTTGCGCTGGGTGAAGTCGTTCTGCGGCCCGCCCGAGCCCTCGTCGGCATAGGAGGGGCCCGGCCCCGCCTCGCCCACCCAGCCGGCATCGGCCTGCGGCGGGATCAGATAGCCCACATGCTGCAAGGCATAGAGGATCGACATGGCGCAATGCTTG
>RFGB01000236.1 GCA_003697125.1 Alphaproteobacteria bacterium
CGCCTGCGGCGAATCGAACAGGGGCAGGATGATCTCGCGCTCGCGGCGGAGCCCTTCGGGCAGCGGCAGGCGATAGGCCTCGCGCAGGGCCGACAGGGCATGCAGCGGGCTTTCCTGTCCCCGGGCCCGGGCGGCGATGCGGGCGCGCAGCGCCTGCCAGTCGATGCCGGGGTCGCGGGCGGGGGCGGGGTCGATGCGCCGGGGCGGCTGGCCGACCAGCCCGCGGGCAAAGGCGATCCCCTCGGCGCGCCGGTCGCCGGTGATCAGGCGGTCGATGATTCCCGCGGCCAGCGCCCGTTCGGCCCCGATCGGCTTGCCGCCGGTGATGATCTCGATGGCGGTATCGGGATCGGTCAGGCGGGGCAGGCGCTGGGTGCCGCCGGCACCGGGAATGATGCCCAGATTGACCTCGGGCAGGCCGACGCGGGCGGAGGGTTCGGCCAGCCGCCAGTGGCAGCCCAGCGCCACCTCCAGCCCCCCGCCCAGTGCGGTGCCGTGGATCACCGCCACCCAGGGCACCGGGGCGTCGGCGATGGCGTCGATCACCGTGCCGAGCCATGGCTCCAGCCGCTTGCCGCCGAATTCGGTGATGTCCGCCCCGGCGATGAAGGTGCGCCCGGCGCAGAGCAGCGCCACCGCATCGACCCCCGAATCCGGCGTCAGCTGCCGGGCGGCGTCCATCAGCCCGACCCGGACCGCGTGCGACGTGGCGTTCACCGGCGGGTTGTCCACCGTGACCACCGCGATGCGATCCGCGCGTTCGACCGAAACCACCATGTCGCGTCCCTCCCTTCCGGCCCCGCGCACGATAGGTATCGCGCGCGCCGACGCAAGGGCGCGATCGGCCGCGCGCTCAGGACGCCGCGCCCCCGGTTCCGGCGGTCTCGGCGGCGAGGATGGCGGCAAGCCCGCTGCGATAGTCGGGATGGCGGAGCGAGACGCCCAGCTCCTCGCGGATCCTGCGGTTGCTGACCCGGCGGCTTGCGGCATAGAAGCTTTCGGCCATCGGCGACAGCCCTGCCGCCTCCAGCGGCACGGCCGGCGGCGGGGGCAGGCCGATCAGACGCGCCGCCTCGGCGATCACCTCGTCCTGGGGCGCGGGCAGATCGTCGCAGACATTGTAGATCCGCCCCGGGACGGGCCGGGCCATGGATGCGGCCAGCACCGCGGCCAGATCATCGACATGGATGCGCCCGAAGACATGTCCGGGCTTGAGGATCCGCCGGGCGGTGCCCGCGCGAAGCCGGTCGAAGGGGCTGCGGCCCGGCCCGTAGATCCCCGCGACGCGGAAGACATGCACCGCAAGCCCGCTGCGGCGGCCGAGATCGAGCCAGGCCCGCTCGGCGGCGAGCCGCGCCCGCCCGCGCGCGGTCTCCGGGCGGGGGGGCGTGTCCTCGTCGACCCAGCCGCCGGCATGGTCGCCATAGACCCCGGTCGAGGAGAGATAGCCCGCCCAGCGGATCGATCCGGCCCGTTCGGCCAGCGCCGGCCCCAGCGCGGCGAGGACGGGGTCGCCGTCCGGCCCGGGCGGGACCGAGCTCAGCACATGGCTGGCGGCGGCGATCGCGGAAGGCGGGGGCGGAAAGGCAACCGGCTCCACCCCCGCGGCGGCAAGTGCCGGTGCCGCCGCCGGGTCGCGGTGGGTGGCGATGATGCGCCAGCCCTGCGGCAGGATCAGTCGCGCCAGGGCGCGCGCCGAATAGCCATGGCCGAGGCTGAGCAGGCAAGGGGTGGGCATTTGCACGCGTGCTCCGCTGCAGTTATGAGCGGAGGATAGACAAAGGCGGATGCCGATGCGAATCCCTGTCCTGCTTGCGCTCGTCCTCCTCCTGCCCGCGCCGGGCCGGGCGGCGATCGACTCCATGGCCGCCTGCATGGCGCGGATCGCCGAGGATCCGCAGGCCGCGCGCGAGGAGGCGGCGCGCTGGCTGGTGCTGGGCGGGGGTGCGGAGGCGCGCGCCTGCGAGGCGCGCGCCCTGGAGGCGCTGGGCGCGCGCGGCAGCGCGGCGGTGATCCTGGCCGAGCTGGCCGCGGATCGCGGCAACGGTCTGCCGAAGGCGACGCGGGCGGCGATGCTGCGCGATGCGGGGCGGCTCTGGCTGGCCGAGGAACAGTTCGCCCTGTCGGTCGAGGCGCTGACGCGGGCGATCGCGCTGGGGCTGGACGATCCCGACACCCGGGTGATGCGGGCCGAGGCCCATGGCCGGCTGGGGCAGTGGCAGGAGGCGATCGCGGATCTGAACGCGGCGCTGGCCGTCGCCCCGGACCGGCCGGACCTTCTGTCGCTGCGCGCCGCGGCGCGGCGCCGGTCGGGGGACGCGGCGGGGGCGCTGGCCGATGCCGAGGCGGCGCTGGCGGTGCTGCCGACCTATCCCGAGGCGCTGTTCGAGAAGGGCGCGGCGCTGGCGGTGGCCGGCCGCACCCGCGCGGCGCTGGAGGTCTGGTTCGAGCTGATCCGTCTGCATCCCGACAGCGAGATGGCCGAGCTGGCGCGGCGCAACCTGCAGCAGCTGGCCGGCA
>RFGB01000237.1 GCA_003697125.1 Alphaproteobacteria bacterium
ATCCGCAGGTGCGCGACTGGTCGGCGGCCAAGCGCGGCGCTGCGGTCGCCGCCTGAGCGGCGGCGCCGGCCCGAGGCCCCGCCCCGGCGCCGTTGCGCCCGGCCCTTGCGGCGGTGCGGCCCACCCGCCTCGGGCCGGCGCCGCGGCGGGGTCAGGCCTGGCCCAGTTCCGCGCGCAGCTGCTGGCGGAGGATGTCGATCGGAACCGGCCTGCCGTCGCGGCTGAAATGCCAGTATGT
The DNA here is from genome assembly GCA_003697125.1 of Alphaproteobacteria bacterium. Classification (GTDB taxonomy): domain Bacteria; phylum Pseudomonadota; class Alphaproteobacteria; order Rhodobacterales; family Rhodobacteraceae; genus J013. The sequence continues at coordinate 239 of RFGB01000237.1, forward strand.
CCAGCCGTTGCAGGATGGCGCCCCTTCGAGCGCCGCGCCCACCTGATGGATCGACCCGGTCACCCGGTCCGCGACCAGCGTCCCGTCGGCGCGCACCCGGGCCCGGTGCCGGCCGTTCATGGAGACCAGCACCTCGCCCGGCCGCAGCATGCCCCGTTCCACCAGCTGGCCGAAGGGAATGCGCGGTTCGGCCCGGCGCGAGCCGGTGACGGCGGCCCCCTCCTCGCTGACCGGCTTGACCCGCGCGATGCGCGCGCGCGCCGCGGCGACATAGGCGGGCTCGCGCTCGATGCCGATGAAGCGCCGGCGCAGGCGTCGCGCCACCGCCCCGGTGGTTCCGGTGCCGAAGAAGGGATCGAGCACCACATCGCCGGGATTGGTGGTCGCGACCAGGACCCGGTGCAGCAGCGCTTCGGGTTTCTGGGTGGGATGCGCCTTCTGGCCATGCGCGTCCTTCAGCCGCTCCGAACCGGTGCACAGCGGGATCAGCCAGTCCGAGCGCATCTGCACGCCATCGTTCAGCGCCTTGAGCGCATCGTAGTTGAAGGTGTAGCGCGCCCCGGGTCCGCGGGCGGCCCAGATCAGCGTCTCATGCGCATTGGTCAGCCGCCGGCCGCGGAAATTCGGCATCGGGTTCGACTTGCGCCAGATGACGTCGTTCAGGATCCAGAAGCCGAGATCCTGCAGCGCGGTGCCGAGACGGAACACATTGTGATAGCTGCCGATCACCCAGATCGCGCCTTCGGGTTTCAGCACCCGCCGCGCCGCGGTCAGCCAGGCGCGGGTGAAGCGGTCATAGTCGGCGAAGCTCTCGAACCGGTCCCAGTCGTCATCGACGGCATCGACGCGGCTGTTGTCGGGGCGGTGCAACGCGCCGCGCAGCTGCAGGTTGTAGGGCGGATCGGCGAAGACGAGATCGACGCTGGCCTCGGGCAGCGCGTTCATCGCCGCGATGCAGTCGCCCTCGATCACGCTGTCGAGCGGCAGGTGCGGATCGGTGGTCTGGGACATGGGCGGGCCTTGGACAGAATATGCGCGCGACCATGCCGCCGCGACGGCCCTTCGTCAAATCGTTTTTTGAATCAAGCGGTTATTGGTCGATACTGACACAATATCTTGTGGACGGGCCGGAACGAGCGCCGATGATGCGGGCTGACCCCCAGCCGCGCCAGCGCCGCGGCATGTTCCGGCACGCCATAGCCGGCGTTGCGTTCCCAGCCATAGCCCGGCCATTCGCGCGCCAGTTCGGCCATGATCCGGTCGCGCGTGACCTTCGCCACGATCGAGGCGGCCGCCACCGCCAGGCTGCGGCCGTCGCCACCCACCAGCGCCCGTGCCCGGCAGGGCAGGCCCGGGGGCACGTGCCGCCCGTCGACCAGGGCGAAATCGGGGGGTGCGGGCAGTTCGGCCACCGCCCGGCGCATGGCCAGCGCCGTGGCCTGGGCGATGTTCATCGCGTCGATCTCCTCGACGCTGGCGCGGCCGATCCCCACCTCGGCCACCGCGATCAGCGCCTCGAACAGCGCCGCGCGGCGCCGCGCGGTCAGCCGCTTGGAATCGTCGATCCCCGGCGGAATGCGCGCATAGTCGAGGATCACCGCCGCGGCCACCACCGGCCCCGCCCAGGGCCCGCGCCCGGCCTCGTCGATGCCGGCCACCCTGCCGCCCAGCGTCCGCTCGAGATCCGGCCCCGCCTCCATTGCCCCCCCCCTGACCAGCCGTCCGCGGGTCGAGGATTTCACGGGGGCACGGCTTCGACAAGAGCCGGGCGGTGTGGCATGCTGCGCGCCGGCCCGGGACCGCGGGCCCCGGAGGGAAGTCGCCCATGCGCTACGAACTGCGTCGGATCTCGCCCCTGCCGCTGGGGATCCTCTTCGCCGCGCTTGCCGTGTTCGGCTGGCTGGTCGGCGCCGCGCTCTTCCTGATCTTCGGCATGTCGATGCCCGGGCCGATGGATCACGGGCCCTGGGCGGGCGAGATGCTGCTGACCGCGTCGCTGATGCAGCTGGCGGGCGGCATCGTTGCCGGTTTCCTGACCGGGATCCTGGCGGCGCTGGTCTACAATCTCGTGGCCGGGGTGGTGGGCGGTGTGGTGATGGAGTTCCGCGACGCCGGATCGGGCGAGGGCTGATCCGGCGAGGTCAGCAGCGCGGCGAAGCTCAGCTGATCGCCCGCGCGCGGCGGAATGCGGAACAGGTCGGTGCGCAGCGGCGGCTGGCGCCGATCCAGCCGGTGGCGCCGCAGCGCCAGGGCCATGCGGCGGGCGATCAGGGCGGCATGGGTGCCCTGCCCGGTCAGGCGCCGGCCCCATTCGGGATCATAATCGCGGCCGCCATGCAGCTCGCGCACGAGGCGCATGACCCGTCCGGCGCGTGCGGGAAATTCCGCCTGCAGCCATTCGCGGAACAGGTCGCGCACCTCCAGCGGCAACCGCAGGACGATATGGCCGCCGAAACTCGCCCCCGCGCCGGCGGCTGCGGCGATCAGCCGCTCGATCTCGTGATCGTTCAGGCCCGGGATCACCGGCGCGACCAGCACCCCCACCGGGCAGCCCTGCCGCGCCAGCCCGGCGATGGCGCGCAGCCTGGCCGCGGGGGCGGCGGCGCGCGGTTCCATCGCGCGGCTGAGCCGGTTGTCGAGCGTGGTGAGCGACACCGCCACCCGCGCCAGCCCGGCGCGGCCCATCTCGCCCAGGATGTCGGCGTCCCGAACGATCCCCGCGCCCTTGGTGACGATGGTGACCGGGTGGCGGTGGTCGCGCAGCACCGTCAGGATCGCGCGCATGATGCCGCGCTGGCGTTCCAGCGGCTGATAGGGATCGGTATTGGTGCCGATCGCGATCGGCGCGACGCGATAGCCTGGCCGGCGCAGCTCCTCGGCCAGGCGGCGCGCGGCATCGGGGCGGGCGATCAGCCTGGTCTCGAAATCGAGGCCGGGCGAGAGCCCCAGATAGGCATGGGTCGGGCGCGCGAAGCAGTAGATGCAGCCATGCTCGCAACCGCGATAGGGGTTGATCGAGCGATCGAAGGGAACATCCGGCGAATGGTTCCGGGTGATGATCCGCCGCGGCCGCTCCTCGCTCACCTCGGTGCGGAGCTGCCGCGGCGGGGGATCCTCGCCCCAGCCGTCATCGAACGCCTCGCGCCGCAGGCTCTCGTATCGCACCGGCGGATTGCTGCGCGCGCCGCGCCCGCGGGGCGCGGTGGCGGGGGCGGCGGGGGCGCCGAACAGGTCCATCTGGCTGCGCGGGTCGGTCATGCCCGCCAGCATAGGAACATCTGGCGAACATTTCCAGCGCGACGCGCGGGCTAGCCCTGGTTGCCGGGGGCGCCGGCCATGCCGAAATCGGCGGCGACATTGTTCCGCCCGCGCTTCTTGGCGACATAGAGCAGCTCGTCGGCGCGGGCGACCAGCGTCTCGACCGTGTCGTCCGGGCGCAGCCCGGCCAGGCCGAAGGATGCGGAGACATGGCCGATGCGCTGCTGGGAGCGGGTGACGATCAGGTTGCGGCTGAAGAGGGCCTGGCGGATCGTCTCGAGCAGCTTGCGCGCGTCGCGCGCCTGGGTGTCGGGCAGGATCAGGGCGAATTCCTCGCCGCCATAGCGGGCGACGATGTCCTTGCCCTTGGTGTTGGCCTTCAGGATCGCGGCGAAGTGCTTCAAGACCGAATCGCCCACCGCGTGGCCCCAGCTGTCATTGAGCTTCTTGAAATTGTCGAGATCGCAGATCGCGAAGGACAGCGGGCGGCCGGATTTCTGCGCCTCGGCCACCTCGCGCGCCAGCGCCTCGTCAAGATAGCGCCGGTTGAACAGCCCGGTCAGGTGATCCTGGTTCACCCGGTCGCGCAGCTCGGCAAGCTCGCGCCGCAGCTCGGCGATCTGGTTCTGCTTGGTCTCGAGCTGGCTCATGAATTCGGCGGTGCGCGCGGCATGTTCCTGCGCCTCGGCCACCAGCTCCGCGATCAGCCGGCGCGCGTCGCTGGCCCGGGTGAACAGGCTGAAGTTCTTCCGCGCCTCGTTCAGCGTGCCGATAAAGCTGGCATCCTCGCCGATCCGGCTTTCGACCATGTCGCCGACCTGCGTCACCTCCTGCATCAGGCGGTTCGAGATGTCGCTCAGCCCGCGGTGATTCGCGGCCGCGTCGAACACCCGGTCATGCAGATCCTCGATCTCGACCACATCGGGGACATGCTCGGCCGTCTTCAGCTCGTCGCTCAGCCGCTTCAGCGTCTCGTAGGGGCCGACCTCGGCCTCATACAGCACACGATAGACCTTGGGATTCAGCGGCAGCCGCATCGATGCCGCGGCATAGAGCACCTTGCGCGCGACGAAGAGCGAGGCCTCGAAGTCGTGCTGCGGGTCGGGCGCTGCTTCGATGTCCATCTCGGGCCACTCCGGCGGAAGGGGGGTCGCGGAAAGTCTCGCCGGCAAGGATTGACGATCGGCAAACGCGGGACCGGACGTCGCCGTTCACGATCCCGTGCGGTGACGCGGGCGCATCCTTTCCTATGCTTGCCGGCGGATGTGACAGCTTCGGAAAGGATCGCGCCATGACATTGCCGCCCGAATTCACCCGCCGCGGACTGCTGGCCGCAACCGGGGCCGCCGGGCTTCTCGCCGCATCGGGCCTGCGCCCGGCCGTGGCGCAGACCGCGCCGAGATGGGCGGTCGGTCCCGACGCGCGGCGCATCCGGGTCGGCGGGTTCGAGGTGCTGACCCTGCTGGACGGCGCCACGGTGCGCGACAACCCGGCCGGCATCTTCGGCACCGACCAGCCGCCCGAGGCGGTGGCCGCGCTGCTTGCGCAGAATTTCCTGCCGGCCGACCGTGCGCTGTTCGTGTTCACCCCCACGGTGGTGCGCGCGGGGGCCGAGACGGTCCTGTTCGATACCGGGCTTGGCGCCGGCGCGCGCGGCGGCGGCATGGGGCGCACCGCCGGACTTCTGGCCGCAAACGGCATCGCGCCCGATTCGGTGACCACCGTCGTGCTGACCCATTTCCACGGCGACCATATCGGCTGCATGGCGGAGGGCGGCGCGCCGGCCTTCCCGAATGCCCGGATCGTCACCAGCCGGATCGAGTATGATTTCTGGACCCACCCCGACCGGCTGTCCGGGCGGACCGAGAACACCGCCCGGGCGGTTCAGGCCAATGTGGTGCCGCAGGCCGAGCGGATCAGCTTCATCGAGCCGGGGCAGACGGTGGTTCCGGGCATCGAGGCGGTGGCGGCGCATGGCCACACGCCGGGGCATCTGGCCTTCCACCTGGAGAGCGAGGGCCAGCGCTTCATGATCACCGCGGATGCCTGCAACCACTATGTGCTGTCGCTGCAGCGCCCCGACTGGCACGTCGTGTTCGACATGGACAAGGAAGCGGCCGCGCGCACGCGCAAGTCGCTGTTCGGGATGCTGGCCGCCGACCGGGTTCCGTTCATCGGCTTCCACTTCCCCTCGATCGGTTTCGTGGAACCGCTGGGCGAGGGCTTCCGCTTCGTGCCCGCGACCTATCAGTTCGACGTCTGAGCGCCGGGCGCGGCCGGGGCCGGGCGGGCAGCGCGGCGTGCCCCCCGGCCCGCGCGGGCGGTCAGATGCCGCCCATGCACATGTACTTGATCTCCAGATAGTCCTCGACGCCGTATTTCGACCCCTCGCGGCCCAGGCCCGACTGCTTGACCCCGCCGAAGGGGGCGACGGCGGTCGAGGGCAGGCCGTCATTGATGCCGACGATCCCGTATTCCAGCGCCTCGGCCACCCGCCAGCAGCGGCCGATGTCGCGGCTGTAGAAATAGGCGGCCAGGCCGTATTCGGTATCGTTGGCCATGGCGATCACCTCCTCCTCGGTCTCGAACCTAAACAGCGGGGCGATCGGCCCGAAGGTCTCCTCGCGCGCCACCTTCATCTCCTGCGTGACGCCGGTCAGCACGGTGGGCAGGTAGAAGGTGCCGCCGGGCGAACTGCCGCCGGTGGCGATGCGCGCGCCCTTCGCCACCGCGTCATCCACATGCTCCTGCACCTTCTCCAGCGCGGCGCGGTCGATCAGCGGCCCGGTGGTCACGCCCTCGGCAAAGCCATCGCCCACCTTCAGCCGGCCCACCGCCCTGACCAGCTTCTCGGCAAAGGCGTCATAGACCCCGGCCTGGACATAGATCCGGTTGGCGCAGACGCAGGTCTGTCCGGCATTGCGGTATTTCGAGACCATCGCCCCTTCCACCGCCGCATCCAGATCGGCGTCGTCGAAGACAATGAAGGGTGCGTTGCCGCCCAGTTCCATCGAGCATTTCTTGATGTCGTGGGCGCACTGGCTGAGCAGCACGCGCCCGACCTCGGTCGAGCCGGTGAAGGTCAGCTTGCGCACCTTGGGATTGGCGCAAAGCTCGTTGCCGATGGCCGAGCTGGACGAGCCGCACACGACATTGAAGATGCCCTTCGGGATCCCGGCGCGTTCGCCCAGCACCGCCATGGCCGTGGCCGACAGCGGCGTCAGCTTGGCGGGCTTGGCCACCACCGCGCAGCCCACCGCCAGCGCCGGGCCGACCTTGCGCGCGATCATCGCATTGGGGAAGTTCCACGGGGTGATGGCGCCCACCACGCCCACCGGCTGCTTCACCACGATCAGCCGCGCACCGGGCTTGTGGGGGGGGATGGTGTCGCCGTAGATGCGCTTGCCCTCCTCGGCGAACCACTGGATGAAGCTTGCGCCATACAGCACCTCGCCCCGCGCCTCGGGATAGGGCTTGCCCATCTCGGCGCACAGGATCGTGCCCAGGTCGTCGGCATTCTCGACCATCAGCTGATACCAGCGCATCAGGATCTCCGACCGCTCGGCCGCCAGCTTCGCCGCCCAGGCCTTCTGCGCCTCATGGGCCGCGTCGATGGCGCGCGCCGTCTCGGCCTGGCCGCAATCGGCCATCTCGGCGATCACCTCGCCGGTCGAGGGGTTGGTCACCGGGAAGGTCCGGCCGCTGTCGGCGTCGATCCATTCCCCGGCCACATAGGATTTCTGCGCCAGCAGGCTCGGGTCCTTCAGCTTCAGCCTCGTCACCGCCACCTTGTCCATCTCGGCCTCCCTGAACTGCTCGCCGATCCTCTGCCACGTCCCGGCGCCCGAATCCAGAGCCGGGGCGCCGGGCGCGGCGTCAGCCCCCCGCCGGCGGCGAGACGCTTTCGAGATAGGCCCAGATGTCCTCGAGGCCCTTGTCCAGCTTGAAGGTCATCTTGCCGCGTGCCTTCGGATCGCCCAGATAGCTGCGCAGGAAGCCGGTGGGATCCGAGACATAGGCGGTGAAATGTTCCAGATCCCAGGTCAGACCCTTCTCGCCCGCCTTCTTCATGCTGGCCGAGTAGCCGTTGAAGTCGCCGGTGCCGGCGACGCGCCCCACCACGCCATAGAGGTTCGGCCCGGTGCGTCCGCCCTTCACGATGACCGTGCCGTCATCGGCCACGATCATGTGACAGGCCTTGCAGCGGGCGAAGGACTTCTCGCCGGCCGCGGGATCGCCCCCCGCCAGCGCCGGGGCGGCAATCATCGCGACGAGTGCCGCGAGCAGATGTCTTGGTCGCATGTCTGTCTCCCTCTGGCCGCCGGCGCATGCGCGCCGCGCCGGACAACGATCCTCCACGGCCGGGCGGCCGGGTCAAGCGCCGTGGTGA
>RFGB01000238.1 GCA_003697125.1 Alphaproteobacteria bacterium
CAGCGCCCCCGCCGAGGCGGGCAGGATCATCGCCGGATCGGGGTCGGCGAACCAGCGCGTCAGCGCCACCGCCAGCGTCGGCGGATTCGACGGCCCCAGGATGATCGCCATGTCCACCACCGACAGCCCATAGCTCAGCACCACCAGCACCGGCAGCCGGATCATCGGCCACAGCTGCGGCAGGATCACCTTGATCCAGGCCACCCCCCGCGCATAGCCCAGCGCCCGGGCCGCGGCCAGATGGCGCCCGACGGGGATCTGGCTGAGCGCGGAAAGCATCACCAGCACCAGGAACGGCACCTCCTTGACCATCAGCCCCAGCATCAGCGCGATTCCCCACGAATCGTTCACCGTGGCCAGGGCGGGGGGGCGGTCCCAGCCGGCCAGCGGCGCGACAAGCCGGGCGATCCAGCCCGACGGGGCCAGCACGAAGGCAAGCCCCACCGCCATCGCCGCATGGGGCACGGCCAGGAACGGCGCCATCAGCCGCTGGGCGAATCCGCGGCGCGGCCGTGCCGTGGCCAGCGCGCAGAAGCCGGTGGCCAGGGCGAGGGCGCCCAGCGTCGCGCCGACCCCGGTGAGGAGCGTCAGCCGCAGGCTGGTCGCGATGCCCGGCAGCGCGGCCAGCGCGCGCCAGGGATCCAGAGAGAGGCTCTCGCGCCCCAGCGCGGGCAGGATCCCGAAGGCCGCGCGCCCGGTCTGCCACAGCCCGAACAGCACCGGCGCCAGGATCACCAGGCCGACCGCCACCGCTGCCAGCGCGCGCAGGCCGCGCCCGGACGGCGTCATCGACGGTAGCGCCGCGCCCATTCCTCGACCAGCCGGGTCATCCAGCTCGGATGCGGCTCGGGCAGGGTGGGGCCCAGCGCCTCGATCCGCGGCAGGGCCGGGTCGCGCGGCAGCGCCGCGAAGGCCGCACGCGCCGGCGCGTCGAGCCTGGCGGGGTCGAGAACGGTGAAGGCGCCCAGATGCCTGATGTCCTGCATCCGCGCCTGGGTTTCGGGGTCGAGCAGGAAATCGGCCACCACCATCGCCCCTTCCCGGTGGGCGGCGTTGTAGGGTATGGCCACGAAGCTGACATTGCCGAGGCTGCCGCCCTCGGGCACGAAGACCCGCGCGGTCGGGGGCAGAAGGCCCCGCGCGATCCCCGCGGCGGCCGCGGCGGGGTCGAAGGACATGGCGATGTCAACCTCGCCATCGCTCAGAAGCTGCTGCTGGATCGATTCGTTCTCGGGAAAGGTGGCGCCGCCGCGCCACAGATTCGGGCGCAGGGCGTCATACCAGGCCCACAGCGGCGCGGTCGCGGCGGCGAAGGCCTCCTCGGTCACCGGCCGGGCCAGCGCCTCGGGGTCGGGCGCCAGCTCGATCAGCGCCTGCTTGAGGAAGGTGGCCCCCATGAAGTTCGCCGGGTCGGGATGGGTCAGCCGCCCGGGATTGGCCGCGGCCCAGGCGACGAAATCGGCCATGCGCCGCGGCGGATCGGGCAGGCGGGCGGCGTCGTGGATGAACACGAAGCGCGCCAGCCGCCAGGGGCTCTCCAGCCCCTCGACCGGCACGGTGAAGTCCACCGTGGCCGGCGCGCCCGGCGACAGGTCCAGATAGCGCGCATTGGGCAGATCGGCGACGAAGGGGCCGAACAGCAGCCCGTGGCGCTTCATCGCCAGGAAGTTCGGGCCGTTGATCCAGATCAGATCGACGCTGCCATCGCTGTCGCGCCCGGCGGCGCGTTCGGCCAGCACCCGCGTCACCGCCTCGGCGGTGTCGGTCAGCTTGACATGGACCACCCGCACGCCGAAGCGCGCCTCGGTCTGCCGGCCGACCCAGGCGATGAAGTCATTGGTGCGCGGATCTCCCGCCCAGGCATTCCAGTAGACCGTCTGGCCGCGGGCGGCGGCAAGGATCTCGGGCCAGCCCGCCGCCAGCGGCGGGGCGGCCAGAAGCGACAAGAGGGCGATCAGCACGGCGCGCATGGCGGCTCCTCCTCGGGGTCGGTGCGCCCGCGCCGCGCGGGCGGGGCATCGGGTGCGGGGCGCGGATGCATCGCGGGGGAAAGGGCGATCCAGCCCTGCCGCCAGCGCAGCACGGTGGTGACGGCGCAGGCCAGGGCGAAGCCCAGCGCGATCGCGGGAAACGCCTGCGGAAACAGGCACATGGCGACGAATATGGCGATGGTCTCGAAACCCTCGGTCAGTCCGCCCAGGTAATAGATGCCCTTGGCGGGAAAGCGCGGGGCGCGCTGGCCGCGGCCTGCGGCCAGGGCGGCGAAGGCCAGGAACGAGGATCCGGTGCCGACGAAGGCGGCGATCAGCACGGCCGCGGCCAGCGCGTTCGCCCCGGGGTCGGCCAGGGCGAATCCCAGCGGGAAGAGGGCGTAGAACAGGAAGTCGAGGGCGATGTCGAGGAAGGCGCCCCGGTCGGTGGGCCCGGTGATGCGCGCCACCGCCCCGTCGAGCCCGTCGGCCAGCCGGTTGGCCAGAAGCAGGACCAGCGCCGCCCCCCAGGCGCCGGCCGCCGCGGCGGCGCAGGCGAGCAGGCCCAGCGCGAATCCCGCCAGCGTGATCTGGTCGGCCCCCACGCCCATCGCCGCCAGCCGCCGCGCCGGGGCGGCCAGCAGGCGATGCAGCAGGGGCTGAATGGCCGCGTCGATCATCCGCGCCTCCATCGGTGGAACCGTTCCAGCACGGCCATCAGCCGCGGGTTCAGATGCCTGCGCCGCCAGGCGCCGGCGGCATGGCGCGCGGCCTCGGCCAGGGTGGGGTAGATGTGCACCGTGGCGAGGATCTTCGACAAGCCCAGACCGTGGCGCATCGCCAGCACGATCTCGGCCAGAAGATCGCCGGCATGGGGTCCGACGATGGTCGCGCCAAGGATGCGGTCGCGCCCCGGCGGGGTCAGCAGCTTGACGAATCCCCCCGCCGCGCCATCGGCGACCGCGCGGTCGACCGCGGCCAGATCCAGCCGGGTGACCTCATGCGCGATCCCCTCGGCCCGCGCCTCGGCCTCCGACAGCCCCACCCGCGCAAGCTCGGGATCGGTGAAGATCGCCCGGGGCATCACCCGCAGGTCGCAGCGGATGGGCCAGATGTCGCCGAAAAGCCCGTTCATCGCCGCGATCCAGGCCTGATGCCCCGCGGCATGGGTCAGCTGGAACGGCCCGGCGACATCGCCCGCGGCCAGGATGTTCGGATGCAGGGTCCGGAGGAAGGCATCGGTCTCGACCACCTGGCCGGTGGGGATGCCCAGCGCCTCGAGGCCGAAACCCTCCAGCCGCGCCGCGCGGCCCACCGCGGCGATGATCTCGTCGAAGGCGATGCGGCGCGGGGCGCCGTCATGCGCGATCTCGATCCATTTCCCGCCGCCATCCATGCCGCAGGCGATCGCCCTGTGGCCGGTCAGAAGCCGCACCCCGTCGCGCGCCAGCGCCGCGGCGATGTGGCTTGCGGCGTCCTCGTCCTCGCGCATCAGGATGCGCGGGGCCATCTCGATCAGCGTCACCTCCGCCCCCAGCCGGGCGAAGGCCTGGGCGAGCTCGACCCCGATCGGGCCGCCGCCCAGCATCACCACGCGCCGCGGCACCTCGGCGCGGTGGCGCAGCGCCTCCCACAGCGTGTCCGAGGTCAGGCAGCCCACCGCCTCGATCCCCGGCAGGGGCGGCAGCACCGGCGCGGCACCCGTCGCGATCACCGTTGCCCGGCTGGTCAGGCGGCGCACGCCGCCTTCGTCGGGCGTCACCTCGACCGTCCAGGGATCGACAAGCCGCGCATGGCCGCGCAGGACCTCGACCCCCAGCGCGGTATAGCGCGCGACGCTGTCATGGGGGGCGATGGCGGCGATGGTGTCGTGGACATGGGCCATCACCCGGTCGAAGGCGACGGCCGGCCGGACCGCGGCGATGCCGAAGCGGTCGGCATGGCGCATCTCGTGCGCCAGCTTCGCGCAACGGATCAGCGCCTTGGAGGGCACGCAGCCATGGTTCAGGCAGTCGCCCCCCATGCGGTCGCGCTCGACCAGCGTCACCCGGGCGCGCGCCGCGGCGGCGACATTGGCCGCGACCAGCCCGGCGGAGCCCGCGCCGATCACCACCAGGTTGCGGTCGAAGCGGGCGGGGCGGCGCCAGTTGCCGGGGCCGCGCCGGCGGCCGGGGATGTTCAGGGGCATCTGGCCAGGCCCGCGCTGGCGGAATCGGGCATCGCTCTGCATCTCCCTGTCGGCGCCGGCATTGCGGGGCCGGCACCGCACAGGACAGGCCGGGCGCGGATGCGTTACAGCGCGGGGGCGGGGGAAACCGCGCGGGGCAGATGTGCCGCGGCCGGGGGGCGAACCCTTGGCAGGGCGGTCGGGAGGCGCGGCGGTCGGGAGGCGCGGCGGGGGTGGTACCGCCTCCCCGGCTCGAACGGGGGACCCCCAGATCCACAATCTGGTGCTCTAACCAACTGAGCTAAGGCGGCACGCAAGGCGCATTTACGCGAGGCGATGGGCGATTGCAAGCGGCGGCGCGCCGGATGGCCTTGTCCGTGCGGCGGATGCGGGCTAGGGCGGTCGGAAATGCAGCGGAGGCCTGAGACCATGGGGATCAACAGCGAGAGCGACATTGCCGCGGACCTGCAGATCGCCCCGACCTCGCTGGGCATGGTGCGGATCTATGTCTCGGCGCCGGGGATCGAGCTGCCGATGGATTTCGAGCCCGAGGAGGCCGAGGAGATCGCCGAGGAGCTGCGCGCGGCGGCGGCGCAGGCG
>RFGB01000239.1 GCA_003697125.1 Alphaproteobacteria bacterium
CCGGCCCGCCCCGCGGCCGCCGCTGGCGCTCAGGCCGCGCAGGCTGCCGGTGACGCGGATCGAGGAGCTGATCCGCGACCCCTATGCCATCTATGCCGAACGCGTGCTGGGGCTCAGCCCGCTCGACCCGCTCGACCGTCCGCCCGATGCCCGCGACCGCGGGATCGTGCTGCACAGCGTGCTGCGGCGCTTCATCGCCGAGACGGTTGGCCAGATGCCCGGCGATGCCCGCGCCCGGCTGATGCGCATCGCCGAGGAGGAACTCGCGCGCATGGTGCCCTGGCCCGCCGAGAGGCGGCTGTGGCGCGCGCGGCTGGAACGGGCGGCGGACTGGCTGATCGCCGGCGAGGCGGAACGCCTGCAGGCGGGCCGGCCCGTCGCGCTCGAGGTCAGGGGGGCGATCACCCTGGATCTTCCCGCGGGCCCCTTCACCCTGACCGCCATCGCCGACCGCATCGACCGTCTCGATTCGGGCGGGCTCGCGATCATCGACTACAAGACCGGCAAGCCCCCCCAGCCGAAAAGGATCAGGGCCTTCGCCCGGCAGTTGCCGCTGGAGGCGGTGATCGCCGAGGCGGGGGGATTCACCGACGTGCCCGCGGCGCAGGTCGAACGGCTGCTGCTCGTCGGCGTGACCGGCACCGGCGAGGGCGGCGAGACGCGCTGCCTCGGCCGCGGCGCCGAAGCCGATTTCGATCCCCCGGTCGAGCGCGACCGCCTGGTCGCGCTGCTCGCGCGCTATGACGACCCCGCCTTCCCCTATACCGCCCGGCTGCGGCCGCAATTCATCCACGGCACGGGCCCCTATGACCATCTCGCCCGGCTGGGCGAATGGGAGGGCGGCGAGGCGGAGGAGGACGGCGGATGACCGCGCGCGACGATGCCAGCCGCGCCCAGATCCGCGCCGCCGATCCCGCCGCCTCGGCCTGGGTGATGGCCAATGCCGGATCGGGCAAGACCCGGGTGCTGACCGACCGGGTGGCGCGGCTGATGCTTCAGCGCACGCCGCCCGAACGGATCCTGTGCCTGACCTATACCCGCGCCGCCGCAGCCGAGATGCAGGAACGCCTGTTCCGCCGGCTGGGCGAATGGGCGATGCTGCCCGAGGACCGCCTTCGCGCGGCGATCGCGCAGCTGCGCGAGGATGGCGCCCCGCCTCTGTCGGATGAGGACATCGCCTGCGCGCGCACCCTGTTCGCCCAGGCGCTGGAGACGCCGGGCGGCCTGAAGATCCAGACCATCCATGCCTTCTGCGACGCGCTCTTGAGGCGGTTTCCCCTCGAGGCGGGCGTGCCGCCGGGGTTTCGCGTCCTCGACGACCGCAGCGCGGCGCTGATGCGCGCGGGGCTGCGCGACGCGATGGCCCGCGCCGCCGAGGCGGGAACCGACCCGGCCTTCGACCTGATGGCCGGGCTGGTCGCCGAGCAGCAGCTCGAGGAGGTCGCCGCGGCGATCCTGTCCGAACGCACCCTGTTCCCGCCGGGCGCCGGGCGCGCCGAGCTCGCCCGCGCGCTGGGGGTCGATCCGGCACTGACCCCCGCGGCGCTGCTCGACCGGGTGCTGGGGCCGCAGGGCCGGGCGCTGCTCGCGCGGATCGTGCCGCGCCTCGCCGCCGGGTCGGCGAATGACGTCAAGGCGGCCGGGCGGATCGCCGAAGCGCTGGCCTGCACCCGGCCCGAGGCGGCGCTGGAGCTGCTGGAGCGCGTCTTCCTGTCCGGCCCCTCGGCGCAGCTGCCGCATGCGGCAAGGATCGGCAAGTTCCCCACCAAGGACACCCGCGCCGCGCTCGGGGCGGATCTCGCGCCGCTCGAGCAGATGATGGCCCGCTGCGAATCGGCGCGCGAGCCACGGCTGGCCCTGGCCGCCCTTGACCGCGCCGAGATCCTGCACCGGTTCGCCCGCGCCCTGATCGACCGCGACGAGGCCGCGGCCAGCGCCGCGGGCGCGGTGGGATTCGACGGCCTGATCGCCCATGCCCACCGGCTCCTGCACCGCTCGGAGGCGGCGGCATGGGTGCTGTGGAAGCTCGACGGCGGCATCGACCATATCCTGGTCGACGAGGCGCAGGACACCAGCCCCGAACAGTGGCAGGTGATCGCGGCGCTGGCCGAGGAGGCGATCGCGGGCGAGGGCGCGCGCGCGGCCAGGCGCACGATCTTCGCCGTGGGCGACGTGAAGCAGTCGATCTACTCGTTCCAGGGCGCCCGCCCCCGCGCCTTCGGCGAGATGCGCGACCGCTTCCGCGACCGGCTGCGGGCGGCGGGCGACAGCCTGACCGAGGTGCCGCTCCTGTGGTCCTTCCGCTCGGCGGCGCCGATCCTCGCCCTGGTCGATGGGGTGTTCACCGGGCCGGCCGTCGAGGGCCTGGCGCTGGATGGCGAGGCGCTGCACCACCTGCCCTTCCATGCCGACCTGCCCGGCCGGGTCGAGCTGTGGCCCTGGCTGCCGCCGCCGCCCAGTCCCGACCCCGAACCCTGGTGGACCCCGGTCGACGCCCCCGCGCCGACCGATCCGCGGCTGACCCTGGCCGAGCGCATCGCCGAACGGATCGCCGCCTGGCTGCGCGAGGGGCAGGCGATTCCCGATCCCGAGGCGCTGCCCGACATCGCGCTGCGCCCGATCCGGCCGGGCGACATCATCATCCTGGTCCAGCGGCGCGGGCTTCTGTCGCGCGCGATCCTCGCCGAACTGAAGGCGCGCGGGATCCCGGTGGCCGGCGCCGACCGGCTGGCGATGGGCAGCATCCTGGCGGTGCAGGACATCCTCGCCCTGCTGCGATTCCTCTCCACCCCGGCCGACGACCTGTCGCTTGCCGCGGCGCTCCGCTCGCCGCTGTTCGGCATGGACGAGGCGACGCTGGAGGCGGTCGCCGCGAACCGCCGGGGCCTGCTTTGGCAGGCGCTGCGGCGCCGCGGACCGGCCGAGGTGGTGGCGGTGCTGCAGGACATGCGCGACGCGGCGGATTTCCTGCGCCCGCATGAGCTGATCGAGCGGCTGCTCACCCGCCATGGCGGGCGGGCGGCCCTCTTGGCGCGGCTCGGTCCCGAGATCGAGGAGGCGATCGACGAGCTTCTGGCCCAGGCGCTGGCCTTCGAGGCCACCGAGCTGCCGACGCTGGCCGGCTTCCTGCGCTGGATCGACTCGGCGCAGTCCGAGGTCCGGCGCGAACCCGACAGCGGCGGCGACGTGGTCCGGCTGATGACCGTGCATGGCGCCAAGGGGCTGGAGGCGCCGGTGGTCATCCTGCCCGACACCGGCGCCCAGAGGGGCGGGCGCGGCAAGCCGCTGATCGGGCTCGGCGGGCTCGGCTTCTGGACGGGCAATGCCGCGGACGCGCCCGAAAGGCTGCGCGAGGCCCGCGCGGAACGCGCGGAAGAGGAGGCCGCCGAGCGGCGCCGGCTTCTCTATGTCGCGCTGACGCGGGCGCGATCGCTGCTGGTCGTCGCGGGCGCGGGCAACGAGGCGGGGCTCGATTCGGCCTGGCACGGGCTGGTGCGGGCGGGGATGGAACGCTGCGGGGCCGCGGCACGGCCCGCGCCGGCGGGCCTGCC
>RFGB01000240.1 GCA_003697125.1 Alphaproteobacteria bacterium
CCCCGCGCCCGGCGACATGGCGCATGGGGCGGGCGCCACGCCCCCGCTCGGCCCCGCGCGCGGACCCGATCCCGGGCCCGAGGCCGGGGATGTGCCGGTGATCCGCCTTGGCACGCCGCGGCGCGATGGCGGGGAGGAGTGAACCGGACCGCGGCGCCGGTTCAGGGATCGCGCGCGCCGCCCAGGTCAAGCGCCAGCGCGTGGACCGGCCCGGCCAGCTCCTCGCGCAGCACCGCATGCACCGCCCGTTGCCGCGCGATCCGGTCAAGCCCCTCCAGCGCCGCCGCCCGCATCCGGACCCGGAAATGCGTCCCCCCGCCCTCGCGCCAGCCGGCATGGCCGCGATGCCGCTCGCTCTCGTCGATCACCTCGATGATCGCGGGCTGGAAGGCCCGGATCAGCTTGTCGCGGATCCGTTGCGCGTCAGTCACGTTTCAACCCTCTCCGGCGCAGACTGTTTGCACATCCGCCGCACTTGCCTAACTTGGCCACAAGTCCCGACCCGAAGCGGACGCCGATGACCAGACCGACGCCGTTCGACTACGACATCTCGGTCACCGCCGACAAGCTCCGGCGGGCGCGCCGGCGCGGCATGACCGGAGAGGTCGCCGCCCGCGCGCGGCCCTGTGACCATCCCGGCTGCGACGGGAAGGGCCTCTACCGCGCCCCGCGGGCGCCGAACGAGCTGGACCGGTTCTGGTGGTTCTGCCTCGAGCATGTGCGCGAATACAACCGCTCGTGGAACTTCTTCCGGGAGCTGAGCGAGGAGGAGTTCGCGCGCCTGGTCGAGAGCGACCGGCTGTGGGGGCGCCCGACCTGGCGCCTCGGCGCCGCACAGGGCCGGCCCGGTGCCGCCCCGGGCTGGGCCCATGCCGAGGGCGCGGCGTGGCGCCGGCTCGGCTTCGACGATCCGCTCGAACTTCTGGGGGACAGGGCCACCCGGGGCGGCGACCCCGAGGCGACTCGCCCCCCCAGACGGCGCCTGCCGCCCAGCGAACGGCGCGCGCTTGACATACTGGGCGCGAACGACCAGATGACGCGCGGCGAGATTCGCGCCCTCTACAAGTCCCTGGTCAAGCAGCTTCACCCCGATCAGAACGGCGGCGGGCGCGGAGAGGAGGAGCGCCTGCGCGCGGTCCTTTGGGCGTGGGAGCAGCTGAAGGCCAGCCGCAGCATCCGGGACTGAGCGCGGGCGAGGCCCGCCCCGCCCGGGGGGCGGCCTTGAATCTCGCCGGGCTATGGTCCAATCAGGGCGGCGCGGCGGCGGGGATCTTCCGCGCGTGCGGAGGAGGCGTGAGCGATGGCGGACGGATCGGTCGAGATGCAGGCGGAACCCACGGTCGACATCCCGGTGCGCGAGGTGTTCGGCATCGACAGCGACCTCGTGGTCAAGGGATTTGCCGAGCCGACCGAGCGCGTGCCGGCGCTGGACCCCACCTACCGGTTCGACCGCGACACCACGCTGTGCATCCTCGCAGGCTTCCGCTACAACCGTCGCGTGATGATCCAGGGCTATCACGGCACCGGGAAATCGACGCATATCGAGCAGGTCGCCGCCCGCCTGAACTGGCCCTGCGTGCGGGTCAACCTCGATTCGCACATCAGCCGCATCGACCTGATCGGCAAGGACGCGATCAAGATCCGCGACGGCAAGCAGGTGACCGAGTTCCACCCCGGAATCCTGCCCTGGGCGCTGCGCAACCCGGTGGCGATCGTCTTCGACGAATATGATGCCGGCCGGCCCGACGTGATGTTCGTCATCCAGCGGGTGCTGGAGGCCGACGGCAAGCTGACGCTTCTGGATCAGAACGAGGTGATCACCCCCCACCCCTATTTCCGCCTGTTCGCCACCGCGAACACGGTGGGACTGGGCGACACCACCGGCCTCTATCACGGTACCCAGCAGATCAACCAGGGCCAGATGGACCGCTGGTCGCTGGTCGCCACGCTCAACTATCTTCCCCATGACGCCGAGGTCGAGATCGTCCTGGCCAAGAACCCCTCCTACAACACGCCCGAGGGGCGCAAGACCATCAGCCGCATGGTGACGGTCGCCGACCTCACCCGCTCGGCCTTCATGAATGGCGACCTGTCCACGGTGATGAGCCCGCGCACCGTGATCAACTGGGCCCAGAATGCCGAGATCTTCGGCTCGGTCGGATTCGCCTTCCGCCTGACCTTCCTGAACAAGTGCGACGAGCTGGAACGCTCCACGGTGGCCGAGTTCTATCAGCGCTGCTTCGGCGAGGAGCTGCCCGAGAGCGCGGCCAGCCTGAGTCTGGGCTGACGGCGATGCCCCCGGGGCGGGCGGAGATCGCCGCGGCGCGCGCGCGCATCGCCCCCCATGTGCGGCGCACGCCGATGCTTGCGGTCGAACCGGGCGCGCTGGCCCCGGCGGGCGTGGCGCTGAAGCTGGAACACACCCAGATCACCGGCTCGTTCAAGGTCCGCGGCGCCTTCAATACCCTGCTGTCGGCCGATCCGCCCCCGGCGGCGGTGGTCTGCGCCTCGGGCGGAAACCACGGCGCCGCCGTCGCCCATGCCGCCCGCCGCCTGGGCCTGCCGGCAACGGTGTTCGTGCCCGCCGCGATCGCCGATCCGGTCAAGATCCGCCGCATGGAAGACCTCGGCGCCCGGGTGCGGCTGGTCGAGGGCGACGTGGACAGCGTGCTCGATGCCTGTCTGCGCCATGCCGAGGAGAGCGGGGCGCTGTTCGTCCACCCCTATGACGCGCCCGCCACCCTCGCCGGACAGGGCACGCTGGGCGCCGAGATCGAGGAGGATCTGCCCGACATCGACACGCTGCTGGTCGCGGTCGGCGGCGGCGGTCTGCTGGGCGGCATCGCCGCCTGGTTCGCCGGGCGCATCCGCATCGTCGCGGTCGAGACCGAGGGCACCGCTTCGCTGGCCCGCACGCTGGCACAGGGCCGCCGGGCGCGGATCACCCCCCGCGGGCTCGCCGCCAGCGCGCTGGGCGCGCAGTCCATCGGCGAGCTGCCCCTTGCCGTGCTGGCCCGCCACCCGGTCGAAAGCGTGGTCGTGCCCGATGCCGCGCTGCCCGCCGCACAGGCGCGGCTGTGGGAGGCCTGCCGGCAGCTGGTCGAACCCGGCGCCGCCGCGGCGCTGGCGGCGCTGGTGTCGGGCGCCTGGCGTCCGGCCGGGGGCGAGCGCGTCGCCGTGCTGCTGTGCGGCGGAAATGCCGCGCCGGGCTGGTCCGGTGCCGGCTGAAGGACGAGGTTCCCACCCATGCCGCAGTCCGAGAACCCCGCAGATCCCTTCAAGAAGGCCCTGGCCGAAACCACCAAGGCGATCGGGAATGCGCCCGACCTGCAGGTGACCTATTCGGTCGATCCGCCGGGTCTGTCCAACAGCGCCGCACGCCTGCCCCAGGTCAGCCGCCGCATGACGCGCGAGGAGGTGATGCTGGCCCGCGGCACCGGCGACGCCTATGCGCTGCGCCTGCGCTTCCACGACGAGGCGACCCATGCCCGGTTCGCCCCCCAGGGCGAGACGGCGCGCGCGCTGTATGAGGCGATGGAGACCGCGCGCTGCGAGGCGATCGGCGCCCGCGCCATGCCGGGCTGCGCCGAGAATCTCGACGCCAAGATCGCCGCCGATGCCCGCCGGCTGGGCTATGAGGGGATCACCGAGGCCGAGAAGGCCCCGCTGGCCGATGCCGCGGGCTATCTGATCCGGCATCTGGCCACCGGGCGCGAGCTGCCCGCGGGCGCGCGCAACGTCATGAACCTGTGGCGCGCGGCAATCGAGGGCAAGGCCGGCGGCACGCTGTCGCGGCTCGAGGAGGTGCTTGAGGATCAGGCCGCCTTCGCGCGCATGGCGCGCAAGGTGATCGAGGATCTTGGCTATGGCGCGGAGCTTGGCGAGGATCCCGACGAGCCGCAGCGCGAGGAGGAGTCGGCCGAGGATTCGGGCGATGACAGCGCCGAGGAGGGCGGCGAGGAGGAGGGGGGCGAGCGCGACGAGAGCGAGGATTCCGCCGAGGAGGCCGAGGGCGACGACCGGCAGGAGATGCGCGCCCGGGTCAGCCTGGAGGATCTGGACGATTCGGAGCTGGAGGATGTGGACGAGAGCGAGGGCGAGCCGCTGGACGACCTGCCCCCGCCGCGGCCACCCTCCGAGGCCGACCCCGCCTACCGGGTCTTCACCGACCGCTTCGACGAGGTGATCGACGCGGCCGAGCTGGCCGATCCGGCCGAGCTGGAGCGGCTGCGCCACTATCTCGACCAGCAGCTCGAACCGCTGAAGGGCGCGGTCTCGCGGCTGGCCAACCGGCTGCAGCGCCGCCTGCAGGCCCAGCAGAACCGCAGCTGGGAATTCGACCGCGAGGAGGGGATCCTCGATGCCGGCCGGCTCGCCCGCGTCGTCGCCAACCCCACCACGCCGCTGTCCTTCAAGGTCGAGCGCGACACCGAGTTCCGCGACACCGTGGTGACGCTGCTGCTGGACAATTCCGGCTCGATGCGCGGCCGGCCGATCTCGATCGCCGCCATCTGCGCCGACGTGCTGGCGCGCACCCTGGAACGCTGCCAGGTGAAGGTCGAGATCCTGGGCTTCACCACCCGGGCGTGGAAGGGCGGGCAGAGCCGCGAGCTGTGGCTGCAGCAGGGCCGCCCGCCCCTGCCGGGCCGGCTGAACGATCTGCGCCACATCGTCTACAAGGCCGCCGATGTGCCCTGGCGGCGGGTGCGCGCCAATCTCGGCCTGATGATGAAGGAAGGCCTGCTGAAGGAGAACATCGACGGCGAGGCGCTGGAATGGGCCCATCGGCGGCTGCTTGGCCGGCCCGAGGCGCGGCGCATCCTGATGGTCATCTCGGACGGGGCGCCGGTGGACGATTCCACCCTGTCGGTCAACGCGGCCAACTATCTGGAAAAGCATCTGCGCGACGTGATCGCGATGATCGAGCGCCGCCGCGCGGTCGAGCTGATCGCCATCGGCATCGGCCATGACGTGACGCGCTATTACAACCGCGCCGTCACCATCACCGACGCCGAACAGCTCGCCGGCGCCATGACCGACCAGCTGGCGGCGCTGTTCGACATCGACACCCGCGCCGCCGGGCGCGCCATGCGCCAGCAGGTCGCCGCCGGGGCGCGCCGTCTGGCCTGATCGCGGCGACCGGCGCGCACCCCCTTTTCAGACCGGCTGCGCCCGCCTATATTGGGCCTGTCTCCGAAAGGGGACTATGGCGATAAACGCGCACGTAATAAGCGGATCGGACCCGGGGGCGGTACCCGGCGGCTCCACCAGAAACCCGATCGTTGGCGGGCACAAGGGGCCGAAACAGGATCGACGGACGTGTAAAGGTGTCGCTTTCGCCCGGTGAGCTACCACCGTTATCGGTGCAAGACGCACAATTGCCAACGACAATCGTGCTCCGGTGGCGATGGCCGCTTGATGCGGTCGGAGACACCGACATCTAAGCCCTGAGCCGTAGCAGGTTCAGGCGGGGTTCGCAGGCACCTGGCAACAGAAGCCTGCATCCCGTCCCGCCCGCATCGCTTCGCACCGGCGTCCCGCCTTCGGGCTGCGGCGTGCATTCTCGGCCCGCAGGTCGCCCGGGGCGTGTGCTTCCCCTTTCCCTCGGTGGCGAATCGGTTATGGTCGCGGAAGGGAGGAGCCGCGCGGGATGGCCCGGGACAAGCTCGACTACGGAAGGCTGATGCAGAAGGCGCTGCGCCGCCTTCTGGCCGAGGTTCTGGGGCAGGTGGCCGAAGAGGGCCTGCCGGGCGACCATCATTTCTACATCACCTTCGACACCACCCACCCCGGCGTCGACCTGCCCGGCCATCTGCGCGCGAAATACCCCGAGCAGATGACCATCGTCTTGCAGGAATGGTTCGAGGATCTGGCCGTCGCGGGCGACCGGTTCTCGGTCACCCTCAGCTTCGGCGGGGTGCCGCAGGGCATCGTCGTGCCGTTCGACGCGATCCTGACTTTCGTCGATCCCTCGGTGGAATTCGGCCTGCGCTTCGACAGCCATGATTCCCCCGGGCCGGAGGATCCCGACGACGGGCCCGACGGGGCACCGGACGAGGCCGCGTCGGCCGATGACGCGTCCGAGCCGCATGCGGGGGGCGATGTCGTCCGGCTCGACCGCTTCCGCTGCCACTGATCTGGCGATTGACCCTTCCCGGGCTTGCGATTAGGCAGGGCCGGGTTTCCGGACAGGGGGCGGATTCAGGGTGAGGGAAGCGAAGCTCGGCCGCGACCGCCATGTCGGTCTGTTCCTGCGCCAGATGATGCGCCGCCCCGGCCGGGTGGTCGCGCTGGCGCCCTCCTCGGCGCATCTCGCCCGCGCCATGGTGGCCGGCCTCGGGCCGGGAACCGGATCGGTGATCGAACTGGGCAGCGGCACCGGGGTGATCACCCGCGCGATCATCGCCCGCGGCATCCCCGAGGAACGCATCGCGATGTTCGAGATCGACGACGCCTTCGCCGATCTCCTGGCGCGGCAGTTCCCCCGCGCCAGGCTGTGCCGCCTTTCGGCCGAGCGGTGCGAGGAAGCGCCGCTAGAGGATGTCGGCGCCACCGTGTCGGGCCTGCCGCTTCTGTCCATGCCCACCGAGGTGCAGCGGCGCATCGTGGGCGGCGCCTTCCGCAAGATGCGCCCGGGCGGCGTCTTCATCCAGTTCACCTATGGCTATCGCCCGCCCATCGACCGGCCGGTGCGCGAGGAGCTGGGCCTGGTCTGGTCCCGCTCGCCCAAGATCTGGCGCAACCTGCCGCCGGCGCGGGTCTACACCTTCCGTCAGGCGGGCTGAGCGCGGCTTGGCAAGCCCCGCGGCCGGGCGTAAACAGCGCCCCGACCAGGGCGGGCCGGATCGCAGCCCGGAATCCGGACCGCCGCGAACACGGACAGGAGGACGCCGATGACCGCCACCCGCATCGAGACCGACAGCTTCGGGCCGATCGAGGTTCCCGCCGACCGCTACTGGGGCGCGCAGACCCAGCGGTCGATCCGGAACTTCGCCATCGGCTGGGAGTGGCAGCCGGTGGCGATCATCCGCGCGCTGGG
This sequence comes from Alphaproteobacteria bacterium, assembly GCA_003697125.1. Classification (GTDB taxonomy): domain Bacteria; phylum Pseudomonadota; class Alphaproteobacteria; order Rhodobacterales; family Rhodobacteraceae; genus J013. The sequence continues at coordinate 7,040 of RFGB01000240.1, forward strand.
GGTGATCAAGAAGGCCGCGGCGATCGTCAATGAAGGCTTCGGCGATCTCGATCCGAAGCTGTCGGCCGCCATCCAGCAGGCCGCGCAGGAGGTGATCGACGGCAGGCTCGACGATCACTTCCCCCTCGTGGTCTGGCAGACCGGCTCGGGCACCCAGACCAACATGAATGCCAACGAGGTGATCGCCAACCGTGCGATCGAGATCCTGGGCGGCGAGATCGGATCCAAGAAGCCGGTCCACCCCAATGACCATGTCAACATGGGGCAGAGCTCCAACGACACCTATCCCACCGCGATGCATGTCGCGATCGCCATGCGCAGCCGCGATCACCTGCTGCCGGCCCTGCACCGGCTGCATGCCGCGCTGACCGCCAAGTCCGACGAGTTCCGCGACATCATCAAGATCGGCCGCACCCATACCCAGGATGCCACGCCCCTGACGCTGGGGCAGGAATTCTCGGGCTATGCCCATCAGGTGGCGATGGGAATCCGCCGCATCGAGATGTGCCTGCCCCATATCCACGAGCTGGCCCAGGGCGGCACCGCGGTGGGCACCGGGCTCAACACCCGCCGTGGCTTTGCCGAGCGCATCGCCGCCGAGATCGCCCGGATCACCGGGCTGCCCTTCGTCACCGCGCCGAACAAGTTCGAGGCGCTTGCCGCCCATGACGCGATGGTCATGTTCTCGGGCGCGCTGAAGACCGTCGCCGCCTCGCTGTTCAAGATCGGCAACGACATCCGATTCCTCGGCTCGGGGCCGCGCTCGGGGCTGGGCGAGCTGATCCTGCCCGAGAACGAGCCCGGCTCCTCGATCATGCCCGGCAAGGTCAACCCCACCCAGGCCGAGGCGCTGACCATGGTCTGCGCCCATGTCATGGGCAATGACGCGGCGGTGGGCTTCGCCGGCAGCCAGGGCCATTTCGAGCTGAACGTGTTCAATCCGATGATGGCCTACAACGTGCTGCAGTCGATGCAGCTGCTGGGCGACGCCGCGGCCAGCTTCACCGACAACATGGTGGTGGGCATCCGCGCCAATGTCGAACGGATCGAGCGTCTGATGCGCGAGAGCCTGATGCTGGTGACCGCGCTTGCGCCCCATATCGGCTATGACAATGCCGCCAAGGTGGCGAAGGCCGCGCACCAGAACGGCACCACGCTGCGCGAGGAGGCGGTGCGGCTCGGGTTCGTCGATGCGGAGACCTTCGACCGCATCGTCCGCCCCGAGAAGATGATCGGCCCGCGCGACTGAGACGCTGCGGCCGCGGGCGCGGCCGCAGATGGGGCTGTTTTTCGTCAAAATCCAGCGTTATCCTCGCGCCCGTGCCCGGGGCGCGATGGGGCCGGGGCGGACAGCGGGGTTGCGATGGATACGCATGTCTACAACATCTACCGGCCCGAGGCGCTGGACTTCGGCGCGGGCACGCTGGCACTGGCGCCGGGCTATGATCCCCGAAACGACCTCGCGGTCCTGTCGGTCTCGGACAATGATTCCCGGTTCGAGGGCGACAGCCGCCGGCCCGAGGAGGGCGACGACCGCAGCCAGTTCGGCGAGCTGCGCGATCTTCAGGGCAACCTGATCCTGGGCGGCCCCTCGACCCGCGTCTATCTGGAGGAGGCCTATGTGCTGGCCGCCCCCGACGGCAGCCGCATCACCGTCTATCGGGTCGAGATGGCGACCGATCCGGGCAGCGGCGGGGGCGAGGGTGTCCTGGTGGGCTATGTCGCCGACCGGGTGCTGACGCCCGGCGTGACCTATCAGGTCACCCCGCACGACGTGACCGATCGCACCGCGCCGACCTATCAGGAACTGGTCTCGGTGCCGATCTGCTTCACCCCCGGCACCCTGATCGCGACACCCGCAGGGCTGCGCCCGGCCGAGGCGCTGCGGCCGGGCGACGAGGTGGTGACCCGCGACCACGGGGTGCAGCCGTTGCGCTGGGTGGGGCGCCAGAGCTTCGGGGCGGCCGAGCTGGCGGCGCGCCCGGCGCTGCGCCCGGTCCTGATCCGGGCGCATGCCTTCGGGCCCGGCCGGCCCGCGCGGGACATGCGCGTCTCGCCCCAGCACCGGGTCCTGGTCGGCGGTGCCCGGGCCGACCTGATCTTCGGCGGGCCGGAATGGCTGGCCCCGGCGATCGGGCTGGTCGACGGGCGCAGCATCCTGCGCGACGGCACGGCCCGGGAGGTGACCTATGTCCATCTCCTGTTCGACCGCCACGAGGTCGTGATCTCGGACGGGCTGGAGACCGAGAGCTTTCACCCCGGGCAGTGGAGCCTGTCGACGCTGGACGCGGCGGCGCGGGCCGAGATCCTCGCGATCTTCCCGGGTCTCGACCGCCACCCGGCGGCGGCGGGGCCGGCGGCGCGCCCGGCGCTGACCCCGCGTGAGGCGCGGCTGATGCGCCCGGCCATGGCCGCGGCCGCCGCGGGCTGACGTGCTCAGATCTCCTCGACCGTAATCCGCCGGGTGTCGAAGAAGACATGGCCGGCGATCGCGCGCGCCCCGGGCGGCGGGGCGGCGAGACTCCAGGCCGCATCGGCCAGCCGCGCCCCCTTCACCACCACATGGTAATGCCTGATCCGCCCCTTCCTCGGGCAGTCGGTCACGGTCGCGGACGGCTCCAGAAAGGCGCCGACATCCGTGGGCGGGAAGCACACCGCCGGGGGCAGTTCGCCCTCGAACAGTTCGCTGGCGTCGCGGGTCTCGGCGATGATCGTGTCGTGGGTTCGGGCGACCCATGTGCCCGGGGCCCGGCGGATGATGAGGCCGCTTCCCGTCACCGGTCCTCGCCCGCCCCGCCCGCCCCGGCGGCCAGCGGCGCGCAGGCCGCGCGCAGCCAGGCGGCGGTCTCGGGCGGCAGCAGGGGCGCCAGTGCCGCGGCGACATGGGCGTGATAGCTGTCGAGCCAGGCGCCTTCCGCGGCATCGAGCAGCGCGGGATCGATCAGGCGCCTGTCGATCGGGCACAGGGTCAGCGTCTCGAAGGACAGCATCGGCCGGTCGCCTCCCTCCGGCGGTTCGGCCGGACGGATCGCCACCAGATTCTCGATCCGGATGCCGAACGCGCCTTCGCGATAATAGCCGGGCTCGTTCGACAGCACCATACCGGGGCGCAGCTCCTCCAGGCTGCGCCGGGCGATGGCCGCCGGCCCCTCATGCACGCCCAGATAGGCCCCCACCCCGTGGCCGGTGCCATGGTCATAGTCCAGCCCCGCCCGCCACAGGGCGATCCGCGCCAGGCTGTCGAGATCGCGCCCGGCGATCCCGGGGGGAAAGCGCGCGGTCGAGATCGCGATCATCCCCTTCAGCACCAGGGTGAAGGCGCGGCGCGCGCCGGGCGGCACCGGTCCCGTGGCCATGGTGCGGGTGATGTCGGTGGTCCCGTCCTCGTATTGCCCGCCCGAATCGACCAGCAGCAGGTCGCCGGGCGTGATCGCGCGGTTCGACGCCTCGTCGACGCGGTAATGGACGATCGCCCCGTTGGGCCCCGCGCCGCAGATCGTCTCGAAGCTGATGTCGCGCAACCGGCCGGTGGCGGCGCGGAAGCCTTCCAGCGCGCGCACCACGTCGATCTCGGTCAGCGGCTTCTCGGGCAGCCCTGCCAGCGCCCCGTCAAGCCAGTGCAGGAATCGCACCATCGCCGCGCCGTCGCGCAGATGCGCGGCGCGGATGCCGGCCAGTTCGACGGCGTTCTTGCAGGCCTTGGGCAGGATGCAGGGGTCGCGCTGCCAGCGCAGCCGGGCCCCTGCCCGTTCCAGGACCATCTGCACCCGGACCGGCGCGGTGGCCCGGTCGAGCGCCACGACCCGGCCGCCGAGATCCGCCAGCGCGGGTTCGAAATCCGCCCAGGGGCGAAGCGTGACATCCGCGCCGAGATGCGCGCGCAGCTCGGGGCCGAAGCGCCCGGTGTCCGAGAACAGCATGACCCTTGCGTCGGCATGCAGCAGGGCGAAGGCCTGCACCACCGGCATGCGGGGGATGTCGCTGCCGCGGCTGTTCAGCAGCCAGGCGATCGAATCGGTCAGCGTCAGCACCGCGGCGTCGATCCCGGCATCGGCCAGTCCGGCGGCGAGGCGGGTGCGCTTGTCGTGGTGCGATTCGCCGGCCAGTTCCAGCGGATGGATGCGCGCCGGGGCCGCTGGCGGCGGCGGCCGGTCGGTCCAGACCCTGTCCACCAGATTGTCGACGGGGCGCAGTTCGACCCCCAGCGGTTCCAGCCGGGCGGTCAGGCGGTCGATCTCGTCGCGGCCATGCAGCCAGGGATCGAAGCCGAGAACCTCGCCACGCCGCATCGCCGCGGCCAGCCATTCCTCGGGGCGGGTCTGGTGGATCGCCACCGGCTCGAACAGTTCGGTGTCGACCTGCCGGCGCAGCTGCAGCGTGTAGCGGCCATCGACGAAGACGGCGGCGCGCGTGGCCAGTGCGGCGCACAGCCCCGCCGATCCGGTGAAGCCGGTCAGCCAGGCCAGGCGCTCGTCGCAGGGTGCGACCGTCTCGCCCTGATGGCGGTCGGCGCGGGGGACGAGGAAGCCCTGCAGCCCGGCCTCGGCCATCGCCGCGCGCAGGGCGGCAAGCCGCGGGCGGCCATTGCCCGGATCGCTGCGGACCTCGAAGCTCTGGAACATGCGCATCTCTCCTCGCGATCCCGGCCGGGTCATGCGGCTTGCCCCGCGCGCCGATCGGCCCTAGCCTCGCCCGGTCGGGGGAGGGGCGAGGTGCGGACGGCGGGACTGATCCTGTTGCTGGCGGCGGGGCTGATCGCCCTGTCGGATGCCGTTGCGGCGAACTGGGACGCGGCGGCCTTCGCCTTCCGCCCGGTGGGCGCGCTGTGGTTCGCGCTGGACCGGGCCAGCCTGCTGTTCATGGACAACCTGATCTCGCGCCATGTCTCGCAGCTGTTGTGGGAACGGATCTGGGTGCCGCTGATGGGGCTGCCCGCCGCGCCGGCCGCGGCGCTGGCGGGGCTGCTGCTGCTGCTGGCCGCAAGGCTGCGCCGGCGGGGGCGCTGAACGCGGCGCGGCGGTGCTACCAGTGGCCGACATTCGGCATGCTGGTCCAGGGTTCCGCGGGTGGCAGGGCGCCGCCCATCTGCAGCAGCTCGATCGAGATGTTGTCGGGCGAGCGCACGAAGGCCATCCGCCCGTCGCGCGGGGGCCGGTTGATGGTCACGCCGTTGTCCATCAGATGGCGGCACATGGCGTAGATGTCCTCGACCTCATAGGCGATGTGGCCGAAATGGCGGCTGTCCGAGGGCAGGCCGGGGTCGCCGTCCCAGTTCCAGGTCAGCTCGATGGGGCATTCCGGCTGGTCCGGCGGGGCCATGAACAGCAGGGTGAAGCGGCCCTGTTCGTTGTCGACGCGGCGCGTCTCGCGCAGGCCCAGCAATTCGTAGAAGGCCTTCGACTTCTCCAGATCCAGGACGCGGACCATGGTATGCAGATAGCGGATCTTCATGCGTTGCCGTTCCCTTGGGTTTCCTCGTCGGTCCAGTCGAGCAGGACCTTGCCGGCGCATCCGGCGCGCATGGCGGCAAAGCCCTCGGCGAAGCGCGCGGCGGGCAGGCGCAGGGTGATCAGGCCGGACAGGTCCAGCCCGCCCTGCAACAGCGCGATCATCTTGTACCAGGTCTCGAACATCTCGCGGCCATAGATGCCCTTGATCCGGAGCATCTTGAAGATCACCTCGTTCCAGTCGATGGCGAAGCCGTCCGGCGCGATGCCCAGAAGCGCCACGCGCCCGCCATTGTTCATCGCGTGGATCATGTCGCGCAGCGCCGCCGGGGCGCCCGACATCTCCAGCCCGACATCGAAGCCCTCGGTCATGCCGATGCGGGCCATCACCGCATCCAGCCCCTCCTCGGCCGGATTGACCGCATGCGCCACGCCCAGCCGCCGCGCCAGGGCCAGCCTTTCGGGATTGATGTCGGTGATCACCACCTTGCGCGCGCCGGCGCGCCGGGCGACCAGGGCGGCCATGATCCCGATCGGCCCCGCGCCGGTGACCAGCACGTCCTCGCCCACCAGGTCGAAGGACAGCGCCGCATGCACGGCATTGCCCAGCGGGTCGAGGATCGCCGCGATCTCGTCGGGGATGTCGTCGGGGACCGGCACGACGTTTTCCTGGGGCAGCAGCAGGTATTCGGCGAAGGCGCCGGGAAGATGCACGCCGATGCCCCGGGCGTTGCGGCACAGATGGCCGCGGCCCGCGCGGCAGTTGCGGCAGCGGTGGCAGACCACATGCCCTTCGCCCGACACGCGCAGGCCGGTGGCATAGCGGGTGACGGCCGCACCCACCGCGGCGATCTCTCCCATGAATTCATGGCCGACCACCATCGGCACCGGGATCGTCGCGCGGGCCCAGTCGTCCCAGTTCCAGATGTGCAGGTCGGTGCCGCAGATGGCGGTGCGGCGCACGCGGATCAGCACCTCGGACGGGCCGGGCCTGGGCACCGGCACCTCCTGCAGCCACAGTCCGGGCTCGGCCCGCGCCTTGACCAGCGCGCGCATGGTGGCGGGCGGGGTCACGGGATGACCCCCGTCTCGCGCCCGGCCTCGGCAAAGGCGGCGACGGCGCGCTCCAGCGTGGCGGGGTCATGGGCGGCCGACATCTGGGTGCGGATGCGGTCCTGCCCCTTCGGCACCACCGGGAAGCTGAAGGCGGCGACATGCACGCCCCGCCGGCCCAGCGCGGCGGCCATGGCCTGGGCGTGGCGCGGGTCGCCCAGCATCACCGGGATGATCGGATGTTCGCCCGGCAGCAGCCGGAAGCCCAGCCGGGCGAGCGCCTCGCGGAAGCTGCGGGCGTTGCGCCACAGCCGCGCGCGCAGCTCTCCGCCGTCGCGGATGATGTCCAGCACCGCCAGCGTGGTCGCCGCGATCACCGGCGGCAGCGCGTTGGAGAAGAGATAGGGCCGCGACCGCTGGCGCAGCCAGGCCACGATTTCGGCCGAGGCCGCGACATAGCCGCCCGCCGCGCCGCCCAGCGCCTTGCCCAGCGTGCCGGTCATGATGTCGATTCGGCCCATCACGCCGCAATGTTCGTGGCTGCCGCGTCCCCCAGCGCCGAGGATGCCCACCCCGTGGCTGTCATCGACCATCACCAGCGCGCCGTGGCGCTCGGCCAGGTCGCAGATCTCGGCCAGCCTGGCGATGTGCCCGTCCATCGAGAACACGCCATCGGTGGCGATCAGCCGGAAGCGGGCATCCGCCGCCTCGGCCAGCCGCGCCTCCAGCGCCGCCATGTCGCCATTGGGGTAGACCAGGCGCCGCGCCTTGCACAGGCGGATGCCGTCGATGATCGATGCGTGGTTGAGCGCGTCGGAGATCACCGCATCCTCGGGGCCGAGCAGCGCCTCGAACAGCCCGGTATTCGCGTCGAAGCAGGACGGGTGCAGGACGGCATCCTCGAAACCCAGCCATTCGGCCAGCCGCGCCTCAAGCTGCCGGTGAACGCTGTGCGTGCCGCAGATGAAGCGCACGCTGGCCATGCCGTAGCCCCAGCGCGTCAGCGCCTCGCGCGCCGCCGCCACCAGCCGCGGATCGTCGGCCAGCCCCAGATAGTTGTTGGCGCACAGGTTGATCGCCTCGCGCCCGTCGGCAAGCCGCACCACCCCGCCCTGGGGCCCGGCGATCTCCACCTCGGGGCGGAACAGCCCGTCGGCCCGCAGCCGCTCCAGCCGGCCGGCCAGCTCTGACCGGAATGCATCGCGCATCCGACACCTCCCGGACGTGTTGTGGCACGCCCGCCCCCGCGATAACAAGGGCCGAGGAGAGCGGTGATGACCCCCGAGGAACAGGCCGAGATCGACGCGCTGCGCGCCCGACAGACCCCGACCCGCCGCGTGGTGGCGCCGGGGCTGGAGGCGCGGCTCTATACCCCCCACCCGGTGCTTGACCACGGATTCGTGCGGGTCATCGACTACATGGGCGATGATGGCGCCATCGTGCAGGCGGCGCGGGTCAGCTATGGTCCCGGCACCCGCCATACCCGCGACGATGCGGGGCTGATCCGCTATCTGATGCGGCACTGGCATTCGACGCCCTTCGAGATGTGCGAGATCAAGCTGCATGTGAAGCTGCCGATCTTCGTCGCCCGGCAGTGGATCCGGCACCGCACCGCCAATGTGAACGAGATCTCGGCGCGCTACTCGATCCTCGACCGCGAATTCTACATCCCCCGGCCCGAGCATCTCGCCGCCCAGAGCGCGTCGAATCGCCAGGGCCGGGGCGAGGTGCTGGAGGGGGAGGAGGCCGCCCGCGTCCTGGCGATCCTGAAGGAGGACAGCGCCCGCGCCTATGACCATTACGAGGCGATGCTGTCCACCGATGGCCAGCAGGGGCTGGCGCGGGAACTGGCGCGGATGAACCTGCCGCAGAACATCTACACCCAGTGGTACTGGAAGATCGATCTGCACAACCTGTTCCACTTCCTGCGGCTGCGCGCCGATGCCCATGCCCAGCACGAAATCCGCGCCTATGCCGGGGTGATCGGCGAGATCGTCGCCGACTGGGTGCCGCTGGCCTGGGCGGCGTTCGAGGATTACCGCCTGCGCGGCGCGCATCTGTCGGGCAAGGCGCTGGACGCGCTGCGCCGCATGCTGCGCGGAGAGACCGTCACCCGCGAGCAGTCGGGCATGAGCCCCGGCGAGTGGCGCGAGTTCGAGAGCCTTCTGCGCGGCTGAGGGCGCGGCGCCTCAGACCCAGCCCCGAAGCTCGGCCAGGACGATCTCCTCCATCATCGCGATGTGGTCGTCGGCGTCGTTCAGGCAGGGGACATAGGTGAAGGTCTCGCCCCCCGCCTCAAGGAAGCTCTCGGCGATCTCGCCCCGGATCTCCTCCAGCGTCTCGACGCAGTCGCTGCTGAAGCCCGGCGCGACGACCGCGATCCGCCGCCGCCCGGTGCGCGCCAGCCGCGCCACTTCCTCGACCGTGTAGGGCCGAAGCCATTCCTCGGTGCCGAAGCGCGACTGGAAGGCGGTGATCACCGCCTCCTCGGGCAGGCCCAGACGGGTGCGCAGAAGCCGCGTCGTCTTCTGGCACTGGCAGTGATAGGGATCGCCCTGCATCAGATAGCGCTTGGGCATCCCGTGATAGGAGATCACCAGCGCATCGGGCCGCTGTGCCTCGGCGGCCAGCGCGGCCTCGATCGAGCGGGCGACCGCCTCGATATAGGCCGGATGGTCGTGATAGGCCGGCACGGTGCGGATCGCGGGCTGCCATTTCAGCTTCATCAGGCTGCGGAAGGCCTGATCATTGGCCGTGGCGGTGGTCGGGCCGGAATACTGGGGATAGAGCGGGAAGAAGACCAGCCGCTCGCAGCCTTCGGCCTGCATGCGGCGGATCACGCTGTCGGTCGAGGGATTGCCGTAGCGGAAGCAGAAATCGACCAGCACGCGATCGCCGAAGCGCGCGGCCATGCGCGCGCCCAGCTTCTGCGCCTGGGCGCGGGTGATGGTGCGCAGGGGGCTCTCGTCGCGTTCCTGGTTCCAGATCTTGCGGTAGTTGCGGCCCGAGGAGAAGGGGCGCTTGGTCAGGATGATCAGCTGCAACAGCGGCTGCCACAGCCAGGGCGAATAGTCGATCACCCGCCGGTCGGAGAGGAATTCGTCGAGATAGCGCCGCATGGACCAGTAATCGGTGCCGTCCGGCGTGCCCAGATTGGCGATGATGACGCCGATGCGCGCGGGCGGCATCGGCGGGTGGTCGGCCGGCGCGTGGATCAGGCGCTCCCGCGCCCAGGCAAGGCCCCGTTCCGTCGCGTCGGTCATCGCCGCCCCTCCGTGCTGATGCCCCTACAGCCCCTCCGCGCCGGGGCTGTCAAGGGCTCTCGCCGTCGCCGCCGCGGGGCAGCGGCTGTTCGCGCGTGCCCAGCGCATCGGCCAGCCGCATCCGCGCCGAGCCCGGGCGCAGCGGGCGCGGCTGGCCGGGACCGGGGGCCCAGCCGGTCAGCCAGACCGTCTCGAAGGTCGCCGGGATCCGCCCCTCGGCATCCGCCAGGCCGGCATAGAGCGCCCCGGCCCGCGCGAACAGCCCGCGGCGGGTGAAGCGCCGCAGCCGCCCGGCCATGGCATTGGTCTCGCCCATCGCCCGCAGATCACGCATCAGGTGGAAGATGTCGCGATAGCGCAGGGTCAGGCGGGTGGAATCGGCCACCGGCATGGCGTATCCCGCGCGCTGCAGCAGCGCCCCCAGATCGCGGATGTCGCCCATCGGCGCCACGCGCGGCGACAGGCCGCCGGTCTCTGCCGCCTCGGCCTCGGCCAGAACCGCGCGCAGCTCCGCCAGGGTGCGTCCGCCCAGAAGCGGGGCGAGCAGCAGCCCGTCGGGCCTGAGCGCCAGGCGCGACTGCACCAGCACCCCCACCGGATCATTCGCCCAGTGCAGCCACAGCGCATGGATCACCAGATCGACGCTTCCGGGCGCCAGCGGCAGGGTCTCGGCCTCGGGCAGCGCGGCGATGCTTCCGATCCGCGGATGCCCGGCCAGCCGCGCCGCCCATGCCGGGGCGGCATGGCCGATGATGGCGACATCGCGAAAGGATCTGTTAACCTCGAGCAGCCTTTCTGCCAGTTCGTCCGCCGCGGCGTCGTGCAGCGGAAAGTCGTGCGCCCGCGCCATGCGGGCGGCCCGGATCGCGGCATCGAACAGGCGCGGCGGGGTCATGTCGGGGCCTCCGGCGGTTCAGATAGCGCCGCGGGGGCGGGGAGGGAAGGGACGCCGCACATGCGCGCGCGGATGCTTCTGCCGGCGCTGGTCGATCTGATCTATCCGCCGCGCTGCATCGGCTGCGGTGCCGAGGCCGGGGCCGCCCATGCCCTTTGCCCGGCCTGCTGGCGCGATACCGTCTTCACCGCGCCGCCCGGATGCCGGCATTGCGGCGCGCCGGTGCTGGATGCGCCCGGACGCGGGGGCGACATCGCCTGCGAGGACTGCACCCGCATCCCGCCGGGGTGGGACCGCGGCGCCAGCGCGATGCTCTATGGCGGCGGGGGGCGGGCGCTGGTGCTGGCGCTGAAGCATGGCGACCGTCTGGATCTGGTGCCCCCGCTGGCGCGCTGGATGATTCGCGCCGCAGGCCCCATCCTGCAGCCGCCGGCGCTGATCGTGCCGGTGCCGCTGCACTGGACCCGGCTTGCGCGGCGACGCTACAACCAGGCGGCCGAGCTGGCCCGCGCCATCGCCCGCGCCACCGGCCTGCCCTGCGCCCCGCGGCTGTTGCGCCGGGTTCGCGCCACCGGCAGCCAGGACGGCAAGTCGGCCGAACAGCGCGCGGCCAATCTGGTCGGCGCCTTCGCCGCCCGCCCGGTGCCGGCGGGGCTGCGGGTGGTGCTGGTCGACGACGTGATGACGACGGGGGCGACGCTGTCGGCCTGCGCGGCCGCGCTTCGGGCGGCGGGCGCGGACCGGGTCGACGTGCTGGTGGCCGCGCGGGTGACGCGCACGGACGCGCTTGCGCACGGGGCCGCCGATGCCTAGATCGGTGCCGGTTTCGGCAGGGATGCGGGCGATGAAGCCGGTCACGATCTACAGTTCCGCCTATTGCGGCTATTGCCACGCCGCCAAGCGGCTTCTGGCGCGCAAGGGCGTGCCCTTCGCCGAGATCGTCGTGGATGGCGATCCCGATGCGCGCGCCGAGATGGTGGCCCGCGCCGGCGGGCGGCGCACGGTTCCGCAGATCTTCATCGACGGGCAGCATGTCGGCGGCTGCGACGAGCTGCATGCGCTGGAGCGCGAGGGCCGGCTGGACGCATTGCTGGCCTGAGGGCCGGTCAGGCAGCCGGCCGTTCGGCCGCGATCACATAGTTCACCGCAAGGTCGCGGTCGCTGATCGTCCATGACCAGCGCAGCGGGTCGAAGACGAAGCCCTTGCGGTCGACGGGGCCGAGGCCCGCCGCCTGCAGCATCGCGCCCAGCTCCTGCGGCGTGATGAAGCGTCGCCAGTCATGGGTGCCCCGCGGCAGCCAGCGCAGGACGTATTCCGCCCCGACGATGGCCAGCGCGAAGCTGCGCGCGGTTCGGTTGATGGTCGACGTGATCATCAGCCCCCCCGGCCGCAGCAGCCCGGCGCAGGCGGCAAGATAGGCCGCCGGGTCGGGGACATGCTCGACCACCTCCATGTTCAGCACCACGTCGAAGCGTTCGCCCGCCGCGGCCAGCCCCTCGGCGGTGCCGTGGCGATAGTCGATGGCAAGGCCGGCCCGTTCGGCATGCAGCCGCGCCACGGGGATGTTGCGCTCGGCCGCGTCAACCCCCACCACATCCGCGCCCAGTCGCGCCATCGGCTCGCACAGCAGCCCCCCGCCGCAGCCGATGTCGAGGATCCTGAGGCCGGCGAGCCAGCCGGCCGCCCGCGGGGCGCGGGCGAAATGGGCCGATATCTGGCCGGTGATGTAGTCCAGCCGGCAGGGGTTCAGCATGTGCAGCGGGCGGAACTTGCCCTCGGGATCCCACCATTCGGCGGCCATCGCCTCGAACTTCGCGACTTCCCTCTCGTCCACGGCACCCTGCATGCCCGGCCTCCCTCGCTGCGGGGGATGGATTCCCGCGCCCGTTGCGCTATCAGATAGAACGGAAATGCGCGAACATGGCACACAAATCGGCGCGGGGCCGCGGCGGGCGCTCTATCCGCCCATCGAGCCGTTCCGGCTGCACATGGTCGAGGTGTCCGGCGGGCATACCCTGTATGTCGAGGAATGCGGCAATCCGCTGGGCGAGCCGGTGGTCGTCCTGCATGGCGGGCCGGGCGGGGGCTGCTCGCCGGGCATGCGCCGGTTCTTCGATCCCGACCACTACCGGATCGTGCTGTTCGACCAGCGCGGATGCGGCCGCTCGCGCCCCCATGCATCGGTGCGGTTCAACACCACCTGGGACCTGATCGAGGACATCGAGGCGATCCGCACGCGGCTGGGGATCGCGCGCTGGATCGTCTTCGGCGGATCCTGGGGGGCGGCGCTGGGGCTCCTCTATGCGCAGGCCCATCCCGACCATGTGCGCGCGCTGGTGCTGCGCGGCGTGTTCCTGATGACCGCGGCCGAGCTCGACTGGTTCTATGGCGGGCCGGCGGGCGCCTTCTGGCCCGAACGCTGGGAGCGGTTCGTCGCCATGATCCCGCCCGCCGAGCGCGGCGACCTGATCGCGGCCTATCACCGGCGGCTGTTCGGGCCGAGTCAGGAGGAGCAGATCCGCTATGCCCGCGCCTGGGTGGCGTGGGAAAGCGGGCTGGCGGCGCTGGATCCCGGACCCGGGGCGGAACGGTCGGGCAGCGCCGAATATGCCCGCGCCTTCGCCCGGCTGGAGGCGCACTACTTCGTCAATCGCGGCTTTCTGGAACGCGACGACCAGATCCTGGCCAACATGGACCGGATCGCCGGGATCCCGGGATTCATCGTGCAGGGCCGGTATGACCTGATCTGCCCGCCGCGCAGCGCCTGGGCGCTGCACCGGGCCTGGCCGGGCAGCGAGCTGCACATGGTCATGGCGGCGGGTCACGCCCTGAGCGAGCCGGGCATCGCCGCCGAGCTGGTCGCGGTGATGGACCGCCTGCGCGGCTGATCGCCCGCAGCCCCCGAACCCCGCCCGGCGGCAGCGGGCGCTTGCGTCCGCCCCCCGCGCCGGATTGATATGCGCCAGAGCGAAGCAAAGGGGGGAAGGCACATGCGACAGGTCACGCTGGGGGCCACCGGCGCGCGGATATCGGCCCTGGTCTATGGCACGATGTCCTTCGGCGGGGATGCCGACGAGGCGGAATCGGCCCGCCTCTACGCCGCCTGCCGCGATGCGGGCATCGACATGTTCGACTGCGCCAACATCTACAATGGCGGCCGGGCCGAGGAGATCCTGGGCCGGCTGGTTGCGCATGAGCGCGATGCCGTCCTGATCGCCTCGAAGGTGGGGATGCAGCCATCGGGCCTCAGCCGCCGCGCGATCATGCAGGAGGCCGAGGCCAGCCTGCGCCGGCTGGGGACCGACCGGATCGATCTGTACTACCTGCACGCCTTCCGCCCCGAGACGCGGATCGGCGAGGTGCTGCGCGCGCTGGACGATCTGGTGCGCCAGGGCAGGGTCGTCTGGCTGGGCGTGTCGAACTGGGCGGCGTGGCAGATCGCGCTGGCGTTGGGCCGGCAGGCGGCCGAGGGGCTGGCGCGTTTCGACGTGATCCAGCCGATGTACAACCTTGTCAAGCGGCAGGCCGAGGTCGAGATCCTGCCGCTGGCCGCCGATCAGGGGCTGGCGGTGCTGCCCTACAACCCGCTGGGCGGCGGGGTGCTGAGCGGAAAATACCTCGAACCCGGCGCCGATCGCGGCCGGCTCGACGCGATGGAGATCTATGCCCGGCGCTACTCCGCCCCCTGGGTGCCCGAGGCGGTGCGCGCCTTCGTCACCTTCTGCCGCGAGAACGGCCACCACCCGGTGACGCTGGCCAATGCCTGGGTGATGGCCCATCCCGCGGTGACCGCGCCGATCATCGGGGCGCGCAATGTGGAGCAGCTGCGCCCGGCCCTGGCCGCGGCGGATTTCGCGATGACGCCCGATCTCTATCGCGCGCTGTGCGACCTGACGCCCGCGCCGCCCCCGGCCACCGACCGGCTGGAGGAGCGCGGGTGAAGCAGCTCCTCCTGGGCCAGACCCTGGCCTTCCGGGACAACCCCTTCCGCGTGCCCCCCGAGGAGGCGGCGGTGCACGACCCGGCCGGCGCCGTGCTGGTCGCCGATGGCCGCATCCTGGCCACCGGCCCGGCCGGGGCGCTCGGCCGCGCCCATCCCGACGCGGCGGTCACCGACATGGGCGCCGCGCTCCTGGTCGCCGGATTCATCGACTGCCACGCGCATTACCCGCAGACGCGGATCATCGCCTCCTGGGGAAGGCGGCTGATCGACTGGCTGAACGAATACACCTTTCCCGAGGAGATGCGCTTCTCCGATCCCGCCTACGCCGCGGCGGTGGCGCGGGACTATCTGGACCTGTGCCTTGCGAACGGCATCACCTCGGCCGCGGTCTACTGCACCTCGCATCCCGGCAGTGTCGATGCGATCATGGCCGAGGCGCGCGCGCGCGGCCTGCGTCTGGCCGCGGGCAAGGTGATGATGGACCGCAACGCGCCCCCTGCGCTGCTGGACACGCCCGCCCGCGCCCATGACGAGACCGCGGCGCTGATCGCGCGCTGGCATGGGGTGGACCGGCTGCAGATCGCGATCACGCCGCGCTTCGCCCCGACCTCCTCGCCCGCGCAGCTGGAGGTGGCCGGGGCGCTGTGGCGCGCCCATCCGGACTGTCCGATGCAGACCCATCTGGCCGAGCAGCCCGAGGAGATCGCCTGGGTGCGCAGCCTGTTTCCCCAGGCGCGGGACTATCTGGACGTGTATCAGCGCCACGGCCTGGCCGGCCCGGGGGCGATCATGGGGCATGCGATCCATCTGTCCCCGCGCGAACGCGCCGCCCTGGCCGAGACCGGCTGCGCGATCGCCCACTGCCCGACCTCGAACAGCTTCATCGGCTCGGGCCTGTTCGATGCCGCGCTCGCCGAGACGGTGCCGGTGGGCCTTGCCACCGATGTCGGCGGGGGGTCGTCCTTCTCGATGCTGCGGACCATGGCCGCGGCCTACGAGATCTCGCAGCTGCGCGGCCGCGCCCTTCATCCCGCCCAGCTTCTGTGGCTGGCCACGCAGGGCTCGGCCCGGGCGCTGCGCTGGCAGGACCGGGTCGGCAATCTCGCGCCCGGGATGGAGGCCGACATCGTCGCGCTGGATCTCGCCTCGACCCCGGTGATCGCCCAGCGCGCCGCGCGGGCCGCCACGCCGTGGGAGGCGCTGTTTCCCACCATCATGCTGGGCGACGACCGCGCCATCGCCGCGGTCTGGATCGCCGGCCGGCGGGTTCAGCCCCGCCGCGCGCCCGGTTCCGGCAAGGAGGCTTGATCAGGCCGGCCTTTTGCGGAACACTCGCCCCATGGGCACAGGGGGGAGGCGGCAGGGGATCCGTTCCGCCGATCGAAGCGGCGGGCCGGCGGCGTTCGCCTCTCCTCCCTTGGCCCGCCAGAACAGGGAGCGAAGGCCATGAAGAAGGACATGACCCCGAAAGGGCCGACCGCTGCGGGCGGCGTCTCGCGCCGCAGCGTTCTGAAGGCGGGCGCCGCGGCCGTCGGCGCGGCGGCGGGAAGCGGGGTGATCGGCGCGCCGATGATCTGGGCGCAGAACATCAAGGACATCACCCTGAACCATACCGGCATGTCCTATTCGACCCTGATCGACATCGCCCGCAAGGCGACCGAGGATCTGGGCTTCAAGGTCGAGATGGCGGTGACCGACCATGCCGGCATGGTCAACCGCATGGTCAACGACCCGACCTCGATCGACATCGCCGATACCGAGATCTGGCAGACCAAGGTCTATGTGCCCCAGGGGGTGACCCAGGCGGTCCACACCAAGCGGATCAAGCTATGGGACAAGATCACCCCGCTCTATACCCAGGGGGTGTTCGCGGGCAAGGAGGTCTCGCGCCAGGGCGACAGCCCCTACGAGATCATGTATCGCGCCAGCAAGGACGCCACCAGCTTCCATGACGGGCCGACCGAATGGGCCACTTTCCTGCCGGGGGTGTTCAACGCCGACACGCTGGGCATCCGCCCCGACCTGCTGGGCCGGAAGGTGGACAGCTGGGCGGACCTGTTCTCGGCCGACTTCAAGGGCCGTGCGGCGATCCAGAATATTCCCACCATCGGGATCATGGACGCGATCATGGCCATGGAGGCGTCGGGCGAGCTGACCTATCGCGACAAGGGCAACCCCACGCGCGAGGAGCTGGAGAAGACCGTCGCCAAGCTGATCGCGCTCAAGCGCGCCGGCCATTGGCGGGCGCTGTGGAACACCTTCGATGAATCGGTCAACCTGATGGCCTCGGGCGAGGTGGTGATCCAGTCGATGTGGTCGCCCGCGGTCACCGCCGTGCGCACCCAGGGGATCAACTGCGTCTACCAGCCGCTGAAGGAAGGCTATCGCGGCTGGGGCAACGGGCTGGCGCTGATGAGCCATCTGGACGGGCTGAAGCTGGACGCCGCCTATGAATACCTCAACTGGTATCTCTCGGGCTGGGTCGGCGGCTTCATCGCCAAGCAGGGCTATTACATCAGCGTGCCCGAGACGGCGCGCCAGTATCTGACCGACAACGAGTGGGGCTTCTTCTATGAGGGCAAGCCGGCCACGGCCGACATCACCAGCCCCACCGGCGAGAAGACCAACTCGGCCGGCGACGTGCGTGACGGCGGCTCGTTCGAGGAGCGCTTCTCGAAGGTTGCGGTCTGGAACAACCTGATGGACGAGGCGCCCTTCCTGTTCGCCAAGTGGAACGAGTTCAACGCCGCCTGACGGACGGTCGGGCGGCCCGGTCCCCGGGCCGCCCGCCACAGCCGGAGCCCGCCGCATGACGCTGCGCCGCATCCTTCCCTATCTGCAGGTCGCGCCGCTGACGCTGGTGCTGGCGCTGTTCGTGGTGCTGCCGCTGGGGCTGGTCGTGGCGGTCAGCTTCTGGCGCTTCCAGTTCCTGGTGGGTCCGGTGCCGGACTTCACGCTGCAGAACTATGTCGATCTTCTGTCCAGCGAGACGACCTGGCGGCTCTACCTCTCGACGGTGAAGTTCACCCTGATCGTGCTGGCGATCACCGCGGTGCTGGGATTCTGGATCAGCTATTTCCTGGTGTTCCATGTCCGCAACCTGCTGACCGCGATCGCGCTGTTCTTGATCTGCACGGTGCCGTTCTGGACATCGAACATCATCCGGATGATCTCCTGGCGGCCGGTGCTGGGCAAGGAGGGGCTGATCAACCAGGCGCTCATGAAGCTGGGGCTGATCGACCAGCCGCTGGCCTGGCTGCTGTTCTCGGACTTCGCGGTGGTGGTGGCCTATGTCCACCTGTTCACGCTGTTCATGATCGTGCCGATCTTCAACGCCATGGCGCGGATCGACAAGTCGCTGCTGGAGGCGGCGGTGGACGCGGGCGCCTCGCGGCTGGACGTGGTGTGGAACGTGGTGCTGCCGCTGTCGCGCACCGGCATCGCCCTGGGGGCGGTGTTCGTGGTGACGCTGGTGATGGGCGACTTCTTCGTGGTGATCGTGATGTCGGGCGGGCTGTCGGGGTCGGCGACATCGGGCATCTACAACGACGTGCAGATCCAGAACTACCCGCGGGCGGCCGCGAATGCGGTGATCCTTCTGGCCATCGTGCTGATGATGGCCACGGCGATCTTCCGGGTGGTGGATGTGCGCAGGGAACTGGTGAGGTAGCGCGATGCTGACACCCGCGGGCCGCCGGCCCTGGACCTTCTATGTGCTGGCCGGGCTGTTCACGCTGTTCGTGATCTTCCTCTACGGCCCGATGATCTCGATCTTCATCCTCTCCTTCCAGGGGCCGACCGGGGGGCTGGTGTTCCCGCTGCGCGATCCGGGCTTCACATGGTTCCACGCCCTGTTCGGCCAGGCGCGCACCGGCGATGTGGGGGGGGCGTTCTCCCGCTCGCTGCCGCTGGCGCTGGTGGTGATGGTGCTGACGGTGCTGATCTCGGTCTCGGCCGGCTTCGCGTTCCGGCGCCGCTTCCGCGGGGCCTCGGCGATCTTCTTCACCGCCATCACCAGCCTGATCGTGCCGGGGCTGGTGCTCTCGATCGGCATCCTGGTGACCTTCCGCGAGGTGTTCGGCCTGCCGGTGCGCTGGTATTCCTCGGGGCTTGCGGCGCATCTGACCTGGACGCTGCCCTTCGGCCTGCTGATCATGTTCGCGGTGCTGGGGCGGCTCAACCCGTCATGGGAGGAGGCGGCGCACGATCTCGGCGCCTCGCGCTGGCAGACGGTCAGCCAGGTTCTGGTGCCGATCGTGTTCCCCGGCATGATCGCGGTGGCGCTTTTCGGCTTCACCCTGTCCTATGACGAGTTTCCGCGCAGCTGGCTGACGGTGGGCTCGAAGAACACCCTGCCGATTGAGATCTGGACGATGACGACCAATGTCACCTCGCCCGCGCTCTACGCGCTGGGGACGGTGACCACCGCGGTCTCCTTCGTGGTGATCGCCATCGCGCTGGGATCGATCTGGGTGATCCAGCGTCGCCGTTCGCGGAGGGGTTGAGCCGATGCTGAAGCCAAGCGAATCGCCCGGCGTGACCGGCAGCGGCGAGATCCGCCTGACCGGCGTGACCAAGCGCTTCGGCGAGACCGTCGCGGTGCGGGCGATCGACCTGACGATTCCGCATGGCTCCTATTGCTGCCTGGTCGGCCCGTCGGGCTGCGGCAAGACCACCATCCTGCGCATGATCGCCGGGCATGAACAGCCCACCGAGGGCGACATCCGCATCGGCGGCGATCCGGTGGTCGGCCTGCCCCCGGTGCGCCGCGGCACCGCGATGATGTTCCAGAACTACGCGCTGTTCCCGCATCTGAATGTGCGCGACAATGTGGCCTTCTATCTGAAGATGCGCGGTGTGGCGAAGGCCGAGCGCCGCGCCCGTGCCGACGAGATGCTGGCGCGCGTCCAGCTCGACCACCTGGCCGACCGCATGCCCGCCCAGCTGTCGGGGGGCCAGCAGCAGCGCGTGGCGCTGGCGCGGGCGCTGATCACCAATCCCCGCGTGCTGCTTCTCGACGAACCGCTCTCGGCGCTGGACGAATTCCTGCGGCTGCGCATGCGCGGCGAGCTGAAGGGCCTGCAGAACGAGCTGGGGATCACCTTCGTCCATGTCACCCATACCCAGCCCGAGGCGATCGCCCTGGCCGACATGGTGGTGGTCATGGATCATGGCCGGATCGAGCAGGCCGGCCCCGCCGAGGAGATCTTCGCCCGCCCCCGCACCCCCTATGTCGCCCGCTTCATGGGCGGCCAGAACGTGCTGGCCGGCATCGCGGCGCGCGAAGGCGGGGGGCTTTCCCTGACCACGCCCGAGGGCTGGGTCTTCCACGCCCCGGCGACCCATCCCGAGGCCCGCGACGGCCAGCCCTGGGCGATGGCCATCCGCCGCGACCGCATCGCGTTGAGCCGCGGCGCCGGCGAGCCCGGGGCGCTGGGCCCGAACGCCGTGGCCGGCACCGTGACCGCCACCGAGTATCAGGGCACCTTCGTGAAGGTGAGCCTGGAGGTGCCGGGTCTGGCCGGCTTCGTCGCCAACATCCCCGATCATGCCTGGTTCGCCGAACGCTTCCGCCCCGGTGATGCGGTGACCGCGCGCTGGCAGGGGCAGGACGTGCATGTGCTCGACCGCGCCGACAGCGCCGGCGATGCCGACCCCTATGGTGGCGGCGAGCACTGAGGCGGTTCAGGCCGGGGTGGTCAGCCGCATGGTCAGCGGCGGCCAGGGCGGGCCGGACAGCCAGGCCATCAGCCGCCGCGCGAAATCCCCCCGGTCGACCACCGCGGTGCTGCGGAACCAGAAGCGGACCTCGGCCTCGGCCAGCCCGGCGATCGAGGGATAGACATAGGCGCAGCCCAGATAGGCGCCCCGGCCGTCGCGGATCACCCAGGCGAAGGACCGCCCGGCGGTGAATTCCCGCTGGTGCCAGGCCAGGTCGATGCGGTTCTCCTCCTCGGTCAGGCCGGCAGGCCAGCCGTCATGGGACTGGGCGGCCAGCGCCTCGGCGCTCTCCATCACCGCGGCATAGTCCTCGTCGGCATCGGCCAGCGTCAGCCAGTGCAGGTGGAACGGCCCCAGCGTCACCCGCCGGGGGATCTCGCGGCCGGCGAAGGCGGGATGGGGCCGCATCACGCGCCCCGCGCCGCCGGGGACAGGGGCAGCGGATCGCCCGCCCCCTTGCGTTCGACGATCAGCCGGTAGGCGCCCGGTTCGCGGTGGCGGGCGAGGTCGAAGATCGTCTCGCGATAGCGCCGGCCCATGCCGAGGTCGATCTCGGCGCAGATCACCTCGTCGTCGAGCCCCGCGGCCATCGCCACGATTTGACCCGAGGGCGCGATGATCGCCGACTGGCCCAGCATGTCGGAGCCCTCCTCGCGCCCGCATTTCGCCGCGGCCACCACCCACAGCGCATTCTGATAGGCCCCGGCCTGCATCGACAGATGGTTGTGGAAGGCCGACAGCGAATCGATCTCCGCGTGGCCGGTATGGTCCAGCGGCGTGTTGTAGCCGAGGCAGACCAGTTCGGCCCCCTGCAGGCCGAGGCAGCGCCAGGCCTCGGGCCAGCGCCGGTCGTTGCAGATCAGCATCCCCAGCCGGGCGCCGAAGGCGGGGAACACCGGAAAGCCCAGATCGCCGGGAAGGAAGTAGCGCTTCTCGAGATGCTGGAAGGCGCGGCCGGGCTGGGGCGCGTCATGGCCGGGCAGATGCACCTTGCGATACCGTCCGATCACCTGGCCGTCGGCGCCGACCAGGAGCGCGCTGTTGAAATGGCGCCCGTCGGCGGTGCGCTCGGCATAGCCCAGCACGAAGCCCACCCCCAGCGCGGCGGCGGTCTCGAACAGCGGCCGCGCCTCGGGGCCGGGCAGGGGACCCTCGAACCAGGCTTCCAGCGCATCGCCTTCCAGGATCCAGCGCGGAAAGAAGCTGGTCAGCGCCAGTTCCGGAAACACCACCAGCCGCGCGCCCCGGGCATGGGCTGCGCGCATCAGCGCCACCATGCGCGCCACGGCGGCCGAGCGGGGCTCGTGCCGGGCCACCGGGCCCATCTGTGCCGCGGCGACGATCAGGCGGGTCATACCGGCGCGCCCTGGCCGGCGCGGGCGCGGCGTTCGGCGGCGGTGGCGGCGGCGTCGAGCTGCCCGTCGCGGATCACCACGCCGTAGTCGGCCAGCGCCTTCCCGGCCGAGATCAGCCCGTCGCGCACATCGTCGAGCACCCGCGCCGGGTCGCGTTCCAGCGGGTCGCCATAGCCGCCGCCGCAGGGCCCGATGGCCAGGAAGGTGTCCCCCGCCCTGGCGGGATGGTAGGGCACCTTGGAGGGCAGCGCCTCGTCGCGCCCGTCGGCATGGATCAGGTGCAGCTCGGCCGGAACGCCGTCGGCGCCGCCGCTGAAGCCCCATGGCCGGAAGCGGTGACCCTCGCCCTCGACCGAGAACCCGCCGGGTTCCAGGAACTGAAAGGCGCGCACCGCGCCGATGCCGCCGCGGCTGCGCCCCGGGGCGGCGGCATTCTCGCGCAGCTCGTAGCGGGTGACGCGCATCGGCAGATGGCTTTCGATGTCCTCGATGGGGTTGTTGCGGGTATTGGCATAGAGCGTGTCCACCGCGTCCATCCCGTCGCGGCGGAAGCGTCCGCCATAGGCGCCCTCGAAGATCTCCATGTGCACCCAGTGGGTCTCGCCGCGCAGGCCCGAGAAGGCGATGACCTTCAGATTGCCGATTCCGGCCGAGACCTTCTCGGGCACCGCCTGGGCCAGGGCCTTCATCACCGTGTCGGCCAGCTGGTTGCCCGGGGTGAAGCGCGCGATGACCGGGGCGGGGAAGATCGGGTTGGCAAGACAGCCCCGGGGGGCGACGATCCGGATCGGCCTCGTCAGGCCGGAATTCTGCGGGATGTAGCCATGGATGTCGGAATCGAGCAGCACCGACCGGATGGTCAGCCAGATGGCGATGTCCACCGTGCCCACCAGCGGCATGTTGATCGGCCGGTCGGGCACCTGCGGGGCGGTGCCGGTCAGATCCACGGTCATCTCGTCGCCGCTGACGGTGATGCTCACCACGATGGGAAGCTCGCGCCGCGCGGGGTCGGGATCGTCGAGAAAGCCGTCGATGAAGGTCTCGGCGCGATAGGTCCCGTCGGGAACCGCGGCGATCGCCTGGCGCATCATGCGTTCGGAATGGTCCATCAGGGCGCGGCTGGCCGCCTCGACCGTGGCGATGCCGTAGCGGCCGATCAGCTCGCGGAACCGCTCGGCCCCGATCTCGCAGGCGGCCACCTGGGCCTCCATGTCGCCCACCACCAGATCCGGGGCGCGGACATTGTCGCGCAGGATCTGCCAGACCGCCTCGTTGCGCACCCCGCCATCGACGACCTTGATCGCCTTGAACTGCAGGCCCTCGGCATAGACGTCGATGGCATCGACGATGCCGCACGATCCCGGGCTCAGCGCGCCGACATCGAGATGATGCGCGGTGGTGCCCGCGAAGCCCACCAGCGCGCCGTCGTGGAAGACCGGGACGATCAGGGCGATGTCGGGGCCGTGGCTGGCCCCGCCATAGGGGTCGTTGTGCATGATGACATCGCCGGGGCGGAACGGGGTGCCGCGGCGGCGGAACACCTCGATCACGTTCTTCACATAGCCCGGGATCGGGCCGGACTGCAGCGGGGTTGACTGCAGGGATTCGGCCAGCTGGTTGCCTTCGGCATCGGTCAGCGCGGTGCCGAAATCCTCCGATTCCCGGATGATCGAGGAATAGGACATCCGCATCAGCTTGTAGCCCATCTCGATCGCGATGTTCTGCAGCGCCCCCTGGATGACCGAGGCGGTGACGGGGTCGATCTGGTTCATGGGCATCCTCATGTCGCGATGCGGATCAGGATGTTGCCGGCCTGGTCGACATGGAAGCTGTCGCCCGGGCGCAGGATGGTGGTGCTGTCCTGCTGCACGATCACCGCCGGGCCCGGGATCGGGGTGTCGGCGGGCAGCAGGTCGCGGCGGTAGAACGCGGTCTGGTGCGCGGCGAGGCCGTCGCCGGTGCGGAAGACCACCGGCGCGACGCGGATCCTGGCCGCATCCAGGCTGCCGCCCGTGGGCCGCGGCGCGGGGCGGATCTTGACCGTCTCGCCGAAGCCGGTGACGCGCAGATTGACGATTTCCTTCGGCGCGCCGGGGAAGGCGCGGCCGTATTCCTCGCGGTGCAGCTGTTCGAAGCGCGCGAACAGCGCCGCCTCGGCGGCCGCGTCGAAGGCGCCCGCGGGCACCGGCACGCGCAGCTCGTAGCCCTGGCCGACATAGCGCAGATCGGCCGCGCGCTGGAACCTGACCCGGTCCGGGCCGATTCCGTCGGCGGCGAACTGCGCGGCCAGCCCGGCCTCCATCTCCTCCAGCGCCCGGGTGATGTGCCGGTGCTCGATCTGCCCCGAGACCTGGAAGGCGGTGCGGATCGCGTCATACTTCAGGTCGGTGGTCAGAAGCCCGGTGGCCGAGGTGATGCCCGGATGGGGCGGCACGATCACCTCGGGGATCGACAGCATCGCCGCGACCTCGGCCGCCTGCATCGGCCCCGCCCCGCCGAAGGCGACCAGGGTGAAGTCGCGCGGATCCAGCCCCCGCTGCACGGTGCGCGAACGGATGGCATTGGCCATGTTGGCGTTGACGATGGTCAGCACCCCTTCGGCCGCGGTCAGCCGGTCGAGGCCGAGCCGGCCGGCGAGCCGGTCGATCGCCGCCTCGGCCGCGGCGGGATCGAGGCGCATCTCCCCGCCGAGGAAATTCCCGGGATCGAGCCGGCCCAGCACGACATTGGCGTCGGTCACGGTGGGTTCGGTCCCGCCATGGCCATAGGCGGCGGGCCCCGGCCGGGCCCCGGCCGAACGCGGGCCGACCCGGAACGCGCCGCCCGCATCCACCCAGGCGATCGAGCCGCCCCCCGCGCCGATGGTGTGGATGTCGATCATCGGCACCATCAGCGGGAAGCCGGCGATCCAGGTGTCGCGGGGGCTGGCCTCGGCGAAGCTGCCCGCCCGGACGATGCCGATATCGGCCGAGGTGCCGCCGACATCGAAGGTGATCAGGTTGTCGCGCCCCGACAGCGCGCCGGCCCAGCGCCCGCCCAGCACCCCCGCGGCGGGTCCCGACAGCAGCGTCATCACCGGGCGGGCGGCGACCATCTGGGCGGTGGCCACGCCGCCGTTGGAGGCCATGATGTGCAGGTCGGCCTTCAGCCCCGCCCGCCCCAGCCCTTCGGCCAGATCGGTCAGATAGCGGCGCATCTTCGGGCCGACGAAGGCGTTCATCGCCGTGGTGGTGAAGCGTTCGAATTCGCGGAACTGCGGCGAGACCTCGGCCGAGCAGGTGACGAAGGCCCCGGGGAACTCCTCCTCGACGATGGCGCGGGCGCGGGCCTCATGCGCCGGGTCGAGATAGGAGAACAGGAAGCACACCGCCACCGCCTCGACCCCGGCCGCCCGCAGCTGCCGGGCGGCCCGCCGAACCGCATCCTCGTCCAGCGGCACCAGAACCTCGCCCCGGGGCGGGGCGATGCGGTGCGGCACCGTCAGCCGGTGGCGGCGGCGGATCAGCGGCCGGTCCTGCCAGGGGATTTCCTGCTGGATCGAGAAATGCTGCGGGCGCTGGTGGCGGCCGATATGCAGGATGTCGCGATACCCCTCATTGGTGATCATGCCGCATTCGGCGCCGTCATGTTCCAGTATCGCGTTGGTCGCCGTGGTGGTGCCGTGATAGACGTGATCGATGACGCCGGGGTCGATGTCGAAGCGGCGGCACAGCTCCAGGATCCCCTCCAGAACCCCGCGCGCCGGATTGTCGGGCGTGGTCGGGGCCTTGTGGACATGCGTCGTCCCGTCGGCGGCGCCGAAATGGACCAGGTCGGTGAAGGTGCCCCCGACATCGACGCCGACAAGATGCATGGCCATGTCCTCCCTGCCGTGGCGGTCCGTCCGCGCGACGCTTCACATGCTAGGCAATGCCGCCGCGGCTGGCAACGCCGCCGCCCGCCGCGGCGGGGGTTGAGAAAGCCCGCGCGCTGGCGCAGTTTGGGCGCGCCGGGCCGCGGGCCGGCGGGACGAATGGAGGGAGCGCAATGCCAAAGGAGATCTTCGTTGCCTATGGCGTCGATGTCGACGCGGTCGGCGGATGGCTCGGATCCTACGGGGGCGAGGACAGCCCCTGCGACATCAGCCGCGGCATGTTCGCCGGCGAGGTGGGGTCGATGCGGCTTCTGCGCATGTTCGACCGCTGGGCGATCCCGACCACCTGGTTCATCCCGGGCCATTCGATCGAGACCTTCCCCAAGCAGATGAAGGCGGTGGCCGATGCCGGCCACGAGATCGGGATGCATGGCTATTCGCACGAGAATCCGATCGCCATGACGCCCGAGCAGGAGGAGGCGATCTTCGACAAGTGCATCGAGGTCATCACCGACCTGTGCGGCAAGGCGCCGCGCGGCTATGTGGCGCCGTGGTGGGAGTTCGGCCCGAAGACCAACGAGCTGTTGCTGAAGAAGGGCATCAAGTATGACCATTCGCTGATGCACAACGACTTCCACCCCTATTACGTCAGGGTGGGCGACAGCTGGACCAAGATCGACTATTCCAAGCATCCCAGCCACTGGATGAAGCCGCTGGAGCGCGGGACCGAGACCGACCTGATCGAGATCCCCGCCTCGTGGTATCTGGACGACCTGCCGCCGATGATGTTCATCAAGGCCGCGCCCAACAGCCACGGCTTCGTCAGCCCGCGGGTGATCGAGGACATGTGGCGCGAGCAGTTCGACTGGGTCTATCAGGAATACGACTATGCCGTGTTCACCCTGACGATCCATCCCGACGTGTCGGGCAAGCCGCAGGTGCTGATGATGCATGAACGGCTGTTCGCCCACATGTCGCGCCATCAGGGGGTGCGGTTCGTGACCTTCGAGGAGATCGCCGACGACTTCGCCCGGCGCTATCCCCGCAGCGGAACCGCGCGCCCGGTCAGCTGATGTGCGGCCTGTGCGGGGTCTTCGGCGTCGCGCGGCACTGGACCGATGCGTCCGGTGCCGCCGATGCGGGCACCGGCACGGCCGAACGCATCCACCGCGCGCGGGTGGCAAACCGGATGCTGGGCCTGTTCGGGCTGAGCCTGCGCGAATGGGCCGGCCGCTACACCCTGGCCTCGCGCACCGGGCGTGCCGCGGTGGTGGACAATCTCGGCGCGGTCTGGCCCGAGGCCGAGCGTCTGGCGGGCCGGCCCTGCGATCCGCTCGATCCCGCGGTGATCGCCGCGATGGAGGCGCGGCGTGACTGAGCCGGCGCCCCCCGATCCCGCCCCGCCCGAGGGCGGGGCGATCACCGTCAATGTGCTGACCGGCTTCCTCGGCTCGGGCAAGACCCATCTGCTCAACCGCCTGCTGCGGCTGCCCGAGCTGGGCGGGGTCGCGGTGCTGATCAACGAGTTCGGCGAGGTCGGGCTGGACCATCTGCTGGTCGAGGCGCTGGATGACGAGGTGGTGCTGCTCGCCTCGGGCTGCGTGTGCTGTTCGATCCGCGGCGATCTGAAGGAGGCGCTGGTCGGCCTGCATGACCGCATGCGCCGCGGGCTGGTCCCGCCCTTCGACCGGGTGGTGCTGGAGACGACCGGCCTTGCCGATCCCGGTCCGATCGTCGCCACGCTGACCGCCGATCCGGTGCTGTGCCACCATTTCCGGCTGGGCAACATCGTGACCGTGGTCGACGCCCTGGCGGGGCTTCACAACCTTGACGCGCATCCCGAGGCGCTGCACCAGGCGGCGGTGGCTGACCGGCTGGTGATCTCGAAGACCGACATGGCCGCACCCGACCGGCTGGAGGCGTTGCGCACCCGGCTTCGGGCGATCAATCCGGCGGCCGAGGTGATCGAGAGCGGCGCCGACAGCCCGGTTCCGGCGACGCTGCTCGTGTCGGACATCCATCGCCCCGGTGCGCGCGAGGCCGAGGTGGCGCGCTGGCTGGCGGCGGAGGGTGACGGCGCGGGCCACGGTCATCACCATCATCACCATGACGGATCGGTGCGCGCCTTCGTGCTGAGCGCCGGGGCGCCGCTGGACTGGGCGGCATTCGGGCTGTGGCTGTCGATGCTGCTGAACCGCCACGGCACCCGCATCCTGCGCGTGAAGGGGCTTCTGGACATCCGGGGGGTGGACTCGCCGGTGGTCATCCACGGCGTCCAGCATACCATCCACCGGCCCGAGCATCTGGCCGCCTGGCCCGACGGCGACCGGCGCACGCGGCTAGTCTTCATCGTCGACGGTCTGGATCCGGCGCTGATCCGCCGTTCGTTCAGCGCCTTCGTCACCGGCTGACCGGCGCGCCGGACCGCGGCGCGTCCCGCGGCCCCGCCCGCCCGCCCGCCGCCGGCGCCCGGCCCCGCCGGTTGCGCGGCCCCCAGGC
>RFGB01000241.1 GCA_003697125.1 Alphaproteobacteria bacterium
CCCCCGCCCCGAGGGCCCTGCCGGTGCTGGCCGTCCCGTCCGCGGACAATCCCCGTGCCGCGCGCATCGCCCTGCATTCCGCCGGCGAACCGGCCGCGCCCTTCCCGATCCGCGCGCTGATGGCCACGACCTGACCATGCTGCCGCGCCGCTGGCGCGGGCCGCGCCTTCCGATGCGCAAGCGCCGCCAATCGGGCGTGGCGGCCTTGGCCCATGCGCTGGCCCATGCGGTCCCGTATCCGGCCGGCAGGGGGGCCGGACCGGGCGGGCTGCCGCGCCTGTGGATCCCGACGGGCTGGGCGGCGCCGGCCGATTTCGGCCCGCTGATGGCGCGGCAGGACGGGCGGCCGTGGCGGCTGTGCCGAGCCGCGCGGGACCGCCCGCCCCGCGGGCGCGATGGCCGGCGGCGATCAGTCCTGCGCCCGGTTCTGGGCGCGGATGGCGTCGCGGATCTCGATCAGCAGCTCCTCGGTGGTCGGCCCCTTGGGGGCTGCGGGGGCGGGTTCGTCCTTCGCCACGAGATCGCGCATCCGGTTGACCCCCTTCACGATCAGGAACAGGACCCAGGCGACGATCAGGAACTTGATCACCGCATTGATGAAGTTGCCGTAGTTGAAGGACGCCTCGCCCACCTTGAAGCTCAGGCCGCCGAAGTCGATGCCCCCGATCAGCAGGCCGATCAGCGGATTGATCAGATCCTCGACCAGCGAGCTGACGATGGCGGTAAAGGCCGCACCGATGATGATGCCCACCGCCATGTCGATGACATTGCCGCGCGAGATGAACTTGCGGAACTCGTTCAGCATCCGGTCCCCCCTGCTCGGCCCGGCGCGCTGCGCGGGGTGGCCAGAATGCCCCGAGGGCGCGGCGCTGTCGAGCCTGCCCCGCACCGCCCGGCCCGGCGCCCCCGCCCTGCCGCGGCCGCAGCGGATGGCTTGCCCCGATGCGCCCGATCCCCTAGAGCGGACGGGACGCACAGGGGGGGCACATGGTCCACAGGGTCTGGAACTTCCTTTCGGAATACTCGCTGCTGCTGGTGATCGGCGCCATCCTCGCGCTGGTCTGGGCCAATCTCGACCCCGAGGGCTATCACCACGTGGTCGAATATGTGCTGGCCGAGAATGTCTGGGTCGGCCATGCCCATGTCGATGCCGCGGGCCATGTCCACCGCACCCTGACCGTCCACTACCTGATCAACGACGTGCTGATGGCCTTCTTCTTCGCGATCGCGGGCAAGGAGGTCTGGGAGGCGGTGATCCTGAAGTCGGGCAGCCTGCGCGGTCGCAAGGCGATGACGCCGCTGATCGCCACGGCGGGGGGAATGCTGGGCCCGGTCGCGGTCTATCTGGGCCTTGCGGCGATGATGGGTTCGACCACCTATCAGGCGGTGGCCCATGGCTGGGCGATCCCGACCGCGACCGACATCGCCTTCTCGTATCTGGTGGGGCGCATGGTGTTCGGCGCCGGCCACCCGGCGGTGCGCTTCCTGCTGCTGCTGGCGATCGCCGATGACGCCGCGGGCCTGGTGATCCTCGCGGTGTTCTATCCCACCGGGACGCTGGCGCCGATGTGGCTGCTGGTGGCCCTCGCCGCAGCCTTCGCGGTCTACATCCTCGCCAACTGGCTGCCGCGCCGGCTTGACCGCGGCGATCCGGCGCGCCCGGCCTCGATCTGGGTGCGCCGCAGGCTGGGGCCCTGGCCCTATGCGCTGGCCGGCGCGGTGTCGTGGTATGCGTTCCAGGAGGCGGGCATCCACCCCGCGCTGGGCCTTCTGCCGATCATCCCGGCGATCCCCCATGCCGACAGCGATGTCGGCCTGTTCGCCGAGGCCGAGCGGCACCGTGTGGACATGCTGAACCGGATCGAGCACGGGCTGAAGACGCCGGTCGAGGTGATCCTGTTCCTGTTCGGGCTGGCCAATGCCGGGGTGGAGTTCAGCGCGATCGGCGATGCGACCTGGCTGGTCATGGCCGGGCTTCTGGTGGGCAAGCCCTCCGGCATCTGGCTGATGGGCTGGATCGCGGCGCGGCCGCTGCGGCTGGGCCTGCCCGAGGGGATGCGCTCGGTGGATCTGTTCGTCCTGGGCTGCGTCGCCGCGATCGGCTTCACCGTCTCGCTGTTCGTCGCCACCGTGGCCTTCCGCGTGACCCCGGGGGCCGCGCCCGAGATCCTGGCCCATCAGCAGGCGGTGCAGGATGCGGCGAAGATGGGGGCGCTGTTCAGCTTCTCGGCCGCCGCCATCTCGCTGATCGCCGGGCGGCTCGCCCGGGTCAGGCGCATGTCTTGACCCGACGCGGTTTCGCCACAATGCTTGTTTAACGATGCCGGGCTAGATGCTGGGGCAGTTGGCCGCGGCCGGTGCCGCGGCCGGGGCGCAGCCGCCGACCGGGGGGTCGGATGATCGAGTTCCGAGAGGTCAGCAAGTCCTTCTGGGCGGGACGGGGCCGCAAGATCGTGCTGGACCGCGCCAGCTTCCGCATCGAGGAGGGGGTGAATCTCGGCATCCTCGCCCCCAACGGCACCGGCAAGACCACGCTGATCAACATGATGGCGGGGCTGGAGCAGCCCGATGAGGGCCGCATCATCCGCGAGGGGCGGGTCTCCTTCCCCCTCGGTCATCGCGGCGGGGTGGAGGGATCGCTGTCGGCGGCCGAAAATGCGCGCTTCCTCGCCCGGCTCTACGGCCATGACCCCGACCGGGTCGAGGCGTTCCTGCGCTGGCTGACCGATCTGGGCGACTATTTCGACATGCCGGTCTCGACCTATTCGGCAGGCATGCGCCAGCGCCTGACCATGGGCCTGATGCTGGCCATGCCCTTCGACCTGTATCTGATCGACGAGGGGCTGCCCAGCGCGGCCGATGTCGGCTTCCTGCGCCGCGTGCGCCCGGTGCTGCGCGAACGCCTCGCCGCGGCCACCCTGGTGATCGTTTCCCATGACGCGCGGATCATCGAGGCGCTGTGCCACCGTGCCGGCGTGCTGCGCGACGGCCGGCTGACCATCTGCCCAAGCCTTGCCGAGGCGCGGAGGCTCTATGACTATGTCGGATAGGGATCCCCGCCGCTGGGCCGCGACCCCTGCCCCGCGCGAGGAGGAGGCGCCGGAGGAGGACGAGGCCGAGGCGGCCGAGGACAGCGGCGCCTGGGGCCGCAGCGCCGCGCGCCGCCGCCGCCGCGCCCGGCGCCGGGCCGCCGCGCTGGCCCGCAGCATCGGCCCGGCCGAACTGCCCGCGCCGGGCGCGCCCGGCGGGCCGCCCGATGCCGTCGCCGCCCCCGATCCCGGCGCCATCGCCGAACGCGAGCAGCGGATCGAGGCGATCCAGGCCGCGCTGGTGCGCCGGCGCCGCCGCCGCGCCATCGGCCTGGCGCTGCGCCTGTTCCTGCTGGTGGTGCTGCCCACCGCCGTGGTGGGCTGGTATTACGCCACGCGCGCCACCCCGATGTACGAGACGAAGTCGGAATTCACCATCCAGAAGGCCGACCTGCCGGCCGGCGCATCGGGGCTGGGCAGCCTCTTCTCGGGATTCGGCATGGCCGATGCCAAGGATTCCATCGCCGTGCAGGGCTTCCTCGGCTCGATGGCGGCGATGGACCGGCTGGACGCCGAACATGGCTTCATCGCCCGTTTCCAGGATCCCGCCATCGACCCGCTGCAGCGCCTCGCCCCCGATGCCACCCGCGCCGAGGCGCATGAGCTCTACCGCAAGCGGGTGATCGTGGGCTTCGACGTCACCGAAGGCATCCTGCGCATGTCGGTGATCGCCCCCGACCCCGAATCCAGCGTCGCATGGTCGCGGGCGCTGATCTCCTATGCCGAGGAGATGGTCGATCAGCTCTCGGCCCGGGCCCGGGCCGAGAACATGCGCGATGCCGAACGCAGCCTGGCCGAGCGCGAGGCCGATGTCCGCGCCGCGGCCGAGCGGGTTCTGGAGCTGCAGCGGCAGTATGACACCTTCTCGGCAGAGAGCGAGCTTCAGATCGATCTTGCGGTGATCCAGGCCCAGGAGCTGGAGCTCGAGAAGCTGCGCCGCGAGCGCGCCGAGCTGCTGGCCAATCCGCGGCCGAACGCCGCCCAGCTCGGCCTGATCGAACGCAGCATCGCCTTCACCGAGGCGGCGATCGCGCGGCGCCGCGCGGCGCTGACCGAGGGGGGCGAGGGGCGCCAGCAGTCGCTGGCGACGATCGCGACCCAGCTGAAGATGGCGCAGAGCGATCTGGCCGCGCGCGAGCAGATGCGCATCGTCGCGCTGAACGCGCTGGAACAGGCGCGCAGGGAGGCGGCGCGGCAGGTGCGCTTCCTCTCGGTCTCGGTCCCGCCCATCGCGCCCGACCGGCCAACCCATCCCCGGGTGGCGGAGAATACCGCGGTGGCCTTTTTGGTCTTTCTCGGCCTCTACATCATGGTAAGCCTCACCCTGTCGATTCTGCGCGAGCAGGTGAGCGTCTGACCGCCCGACGGGCGGCGGATGGGGCAGGGGCCGGCGCGGCCGGCATGGGGGCGGATGGGCGCGATGAGCGAAGCGAGGACCGTGCAGGCCGGGGACGTCATCCTGTCGAACGCCCTGCCGCTGGTGGTGATCGCCGGGCCGTGCCAGCTCGAGACCCGCGACCACGCCCTGATGATCGCCGAGAGGCTGGCCCGCGCCTGCGCGGCCAGCGGCGCGGGCTTCGTGTTCAAGGCCAGCTATGACAAGGCCAACCGCACCTCGCTGTCCGGGCGGCGGGGGCCGGGG
>RFGB01000242.1 GCA_003697125.1 Alphaproteobacteria bacterium
CCATCGGTCCTGTCTCCTGATCCTGCGTCAGGCCCCGGCCATGGCCGGGGCCTGACGCAGGATCAGGAGACAGGACCGATGGCGATCACCGCTCAGATGGTGAAGGAACTGCGCGAGGCGACCGGCGCAGGCATGATGGATGCGAAGAAGGCGCTGACCGAGACCGGCGGCGACATGGAGGCGGCGGTCGACTGGCTGCGCACAAAGGGGCTGGCCAAGGCGGCCAAGAAGGCGGGCCGGACCACCGCGGAAGGGCTGGTCGGCGTCGCGGTCGAGGGCGGCACCGGCGTTGCGGTCGAGGTCAATTCCGAGACCGACTTCGTGGCCAAGAACGCCGAATTTCAGGAGATGGTCGCGGCGATCACCCGGGCGGCGCTGGGGGCGGCCTCGCTCGAGGAGCTGATGCGGGCCGAGGTGGCGGGCAAGACCGTCGCCGATCTGGTGACCGGCAAGATCGCCACCATCGGCGAGAACCTCTCGGTCCGGCGCATGGCGCGGCTTCAGGGCGAAAGCATCGCCGCCTATGTCCACAATGCCGCGGCCGAAGGCATGGGCAAGATCGGCGTGCTGGTGGCGCTGAGCGGCAAGGATGACGGCATCGGCCGCCAGATCGCGATGCATGTCGCGGCCACCTCGCCCGCCTCGCTGTCGGAGGCCGATCTCGATCCTGCGCTGATCGAGCGCGAGCGGGCGGTGCTGACCGAGCAGGCCCGCGCCAGCGGCAAGCCCGACAACGTGATCGAGAAGATGATCGCCGGCCGGCTGAAGAAGTTCTTCGAGGAAGTCTGCCTGCTGGACCAGAAATTCGTGATGAATCCCGACATCACCGTGGGGCAGGCCGCGAAGGAGGCCGGCGTGACCGTCACCGGCTTCGTCCGCTTCGCCGTGGGCGAGGGGATCGAGAAGGCGCAGGAGGATTTCGCCGCCGAGGTGGCCAAGACGCTGGGCGGCTGATCCGCGGCCGGGCGGGGCGCGGCGCCCCGCCGCCGCTCTGGGCAGGGCCGGGCAGAGCGGCTATCCTCCCGCCGGGGAGGACAGTCCATGAAGCCAGCAGCCATCGCCCTTGCCGCCTGCCTCGCGGCGCTGCCCGCGGCGGGCCAGACCAACCGGATCGACCTGATCCGGCCCGATGCCCCCGAACTTGCCGCACCCGGCCCGCATCCGGTCGGGGTGCGCACGCTGACGCTGGTCAACCCCGACCAGATCGACGTGGTGGCCGTGACCGATCAGGCGATCCCCCGCCGCGACCGGCGGCTGACCGTCGAGATCTGGTATCCCGCCGCCGAACCGGGCAGCCCGACGCTCTATGAAGGCGTGCTGCTGCGCGACGGGCACGGCAGGGTCACCCTGCACGGGCGCGCGGTGCGCGACGCGCCGGCCCTGACCGGAACCCCCTGGCCGGTGGTGATCCTCAGCCATGGCTATCCGGGCAACCGCTTCCTGATGAGCCATCTGGGCGAGAACCTCGCCTCGAAGGGCTATGTGGTCGCCGCGATCGACCATCCCGATTCGACCTATGACGACCGCGGCGCCTTCGGCTCGACCCTGGTCAACCGGCCCCTCGACACCCGCTTCGTGCTGGAGGAGCTGGCCAGGCTGGGGGCCGGGGACGGGCCGCTTGCCGGGATCATCGATGCCGATCGCGCCGCGATCATCGGCTATTCGATGGGCGGCTACGGCGCGGTGATCAGCGCCGGGGCCGGGGTCAGCGCGCGCGCGGTGGACCTGCCCTTCTCGGCGCCGCGGGGGCTGCTGGCCATCCATCGCGCCGGCAGCGAGACGCACCGCGCGCTGATGGATCCGCGCCTGCGCGCCTTCGTGGCCATCGGACCCTGGGGCCGGCAATACGGATTCTGGGATGCCGAGGGCGTCGCGGGGATCGACCGCCCCATCCTCTATGTCGGGGGATCGGTGGATGACGTCTCGGACTATGCCCGCGGCATCCGGGTGCTGTGGCAGGAGACGACCGGCGCGCCGGCCTGGCTGCTGACCTTCCACAACGCCAACCACAATGCCGCCGCGCCGATTCCCGCCCCGGCCGAGGCGTGGCAGCCCTCGCCGCATCTCGATTTCGTGCCCTTCGAGCACTATGCCGACCCGGTCTGGGACACGGTGCGGATGAACAACATCCTGCAGCATTTCGTGACCGCCTTCCTCGGCTGGCAGCTGAAGGGCGAGACGGCGCTGGCCGCCTATCTGGACCTGATCCCCAATGCCGGCGACGGGGTGCATGCCCTGAACGAGGATGGCTCGCCCAAGCCGGAGCACAGCTACTGGAAGGGATTCGCCCCGCGCACCGCCGTCGGGCTGAGCCTGGAGTTCAACGGCGTGCGCTGAGCCGCCGGCGCCGCTCGGGGTCATTCCCTGGGCGGCACCGCCTTCAGATAGGCCGCGATCGCGGCGCGGTCCTCGGCGGGAAGCCGGGAGGTGTTGGCGATCACCGCCGCCATGCCGCCCCCGGCGGAGTCATAGTCGGGGGTGAAGCCGCTCTCCAGGTAATAGGCGATGTCGGCCTCCGACCAGCGCAGCCGGGCCGGGGTGATGTTGGGAATGCGGCCCTCGCCCTCGGGGTTCGGCGCCCCGGCCAGCCAGCGCGAGAGATCGAGCCCGCCGGTGATGTCGCGCGGGGTGTGGCATTCGCCGCAATGGCCCGGCCCTTCCACCAGATACTGCCCCCGGCGCACGCGTTCGGATGCATCCGCCATGTCCAGCACCGGCTCGGGCGACAGGTGCAGAAGCTTCCACAGCCCCAGCCCGCGGTTGACCGAGAAGGGAAAGCCGATCTCGTGGGCGGGGCTGGGGCGGTCGGATGGCGGCAGGGTGCGCAGGAAGGCGAACAGGTCGCGCACATCGTCAAGCCGCATCCGCGCATAGGAGGGGTAGGGGAAGGCGGGGTAGTAGTGCCGCCCGTCCGGCGCGGTGCCCTTCAGCATGGCCGAGGCGAAATCGGCCTCGGACCAGGCACCGATGCCGTGGACCGGGTCGGGCGAGATGTTGGGCACAGCGAATGTGCCGAAGGGGGTGGCGAGGCGCCGCCCCCCGCCCAGGAGGTGCCTGTCCTCGCTGCCCGGCACCGCATGGCAGGAAGCGCATCCGCCGATGTCGAAGATGCGCTCGCCATTGGCAAGATCGGGATCATGGGGGCCGAGCGCTTCGGCGTCGATCCGCTCGGCCCCGGTCAGATACCAGCCCAGGCCCGCCGCAAGCAGCGCGGCAAGGGCAAGATATCGCCACATCCTCAGTTCTTCTTGATGCGATAGGCCTCGTGGCAGGCCTTGCAGTTGGCCGTGACCGCCCCGAACTGGGCGCGGAATTCGTCAATCGAGCCCATCGGCTGGGCGGCGGCCGCCTCGGTGTCGGCAATGAACTTCGCCACCGCGGCGCGGAATCCGGCCCGGTCGGTCCAGATGGTGTCGCGCGCCTCGGAATCGGGCGAGGTGGAGCCCTCGGGGAACATCCGCCCGATGCCCAGCGCAACGCTCGACATGGTCAGCAGCACGGCCCGGGCGGCCTGGGGGTTGTAGTCGATCTCGCCCTTCAGCATGCGTCCGCCGATGCCGGTCGCCTTGCCCAGATTGGCCATCAGATGCTGGCGCAGC
Source organism: Alphaproteobacteria bacterium (assembly GCA_003697125.1). GTDB lineage: Bacteria > Pseudomonadota > Alphaproteobacteria > Rhodobacterales > Rhodobacteraceae > J013. The sequence goes on from RFGB01000242.1 coordinate 3,600, forward strand.
GAGATCGGATCGGTCGGGTCGGCCGGCTTGTCCGACCCGGAGGCGAGCGCGAGGCCCGCGGTGGCGAGCGCGATGGCGCCGGCGGCCAGTGTGGTGCGAAGCATGGGCATCCTCTCCCGTCTGTGATTGCCGTCCGCGACAGCCTGACGCGGATCGGGCCGGCCCGGCAACGGACCTTGGGTTCACGATCCTGTCAGATCGGCCCCGACCAAGGTCCGATCCGCCGCCCGTCAGCCCAGAAGGGTCCTGGGAAGCCACAGCACGATGCCCGGAAAGGCGATCAGCACCGCGACGGTCAGCACGTCGGCGATGAAGAAGGGCGAGGCGCCGCGGAACACGTCCTGCGCCGAGACCTCGGGCCGGACCCCGGCGACCACGAAGCAGTTCAGCCCGATGGGCGGCGTGATCAGGCACAGCTCGGCCATCTTGACCACGATGATGCCGAACCAGACCGCGCACATCTCGCCCGACATGCCCAGCGCCGAGGCCTCGGCGGTCACGTTCGGCCCCCCGTTCAGCGCCATCACCGCGGGAAAGGTCACCGGCAGCGTCAGGATCAGCATGCCGATGGCGTCCATGAACATCCCCAGCACGACATAGGCGCCCAGGATCATCAGCAGCGTGATCATCGGGTCCTGGCCGAGCCCCGAGATCCAGCCGGCGAAGGCGCCGGGCAGGTCCGCGAAGCCCAGATAGCGCACATAGATCAGCACGCCCCAGATCATGGTGAAGATCATCGCGGTCAGCTTCGCCGTCTCGATCAGCGCGCCGCTGAGATCCTTCCAGCGCATGCCCTTGGCAAGGGCGATCACCAGCACGACGAAGGCGCCCAGCGCTCCGGCCTCGGTCGGCGTGCCCCAGCCGGCATAGATGCACCAGATGATGATGAAGACGACGAAGGCGATCGGCGCCGCCCCGGGCAGCGCGCCCAGCCGGTCGGCCCAGGAATAGCCGCGCGCCGGCGGGCCCAGATGCGGGAACAGCGCCGCCCGGCCGGTGACCAGCCCGCCATAGATCAGCGCCGAGACCAGACCCGGCAGGAAGCCGGCCAGCAGCAGCATGCCGACCGAGCTTTCGGTGATGATGGCATAGATGACCAGGATCGCCGAGGGCGGGATCAGCGAGGCGAGGGTTCCCGCCGCCGCCACCACGCCGGCGGCGAAGCGCTTCTCGTAGCCCATCTTCAGCATCTCGGGGATGGCGATTCGGGCGAAGACGGCCGAGGTCGCGACCGAGGCGCCCGAGACCGCCGCGAAGCCCGCGGTGGCGAAGATGGTGGCCACCGCCATGCCCCCGGGCAGCCAGCCCAGCCAGCGTTTCGCCGCCTCGAACAGCGCCCGCGTCAGCCCCGCGTAATAGGCCAGGAAGCCGATCAGGATGAACACCGGGATCAGACCCAGCACATGGCTCGCCGTCTTGGAATGGGGGATCTGGCCGACAAGGCGCAGCGTGACGTTCAGGGCGCGCCCCGCATCCATGCCCTTGTCGACATTGTAGAACAGGAACAGCCCGACCATGCCGATCAGCGCGGTGGCGAAGGCCACGCGCATGCCGATCATCACCAGGACGACCAGAACCCCCGACAGCAGGATGCAGGTCTCCATCGTGGTCATGCCCGCACCTCCTCCTCCTCGCGGCCCGAGACCGTCTCGGCCTCGTGCAGCGCCTGCTGGGCGGGATCCTCGGGCAGGGGCACCGCGACCGGCTCGCTGGCGCCGCTGACCAGCGCGGCCAGATAGCCCCAGGTCTGAAGCGCCAGCCGCGCCAGCAGCGTGGTCAGCATGACCGGCACCACCATCTTGACCGGCCAGGTGGGGATCTGCAGGTCATCGGTGGTGTCGCCCAGCCGCAGCGCCCGCTCGGCATGGTCCCAGCTGCCGTAGATCAGCGCCACGGTCAGCACCGCCATCAGCAGGATCCCCACCAGCTCGAACAGCCACAGCGGCCGCCCGTGCAGGCGCTGGACGATGATGTCCATGCGGATATGCCCGCCCAGCCGCTGGCAGAATGCGATGCCCAGGAACGCCATCAGCGGCACCAGCTGCTGCATGATCGCGACATAGCCCGGCACCGGCATGTTGAACAGCTTGCGGCCGAGGATGTTGGCGACCGAGATCAGCATGGCGAGCAGCACCGCCAGCCCGCCGATGGTGGTCAGGAAGGCCTCGATCCGGTGCAGGGCGCGGTCGGCCCGCGAAAGGGCCGACCCGTCGGCCCGGACATTGTGGCTGGACATGCAACCTCTCCGGCGGCGGACGCCCCCCCGGCGAGGGGGCGCCGTGGGCGCTCAGCGGCCCTTGAGTTCGCGGAGCCTGGCGATGGTGAAGTCGTAGAGCTCGCGCCCGGGCAGGCCCTGAGCCTCCATCGACTGGATCCAGGCGTCGCGCACCGGACCGGCGGCGGCCTCGCGCAGCGCGTCGATCACCTCGGGGGCCAGGGTCACCACCTCGATCCCGCGTTCCTTCAGCACCTTGTCCCAGCGCCGGTAGGTCTCGTCATAGGCCTCGTAATAGCGCTCCATCGCCGCGGGGATCGAGGACAGCAGCGCCTCGCGATGGGCGTCCGACAGCGCGGCTAGCGCGTCGTTGTTCACCACCACCGGGCAGTTGACCGAGCCGGGGTTGAGATTTGCGGTCCACCACTTGGCGATCTCGATGGTGCGGAAGCTCAGATGCGCATGCGGCGCGAAGGCCACCGCATCGACCACTCCCGATTCCAGCGCGGTATAGGCCTCGGAGGAGGTGACGCTGGTCGGCACGGCGCCGATGCGGGCGAAAGCCTCGCCGATGCCGCCGGTGGCGCGGATGCGCATGCCCTTGAAGTCATCCAGCGTGCGCGGCGGGTTGCCGACGCCGGCCACGTTGTACTGGGGCAGGGGCGAGGCCATGATGATCGTCGCGTTCCACCGCGCCAGATCCTTCACCACGGCGGGGTGCTGATAGACCGCCATGTCCAGATCGCCTTCCTGGCGCAGCGTCTCGACCCCCAGGAAGGGCAGGTCAAGCACCATCAGCGTCGGGTTCTTGTCGGGGTGATAGGCGGCGCAGAACTGCGCCATCTCGAAGGCGCCGATCGAGATGCCGTCGAGATTCTCGCGCTCGTGCGACAGCCCGCCATAGGAGATGTTCAGGGTGAACTCGCCATTCGTCTTCTCGGCGACCAGCTCGGCCAGCTTCTCGACATGCTCGGTGAAGGCGCGGCGCTTGCCCCACAGCGAGACATTCCATTCCAGCGCCGCGGCCATGTCGGCCGCCCCCAGCGCCAGCGCCGCGCCCAGTGCCGTGGCCCCCAGCAGGGCCCTTGCCGCTCTCGTCATGTCATCCTCCCCTGATGTTGTGCCCTTCGGCATAACGCAACCACGGGCCAAGACAAGGGCTTTCCCCCGCCGGGCGGCCGGGCGCGCGCCCGGCGGACGGGCGGGGCGACCGTTCGGGGCTTGCGCACATGGCCCGGCTTGGCGATCCTTGCCCGCACCGAAGGGCGCGAGGAGCAGGGCATGAGCGAGGAGCACCCCCATCACAGCCGGGTTCAGGCCTGGGTGGATCTGCCGCGGCCGGCCGACGAGGTCTGGGCGGTGATCGGGCCCTTCGCGGCGATCGCCGAATGGCATCCCTCGGTGGCCTCGGCCGAGATCGTCGAGATCGACGGCGACATTCACCGCCATCTGCGGCTGGTCGATGACGAGCTGATACTGGAACGGCTGATCGCCGAGGAGCCGCGGCTCTACCGCTACGAGATGGTCGAGACGCCGCTGCCGGTGGAGAACTACCACGCCACCTTTGCCTGCATACCGCATGAAGGGGGCTGCCGCGTCTTCTGGACCGCGGTGTTCGATCCGCTGGACCCGCACGCCGAGGAGATGATCCGCACCATCCAGGATCTGGGGCTGGAGGGGATCCGCGCCAGCTTCGCGACCTGAGCCGCGCTCAGCCCGGCGGGGGCGGGGCCGGCGGGGCGGCCCGGCCCACCCGCGTCTCGCGCCAGGCGACGTAGCTGGTGGCGGCCAGGATGATCGCGCCGCCCACCAGCGCCGAGGCCGCCGGCCTTTCCGCGAACACCACCCAGCCGATCACCGCCGCCCAGATCAGCTTGGTATAGTCGAAGGGCATCAGAAGCCCCACCTCGGCCAGCCGGAAGGCCTGGGTCAGCGCCAGCGTCGCCAGCGTCCCCAGCCCGGCCGCGACCGCCAGAAGGCCCAGCTGCCCCGCATCCGGCATCCGCCAGACCGGGATCGCCAGCGGCAGGCAGATCAGCGGGATGAAGTTGCTGGCATAGAAGGTGCTGGCAAGGCTGGATTCGGTGCGCCCCAGAACCCGGATCGTGGTCATCGCCATCGCCCACAGCAGCGAGGAGACCAGCGTCAGCGCCGGCCCCGGCCCGATGCCCAGATCGGGGCGCAGGATCACCAGCATCCCCGCGAAGCCCGCCGCCAGCCCCAGCGTGCGCCGCAGCCGGATCCTTTCGCGCAGCATCACGATCGCCAGAAGGCTGGCGAACAGCGGCGCGGTGAAGTTCAGCGCCACCAGCTGGGCCAGCGGCGCCAGGGTCAGCGCGGTGAAGAAGCACAGCAGCGCCGCCGCATTCAGCACCGCGCGCAGCAGATGCAGGCGGATCCGGCTGGTGGCAAGCGCCTGCCGCCCCGCCCGCATCAGCCAGGGCAGCAGGATCACGCCCCCCAGCGCGAAGCGCAGGAAGGCGATCTGGAAGGGATGCAGCGACTGGCCGAGATGGCGCACGATGCCATGCATCGACACCGCCGCCAGTGCCGAGAGAAGCACGAGCCCGATCGCCGTTCCCAGGTCGCGCCCGCCGGCCCTGCCGCGGGCGGGGCCGGGACCGGCGCCCTCGGGACGGGGCGCGCCATCATGGGGTGCGTCAGCGGGCAAGGAAGGGATCCCCGTTCCGGGCCGGCGCCGCCGGCCGGCCCGGCGGCAAGACTGCGCCATCGCGCCGGGGGGTTCAAGGCCCCGGCCCGGCGGCGCTCAGCCGCCGGCCCCCGCCGGGGCCGGATGGCCCGCGGCGCGGGCGAGGATGGCG
>RFGB01000243.1 GCA_003697125.1 Alphaproteobacteria bacterium
TGATCGAGCTGCTGGCGGCCGGGCGGCTGGGCGGCGCGGCGCTGGATGTCTTCGCCGACGAGCCCCGCGTGCCCGAGGCGCTGCGCGCGCTGCCCAATGTGGTGCTGTCGCCGCATCAGGGCTCGGCCACGCACCGCACCCGCAGGGCGATGGGCGATCTGGTGCTGGCCAATCTCGCCGCCCATTTCGCCGGCCGTCCACTTCCCGCCGCGGTGGTCTGAGGTCCGCGCTCGGCCGGCGCGAAGGCCGGGCGCGCAGGCCGCCGCACGGCAGCTTCACCGAACTGCAATCGCGTGATCATGCGCCTGTCATGGAGGCGCGGTCATCCTTGCCCCGTCCTTAACAAGGCAGGGAGACCCACCAAATGACCCGACCGAACCTGTCCCGGCGCGGCCTGCTTGCCGGAAGCGCCGCCCTCGCCGGATGCCTGGCGGTGCCGGGGCTCAGCCGCGCCGCAAGCCGGCCCGCCATCACGCACGGGGTGCAAAGCGGCGACATCGCCCATGATTCGGCTGTGATCTGGGCGCGGGCCGACCGCGAATGCTGGATGAACGTCGAATGGTCCACCACCAAAAGCTTCGCCAATGCGGTGGCGGTGCAGCGGCTTGCCGTCGGGCCTGCCACGGGCCATGCCGGCAAGCTGCTGCTGACCGGACTGCCCGCCGGCCAGGACATCTTCTACCGGGTCACCATGACCGATCTGGGCGACGTCAACGCGGTGTCCGAACCGCTGGTCGGGCGGCTGCGCACCGCGCCCGCGGGCCTGCGCGATGTCACCTTCGTCTGGTCCGGCGACACGGCCGGGCAGGGCTGGGGCATCGACGAATCGCGCGGCGGCATGCTGTGCTATCGGACCATGCTGGGCCACGCCCCGGACTTCTTCATCCATTCCGGCGACACCGTCTATGCCGACAACCCGCTCAAGCCCGAGGTGACGCTGAAGGACGGCAGCGTCTGGCGCAACCTGATGATCCCGGAGAAGGCGAAGGTCGCCGAGACGCTGCACGAGTTCCGCTGGCAGTATCTCTACAATCTGATGGATTCCAACCTGCGCGACTTCAACGCAAGCGTGCCGATGCTGGCCCAGTGGGACGATCACGAGGTCACCAACAACTGGTATCCGACCGAGATCCTCGACGACGATCGCTACAGCGAGAAGTCGGTCGCCCGACTCGCCGCGCGTGCTGCCCGGGCGTTTCACGAGATGCTGCCGACCCGCACCAGCCTTGTCGAACCGCACCGCGTCTATCGCAGGGTGGCCTACGGTCCGCTGCTTGACGTGTTCTTCCTGGACATGCGGACCTACCGCGGGCCCAATGACGGCAATCGCCAGCCCGACGGCGCGCCGTTCCTCGGCCCGCAGCAGCTTGCCTGGCTGAAGCGCGAGCTTGCCGCGTCGCGGGCGTTGTGGAAGGTGATCGCCGCCGACATGCCGCTCGGCATGATCGTCTATGACGACTGGCGTGCGAAGGATACGTTCGAGAATGGCGCCAATGGCGACGGACCGCCGCTGGGCCGGGAGCGGGACATTGCCGCGCTCCTGTCCTTCATCAGGCATGCGCGGGTGCGGAACACAGTCTGGCTGACCGCCGACGTGCATTACTGCGCGGCCCATCACTACAGCCCGGACCGGGCGGTGTTCCAGGATTTCGCACCGTTCTGGGAATTCGTCGCCGGCCCCATCCATGCGGGCACCTTCGGGCCGAACGAATATGACAACACCTTCGGGCCGGAGGTCGTCTTCGCCCGTCACCCCGCGCCCGGGCAGGGCGTGAACCTGCCGCCGTCCGAGGGCATGCAGTTCTTCGGCAAGGTCCACATCGCCGCCGATACCGGGGTGATGACCGTCTCGCTGATCGATGTGGCGGACCGCGTCCTGTTCAGCCGCCAGATCGAACCCGAACGCATGTGAACTGCCGGCAGGGGCGTCATATGTGCTTGACGTCCCCGCCGCTTCTCTCTAGATAGCGCTTGTCCCGAGAGGGACTGCGCGGTTGTAGCTCAGTTGGTTAGAGTACCGGCCTGTCACGCCGGGGGTCGCGGGTTCGAGCCCCGTCAACCGCGCCACTTCCTTCCCTGACAGATGATCTTCCGCGACTGCCGAGCCGCCCGACGAGCGCCCGGATGCGCCGGCGGCATCCGATGCCGGGTCTGAAATCCCGATAATCGGTATTATGTGAAGAGAGATCTGCCGGCCGGTCAGCCCGGCAGGATCTCGGGGAAACTGCGCGAGAACCGCGCCCGCTCGGCCGGCGACCACAGCACCTCGACCGCGATCCCGCCATCGCCCGCATGGCGTTCGACCAGAAGCCGGTGGCGGTGCATCCAGGCCAGCGCGGCGCCCTGATCATAACCCAGATGCAGCCGCTCGGCGATGCGCCGCTGGGCCAGGGCCGCCTCGATCTGCTGCAGCAGCGCATCCACGCCCGCGCCGGTGCCGGCCGAGCCCCAGACGATCCTGCCCTCGCCATGGCGCTCCACCCGGCCGGGATCGGCCATCTCGGGCGCCAGATCCAGCTTGTTGCGGAACTCGATCATCGCCGCGGTCAGCCCCTCGGGCAGATCCAGATCCGACAGCACGGCGTGAACGCTCTCGGCCTGGGCGGCGGATTCGGAATGGGTGATGTCGCGCACATGCACCACGAGATCGGCCTCGGCGATCTCCTCCAGCGTCGCCCGGAAGGCCGAGACCAGCTGGGTCGGCAGGTCCGAGATGAAGCCCACGGTGTCGGACAGGATCACCGGCGTTCCGCCCGGCAGCGTGATGCGCCGCAAGGTGGTGTCGAGCGTCGCGAACAGCATGTCCCGCGCCATCACCGATTCGCCTGTCAACCGGTTGAACAGCGTGGATTTTCCGGCATTGGTATAGCCGACCAGCGCCACTGTGGCGAAGCCGCGCCGGGCGCGTCCCGTGCGGTGCAGGCGCCGCGTGCGCTGAATTTCGGCGATCTGGCGGCCGAGACGGGCGATCTGTTCGTCCAGCGCCCGGCGGTCGGCCTCGATCTGCGTCTCGCCGGGACCGCCCAGGAAGCCGAAGCCGCCGCGCTGGCGTTCCAGATGCGTCCAGGAGCGCACGAGCCGCGAGCGCTGGTAGCTCAGATGCGCCAGTTCCACCTGCAGCGCACCCTCGCGCGTGCGGGCGCGGGCACCGAAGATCTCCAGGATCAGGCCGGTCCGGTCCAGCACCTTGACCTTCCAGGCCCGCTCGAGATTGCGCTGCTGGACCGGCGAGACCGGACCGTTGATCACCACGACATCGACGGCCAGATCGGTGATCCGGGCGCCGATCTCGGCCAGCTTGCCGCTCCCGAACAGCGTGCCGGCGCGAATCCGCGCAAGCGGCGCGATCTCGGCCCCGACCAGTTCGAAGGCATCCAGTGCGCGGACGAGGCTCTCGGCCTCGGCCAGCATCGCACGGGGATCCCGACCCGAATCGTTCGGCTTCCGGTCGGGATGGACGACATAGGCCCGGCTTGGCCGGGACGCGATGCGGTCAGGAATTCTCGTCACCCTCGTACAGCTGGATGGGCTGCGACGGCATGACGGTCGAAATCGCATGCTTGTAGACAAGCTGCGACTGACCGTCGCGGCGCAGAAGAACACAGAAATTGTCGAACCAGGTGATTACACCCTGCAACTTCACCCCGTTGACCAGAAAGATCGTAACCGCGATCTTGTTCTTGCGGATGTGGTTCAGGAACGTATCCTGAAGGGAGCTCTTCTCGGCAGCCATTTTGTTCAGCCTTCAGTCATGTGGGGTGCGGTGCCGCACCTGGTTATTGTTGCAATGCAATGATGGTCCCGATCGCCGCCGATTTCCATAGGCGGGCGGAAAAAAACCGCATCAGCGGCGCCAGTTCTCGGGGTTGAGCAGCGCCAGAACCGCCAGCGCCTCCAGCCGGCCCATCACCATGGCCAGCGCCGCCAGCCCGCGCGCCGGCGCGCCGATCTCGGCCAGCGGCGGGCCGCCGGGCGCGGCCAGCGGATAGGCCGGCCCGGCATTGGTCAGCGCCGCGATCGCCAGCGCCAGCGCCGCCTCGAAATCCAGCCCCGCCAGCGACAGCGCCATGAAGATCACCGCCAGCGCCAGCAGGAACAGCATCAGGAACACCCACGCCAGATAGGCCCCCGCCTGGCGCAACCGGCGCGCCGCCTCGCCCCCGCCGCCCAGCGAATTGGGATGGATCAGCCGCCCCAGCTCGCGGCGGCCCTGCTCGATCAGCGCATAGGCGCGCAGAAGCTTGATCCCCCCCGCGGTGGACGCGATCCCCCCGCCCAGCGTCGCCAGCACCAGAAGCGCCATCGCCGAACCCGAATCCCCCGACCAGTCGTCGGCGACGAATCCGGTGGTGGTCAGAAAGGAGAGGGCCGTGAAGCCCGCGCCCCACAGCTGCCCGGCGATCCCGGTGTCGTCGGGCTGCATGCGCAGCGCCAGCACCAGGGTCGCGATCACCACCGCCCACAGCATGATGCGAAGCTCGGCATCGCTGCGCAGCCACTGCAGATCGGCCCGGCTGAAGCGGATCCGCGGCCCGCGGCTGGTCGCGGCCAGCACCAGGAAGACCACCGTCACCGCCTCGGCCAGCCGCCCTGCCCCGCCCGCGCCCAGCCCATCGGCGCGGGCCGAGATTCCGCTGGTCGACAGAACCGACATGGCGTGGATCACCGCGTCCAGCGGCGCCTCGCCCACCACCGCGAGCAGGAAGGCCAGTGTCGCGGTCAGCCCGACATAGACCGGCAGCAGCACCAGCGTCGAGCGCAGCAGCCGCGCCGACGCCTCGGCCACCCCCAGCGAGGCCCAGCCCTCGCCCGGGCGCGCGCCATGGATGACCGACTGCATCTCGAATCCGCCAAGATTGAGCGGCGCCATGATCGCCAGCGCCGACAGCACGATCAGGAAGCCGCCCAGCCAGCCCACCGTCGCCCGCCACAGATGCAGGCTGGGTGCCACCGATGCGGGGTCGAGCAGCGTCGCCCCCGTCGTGGTCAGGCAGGAGACCATCTCGAACCAGGCCGGCTCGAACCCCAGCCCCGGCATCGCCAGATGCAGCGGCACCGCCGCGACCAGCGGCATCAGCAGATAGCCCAGAAGCAGCGTGCCAAGCTGGGCGCGCGCGGTGATCCGGGGATTGCGGTTCATCAGCGCCAGGGTCAGCAGCGCCGCGGCCAGCAGGCAGCCCGCCGCCGAGACCAGGAAGATCGCCGCGATCCGCGGCTGTCCGGTGCGCGCCGCATGCAGCATCGGCAGAAGCATCCCCCCGGCCGCGGCCAGCAGGAAATAGGCGAACAGGGGGGGGCGCTGCCACCACATCGGCGGTCAGAAATAGTCCACCGCGACCCGGAACATCTGTTCGACCCGTCGCACGTCGGCCGCCTCGGAGAACACGATCAGGACGTCGCCCTCCTCGAGAACCGTGTTGCCGTTCGGAATGATCACCCGCTCGCCCTTGCCCACCGCGCCCAGCACCGCGCCTTCGGGGAAGCCGCAGTCGCGCACCCGCTTGCCCGCGATCGCCGAAGTGCCCAGCACCTGCGCCTCGATCACCTCGGCCTCGGCATCCCCGATCGAATACACCGCGCGCACCCGGCCATGGCGGACATGGCGCAGGATCGAGGAGACGGTCGTCGAGCGCGGGTTGATCGAGGCATCGATCCGCAGCGGGCCCAGAAGCTGTTGCAGACCGGGATCGTTGATCAGGCCGATCACCAGCGGGCAGCCCGCCGCCTTGGCGCGGGTGCAGACCAGAAGGTTGGTCTTGTCGTCCTCGGTCAGCGCCACCAGCGCGTCGGCGGTCTCCAGCCCCGCTTCCTGCAGCAGGTCCATGTCCAGCCCGTCGCCGTTCAGGACGATCGAGCGTTCCAGCGCGTCCGCCGCGCGTTCGGCGCGCGCGCGGTCGCGTTCGATCAGCTTGACCCGCACCGAGCGTTCGCCGCGGTCGATCGCCCGCGCCACGGTCAGCCCGACATTGCCGGCCCCGACCACGATGATCCGTTCCGCCCTGGCGCTGGGCTTGCCGAAGATCTCCAGCGCGCGCCCGCGATCCTCGGCCGCCACGATCACATAGACCTGGTCGCCCGGATACAGCTGGTCGCCCGGGTCGGCCTTGTGCAGCCGCCCCTCGCGGCGGATGCCCACAACCATGGCGCGCAGCGTGCTGAACAGCTCGGTCAGCTGGCGCAGCGGGGTGTTCAGCACCGGGCAGTTCTCGTCCAGCGCCAGGCCCAGCAGATGCACCCGCCCGCCCATGAAGCTCTCGGTCTCGAAGGCGGCCGGCGCGCGCAGGCGCCGCAGCACCGCCTCGGCCACCTCGCGTTCGGGCGAGATGATGACGTCGATCGGCATGTGGTCGCGGCGAAACAGGTCGGACCATTCCGGCGCGAGATAGGACTGGGCGCGGACCCGGGCGATCTTGCGCGGAACCGAGAACACCGAATGGGCCACCTGACAGGCGACCATGTTCACCTCGTCGGTGAAGGTGGCGGCGATGATCATGTCGGCATCGCGCGCCCCGGCGCGGTCCAGCACGTCGGGGTGCGAAGCGAAGCCCACCACCCCGCCCACGTCCAGCGCATCGGTCGCGCGCCGCACCAGCGCGGCGTTGCAATCCACGACGGTGACGTCATTGCGCTCGGCCGCCAGATGGCGGGCGATCTGCCAGCCGACCTGCCCGGCGCCGCAGACGATGACCTTCATGCCGACCGGCTCCCCGTCCCTGCCGCCCGTGGTCTAGACCCGGCGCGGGCCGGCGGTCAATGCCCGCCCTGCCCCGCTCAGTCCCGATCGTCCCCGTCCAGCGCCGCGATGCGGGTGCCACCCCGCGACAGGGTCACGACATTGAGGGATTTCAGCTTGCGGTGCAGCGCCGATCGCTCCATGCCGACGAAACTGGCGGTGCGCGAGATGTTTCCCGAGAAGCGGTTGATCTGCGCCACCAGGTATTCGCGCTCGAACACCTCCCGCGCCTCGCGCAGCGGCAGCGCCACCAGGTCGAGCAGCAGCGCGTCGCGCCCCTTGTCGGCGCCATTGCCGCCGCCCTCGCGCGGCAGTTCGCCCACCGTGATCGGGCCGCGTTCGGGGCCAAGGATGAGGATGCGTTCGATCATGTTGCGCAGCTGGCGCACATTGCCCGGCCAGGCCATCGCCTGCAGCGCGACCTCGGCCTCCTCGCTCAGCGGGCGGCGCGGCAGGCCCTGCTCGCGGCTCAGACGTTCGATGAAGTGGCGCGCGAGCAGCGGGATGTCCTCGCGCCGGCGGTCCAGCGGCGGCACCTCGACCGGCACCACGTTCAGCCGGTGATAGAGCTCCTCGCGGAAGCGGCCCTGGGCGATCTCGGCGGCAAGATCGCGGTTTGTGGCCGAGATCACCCGCACATCGACCCGGACCATGTCCGAGCCCCCGACGCGGGTGAAGCTCTGCTCGACCAGCACCCGCAGGATCTTGGACTGGGTGCCGGGCGGCATGTCGGCCACCTCGTCGATGAACAGGATGCCGCGATGGGCCTGCTCGAACAGACCGGGGTCATGGGGCCGGCCCTCATGCTCGCGCCCGAACAGCACCTCCTCCATGCGGTCGGGTTCGATGGTGGCGGCATTGACGGTGACGAAGGGTCCGTCGGCGCGGGCGGAATGGCGGTGGATGAAGCGGGCGGCGATCTCCTTGCCGCTGCCCGGCGGGCCGGACAGCAGCACGCGGCTGTTGGTGCGCGCGACCCGTTCCAGCTTGGCGCGCAGGGCCTTCATGGCGCTGCTCTCGCCGATCATCTCGGATTCGGCCAGTTCACGCCGGCGCAGCGCGGCATGGGCCCGGCGCAACCGCGATGCCTCCAGCGCGCGATCGACCACCACCAGCAGCTGGTCGATGTTGAAGGGCTTCTCGATGAAGTCATAGGCGCCCTGCTTCACGGCGGTGACGGCAAGCTCGATATTGCCGTGACCCGAGATGATCACCACCGGCAGGTCGGGATTGTCGCGCCGGGCGCGCTTGAGGATCTCGATGCCGTCCATCCGGCTGTCCTGAAGCCAGATGTCGAGGATGACGAGGTCGGGCGCGCTGCGGTTGATCTCGGCCAGCGTGGTGTCGGCATCCCAGGCGACGCGCGTGCTGTGGCCCTCGTCCTCGAGGATCTCGGTCAGCAGGGTCCGGATGTCCGGCTCGTCGTCCACAACCAGGATGTCGCTCATGCTGCCCTTCCCGTTCCTGTCTGTGTGCTGTCACCGCGCGCCGCGCCGCCGGGGGCGGCGGGCAGCGGCAGGACGATGCGCACCACCGCGCCGCGCCGGCCGTCGGCCTCGGGCGGCCCGTCCAGCAGCTCGATCGCCCCGGCGTGATCCTCGACGATCTTGCGCACGATCGGCAGGCCCAGCCCGGTGCCCTTGTCGCGGGTGGTGACATAGGGCTCGAACAGCCGGGCGCGCTGATGCGCCGGCCAGCCGGGGCCGTTGTCGGCAACCGTCAGCTCGGCGCGTCCGTCCTCGACGCGCAGGCCGACGCGGATGCACCCCTGAACACCTCCGCCATCCTTCTTCATGGAATCAATGGCCTCTGAAGCGTTCTTCAGAAGATTTGTCAGGCACTGCGCGATCATGGTCCGGTCCAGATCCAGCATCACCGGCGCCTGGGGCAGGTCCAGATCGAAGCGGATGTCGGGCCGGGCGGATTGCTGCAGCAGCACCGCATCGCGCACCAGCGCGGCCAGATCGGCGCGGCGGGTCTCGGGCGCGGGCATGCGGGCGAAGCGCGAGAACTCGTCGACGATGCGCCGCAGGTCCCCGGTCTGGCGGATGATCACGTCGGCATACTGCTCCAGCGCCTCGCGATCCGCCCCCAGCCTGGGCCCGAACTTGCGCCGCAGCCTTTCGGCCGACAGCTGGATCGGGGTCAGCGGGTTCTTGATCTCGTGGGCGATGCGGCGGGCGACGTCGCCCCATGCGGCCATTCGCTGGGCCGCGACCAGGTCGGTGATGTCGTCGAAGGTGACGACATGGCCCTCGCCGCCGCCGCGCGCGGCGATGCGCACCAGAAGCTGCAGGTTGCGCCCGCCCACCGACAGGGGGATCTGGTCCTGCAGCAGGCTGCGCCCCTCGCGCCGCATCTGGTCCAGCAGCCCGGCGATGGCCGGGGCGGCGGTGGCGATGTCGCTGCCCTCGACCCCCTCGGCAAGCCCCAGCATCCGCCGGGCCGCCCCGTTCAGCACCTCGATGCGGCCCTGGGAATCCAGGCCGATCACCCCCGCCGAGACCCCCGCGAGAACCGCCTCGAACAGCCGCCGGCGGCGCTCGGTCTCGGAATGGGCGGCGACCAGGGCATCGCGCTGGCGCTTGACCTGCTCGGTCATGCGGTTGAACATCCGGCTCAGCATGGCGATCTCGTCGTCGCCGGGCTCCTCGGTCACCCGCACATCCAGATCGCCCGCGCCCACCCGGCGCGCGGCCCCGGCCAGCCGCCCCACCGGGCCGGCCAGCCGGTCGGCGAACCACAGCGCCAGCCAGATCGCGGCGACGATGACCAGAAGCGCGAATCCGATGTAGATCAGCGCGAACTCGAACAGGATGCGGCCGCGTTCGCGTTCCAGCTGCTGGTAGAAGGCGACGGTGTCCTTGGTTTCGTCCAGAAGGGTCAGGATCTTTCCGTCCACGCGGCGGGTGACATAGAGGAAGCGGTCCGCGAAGGCGGGCAGATGCACCAGCGCGCGGAACTCGTTGTTCGGCCAGTCCTCGATCACCCGGATCTCGCCGGCCAGCGCGGCGGCGAAATCGGCCTCGGCGGGCGGCTCGAAATCGAACAGATAGCTGTCGGCGCCGCGGGTGACGATCCGGCCGGTGCCGTCGATGATGAAGGCCTCGGCGATTTCCCGCTGCATCTGCGCCTGACCCCGTGCCAGCAGCTCGCGCAGCTCTCCCGGCGCGATCATCGGCCGGCGGCGCTTGGCTTCGTCGATGAAGTCGGCCAGCAGCCGCACATCGGCCATCAGGTTCTCGCGATGCTCGTTCTCATAAGCCTGCGCGGCGGCCAGCGAGGTGGCCAGCACCGAGCGCACCCGTTCCGAGAACCAGGTCTCCAGCCCCAGATTGACGGTGATGGTGGCGAAGATCGCCACCAGCACGGTGGGGGCCAGGGCGATGACCGAGAAGACGCCCATCAGCCGCAGATGCAGCCGGGATCCGGCCGACTGACGGCGGCGTTCCGCGATCATTCGGGCGATGCGGATGACGACCAGCGCGGCGACCAGCAGGACATAGACCAGATCGAGCAGGATGACCGTGCGCAGCCAGACGCCCGGTCCGCCGGGCTGGTCGAATTCGGCGAGGATCCAGACGGTGATCGCGGCAAGCAGCGGCCCCAGCAGCACCAGCGCGATGGTCAGCGCGGCCTGCACGCGCCTTTCGCGCCACAGCGAGGCCGCTGCGTCGAGTGCCGACGCCGTCAGGCTTCGTGACAGGGCCGACACCTGATCCCCCGCTCCGACTGTTGCGCGATTACATCATCTTCTTGCCGCGTGTGACCGATATGTCAAGCTCGGTGATCTTCTTGCGCAGCGTGTTGCGGTTGATGCCCAGCACCTCGGCCGCGCGCAGCTGATTGCCGCGGGTCGCGGCCAGCGTAAGCTGTATCAGCGGCAG
The DNA here is from genome assembly GCA_003697125.1 of Alphaproteobacteria bacterium. GTDB lineage: Bacteria > Pseudomonadota > Alphaproteobacteria > Rhodobacterales > Rhodobacteraceae > J013. The sequence continues at coordinate 10,621 of RFGB01000243.1, forward strand.
CTCGACCTCGCGCATGACCCGGGCATGAAGTCCCGGCGGCGGCAGGGCGTCGCCATGCAGCGCGAAATAGCGGCGCAGATGCGCCTCGACCGCCGCACCCAGCCGATCGCCGCCCCGCGGATCGCCTGCGGGCGGGGTGGCGGGGCGCGAGGCCAGTTCCTGCGCCACCACGCGCGCGGTGATGGTGTCGTCGGGGCTCAGCGCCGCAAGCCTGCGCATCAGGTTCTCCAGCTCGCGCACATTCCCCGGCCAGCTCTGCTGCTTCAGAAGCTCCAGCGCCTCGGCGGTGATGGTCTTGCGCGGCAGCCCCTCGGCTTCGGCCCGGCGCAGGAAGGCGCGGGCCAGTTCGGGGATGTCCCCGGGCCGTTCGCGCAGCGGCGGCAGGCGGATCGGCACCACGTTCAGGCGGTAGAACAGATCCTCGCGGAACCGACCCTCGGCGATCAGCGCCCGCAGGTCCTGATGGGTGGCGGCGATGATGCGGGCATCGGCGCGGATCGCCTCGCGCCCGCCCACCCGGCTGAACTCGCCTTCCTGCAGCACCCGCAGCAGGCGGGTCTGGGCCTCGGGCGGCATGTCGCCGATCTCGTCCAAGAACAGCGTGCCGCCGCGCGCCAGCTCGAAACGGCCGGGCAGGCGTTCCGAGGCGCCGGTGAACGCGCCCCGCTCATGGCCGAAGAGCTCGCTCTCGATCAGGTCGCGGGGGATGGCGGCCATGTTGACCGCGATGAAGGGGCCATCCTTCCTGCGGCCGAAATCATGCAGCGCGCGCGCGACCAGCTCCTTGCCGGTGCCGCTCTCGCCCTGGATCATCACCGTCAGGTCGGTGTTCATCAGCCGCGCCATGATGCGGTAGACCTCCTGCATCGGCGGCGAGCGGCCGATCAGCGGCAGGTTGGCCTCCTCGCGCGCGGGTTCGGCGGGTGGCGGTTCGGCCCTGTGGCCGCGCGCGGCCAGCGCCTTGCCGACATGGGCCAGCATCTCGCGCAGGTCGAAGGGCTTGGGCAGGTATTCATAGGCCCCGACCTCGGCGGCGCGGATCGCGGTCAGCACGGTGCTGCGGGCCGACATCACGATCACCGGCAGTTCCGGCCGCCGCCGGCGGATGGCGGGCAGCAGGTCCAGCGCGTCGCCGTCGGGCATCATCACGTCGGTCAGCACGACGTCGCCCTCGCCCTCCTCGATCCAGCGCCACAGCGTGGTTGCCGATCCGGTGGAGCGGACCCGGCATCCGGCGCGGGTCAGGGCCTGGCCCAGCACCGCGCGGATGCTGCGGTCGTCATCGGCCAGAAGCACGGTGCCGTCCATCACGCCCCCCCTTCCGGCGCGGCACGGGCGCGCGGGCCGCGATCCTCCTGCCAGACCGGCAGGAGGATGCGGAAGGTGGTGCGCCCGGGCAGGCTGTCGCATTCCACGACGCCGCCATGGTCGGCGACGATCTTGGAGACCAGCGCCAGCCCCAGCCCCGATCCCCCCGCCTTGGTGGTGACGAAGGGCTCGAACAGGCAGCGCCGGATCTCCTCGGGCACGCCGGGCCCGTTGTCGGTGATGCTCACCTCCAGCGGAAGCCCCTCGCGCCGTCCCCCGGGCAGCGCCAGCCGGATCCCGGCGCGAAAGGCGGTGGCGAGCCGGATCACCCCGCCGGCCGCCGGCGCGGCCTCGGCGGCATTCCTGATCGGGTTGACGATCGCCTGATGCAGCTGGTCGGCATCGCTTGCCGCGGGCGGAAGCGAGGGGTCGAAA
>RFGB01000030.1 GCA_003697125.1 Alphaproteobacteria bacterium
CCAGCCCCCCCACCACCGCGGCGGCGAAGATCGGCAGGATGAAGCGGAAACCGGTCAGCGGATCGATCGAGGTGCCCAGACCGAGCAGCATCCCCCCCGCCCCGACCAGGCCCATGCCCACGAAGCAGGTCACCCGCGCGACCATCGCCGGATCGATGCCCTTGAGCTCGGCCAGCCCCGGATTGTCGGCCACCGCGCGCATCGCCTTGCCGATGCGGGTGAACCGCAGCGCGGCGAAGACCGCGACCATGATCGCCACCGCCAAGGCGAGATTCTCGATCTGCTGCGGGCCGATCCGGACAACGGAAAAGCGCCAGTCGCGCACCAGCGGCAGGTCATAGCCGCGCAGGTCGTTGCCGAAGGCGAAACGGACGATGTTCTCCAGCACGATGGTCAGGGCGATCGAGGCGATGGCGGCGGTCAGCGCCCCGTGCGGGCGCAGCGGTTTCAGCGCCAGCTCGTCGGTGATCATCCCGACCAGCCCCGCCACGGCGAAGGCCGCGGCCAGCGCCGGCGCGGCGGGCAGGCCCAGCCAGACATTCGCGACATAGCCGGCGAAGGCGCCGATGGTCGCATGGCTCGCCACCGCGAAATTGGGAAAGCGCAGCACCGCGAAGATCGCGGTGAAGCCGATCGCGGGAATCGCCAGCAGCGCCCCCGTGATGATTCCGTTGACCAGAAGCTGCGGGATCAGGTCCATGCGCCACCCGACAAGGCGCCGCGGCGCGGCGCCCCGCGGGGCGCCGGCCCGGCTTCAGACACGCCGATAGACGGAGGGCTTGCCGCCCTGGATCCGCTTGAACAGGAACTGGGTGCCGGTGATGTCGCCCAGCTCGTCGAAATCGCAGGGCCCCGAGGCGCCGGAATAGTCGATCTTCCGGCCCTGGGCGATCAGGGCGATGCCGTCGACGGCATTGTCCACCGTCTCGCCGCCGCCCTGGCTGATCTCGCGCAGCGTGTCGCGGATCGCCTGGCCGCTGTCCTCGCCCGCCCTGGCGATCGACAGCAGGGTCAGATTGGCGTGGTCATAGGTCTGGGCGGAGTAGGGATCGACCTCCTCGACCCCGAGGATCGCCTTCACCTTCTCATAGGCGCTCGATCCCACCGCCGGGGCGCCTTCCCAAGTGAAGATCCCCTCCAGAACCTGGGGGGGCAGCGCCTCCAGCACGGTCTTGTTCACGGCATAGGCCGGGCCGATGATCCGCCCCTCATAGCCGGCCTGCCAGATGTCGCGCAACAGCACGGTGGAATCGGCCGCATAGCCGCCCAGCATGATGAAGTCGGCGCCCGATCGCAGGATGGCGTCGACCTCGGAACGATAGGTCGACTTGTCCGCCTCGTAGATCAGGCTGGTGAAGGGGCGGCCGGCGGCCTCGGCCAGACCCCTGAGGATTTCGATCGAGCTTGCCGCGAAGGGTGTCTGCGGTCCGATCCAGGCAAGGCTGCTTGCCCCTTCCCCCAGCATGAATTCGCCGGCGACGCGGATCTGCAGCCGGGAATTGGGCTGGGTGCGGGCGATGAATCCCTGATGGGGCAGCTGGGTGATGCTGTCCGCCCCCGAGACGGTGAGCAGCATGGTCTTCGATTCCCAGCACAGCGGCGCCACGGCGGTGGTGACGCTGGAAGCCCAGGTGCCCATGATCGCCGACACCCGGTCGACGTCGATCAGCTTGCGCGCCGCGCGCACCGCGGCCTCGGGGCTGGTCTGGGTGTCCTCGGACACCACCGCGACCTCGCGCCCCAGCACGCCGCCCGCCTCGTTGACCATGCGCACCACACCCAGGACGGCGTCGCGCATCGAGGGGCCATAGGCGCCGCCCACGCCCGTCAGCGGGGTCAGGGTGGCGATGCGGATCGGCCCGGTCTGGGCGCGCAGGATGGCCGGGGCCGCAAGGCTTGCGGCGATGCCGCCCAGCGCGGCGCGGCGCGTCGGTCTCGTCCAGCTCATCTCCAAGGCTCCTCTCTGCCGGTCAGCCGCCCAGGAAGGTGCGGCGTATGCCCGGGTCGGCGGCCAGCTCCGCTCCCGTCCCGGTGGTGTGATTGCGTCCCGCGGCGAGGATATAGGCTCGGTCCGCCAAGTCCAGCGCATCCAGCGCATTCTGCTCCACCAGCACCACCGCCACCCCCGCGCGGGCGATCTCGCGGATCGTGTCGAACAGCTGCGCGGCGGCGATGGGAGAGAGCCCCGCCGAGGGTTCGTCGAGCAGCATGAGCCTCGGGGCGACCATCATGGCGATGGCCATGGCCAGGATCTGGCGCTGCCCGCCCGACAGGGTGCGCGCCGCCTCGCGCCGCTTCTCCGACAGGACCGGAAAGCGGGCGAACATCTGCGCCACCCGCGCCGGTGTCTCGGCCGGGGCGATCCAGCCGCCGATCTCGAGATTCTCGCGCACGGTCAGCGACGGGAAGACGTTCGCCTCCTGCGGGACATAGGCCACCCCCAGCCGGGCGATGGCGCGCGGCGACAGCCCGTCGATGCGCCGATCCCCCAGCCGGATCTCGCCCTGACCCAGCCGCACCTGTCCGGCGATCGCCTTGAGCAGCGTGGACTTCCCCGCCCCGTTCGGCCCGAGGATGGCGACGATCTCGCCCGCGGCGGCCTCCACCGACACGCCCTTCAGGATCATGTCGCTGCTCATGTAGCCGGCCACCACCTCGATGCATCTGAGAAGCGTCATGACCGCCGCCCCAGATAGGCATCCTGAACGGCATGATTGGCGACGATGTCGGCGAATCCGCCCTCGGCCAGGCGCTGGCCCTGCGCCATCACGATCACCGGGTCGCACAGCCGGGCGACGATGTCCATGTCGTGCTCCACGATCAGGAAGGTCAGCCCCTCCGCGCGCAGGCTGCGGATGTGTTCGGCGATCTCGACCGCCAGCGCCGGGTTGACCCCCGCCACCGGCTCGTCGAGCAGCACGAGCTTCGGCGTGCCCATCAGCGCGCGGCCGATCTCCAGCAGCTTCTTCTGCCCCCCCGACAGATCCGTGGCGAGGCTGTCGAGCAGGTGATCGAGCCTGAGCCGCCGCGCCACCTCCTCGGCGCGCATGTTCAGCGCCCGTTCGCGCCTGCGCACCACCGCCGGGCGGAACAGCGCCGTGCCCAGCCGCTCGCCCGGCTGGGCGTCGCCATGCAGCAGCAAGGTCTCGCGCACCGTCAGCCCCGCGAAGCCGCGCGCGATCTGGAAGGTGCGCGCAAGGCCCAGGGCGCTGATCTCTTCGGGCCGGCGTCGGGTGATGTCGTGGCCGTCGAACAGGATGCGCCCCGCCTCGGGCGGGACCACGCCCGAGACGCAGTTGAACACCGTGGTCTTGCCCGCCCCGTTGGGGCCGATCAGCCCGGTGATCGTGCCGCGGCGAACCGAGAAGCTGGCGCCCCGCAGCGCCTCCACCCCCCAGAAGCTGCGCTTCAGCCCCTCGATGCTCAGAATCGCGTCCATGCCGGTCACTCATGCCCGCGCCGGGATGGCCGCGCAAGGGCGGTTGCGCGCGCCGCGACGCTCTGCCAGTCTCGCGCCGCCCGGGCCATGGAGGGGGATCATGCGCGTCCTGTTCGCCGATTGCGACCTGTTCGACGGTGTCTCCGACGAGATCCGCCGCGGCATGCATGTCCTTGTCGCCGACGGCAGGATTGCCGAGGTTTCCGATCGCGCCATCCGCGCCACCGCCGACCGCGTGATCGCGGCGAAGGGAAGGACGCTGATGCCCGGCCTGATCGACGCCCATGTCCACATCACCGCAGCCACCCCGAACCTGGCCGAACTCGAATCGATGCCGGTCAGCTATGTCAGCCACTGGACCGCGCGGCTGATGGGCCAGATGCTGGAGCGCGGCTTCACCATGGTGCGCGATGTCGGCGGGGCGGATGCCGGTCATCGCCGCGCCCAGGAGGAGGGGCTGATTCGCGGCCCCCGCCTCTCGGTCAGCGGCAAGGCGCTGGGCCAGACCGGGGGACACACCGATTTCCGCGGCACCGCGCGCACCGATCCGGGCGACATGCAGCGCCGCTTCACCCCCGGCCTGGGCCGGGTGGTCGATGGCGTGCCCGCCTGCCTGATGGCCGCCCGCGACGAGCTGCGCCTGGGCGCGGATTTCGTGAAGATCATGGCCAATGGCGGGGTCGCGACGCCCGCCGATCCCATCGACTGGATCCAGTTCACGCCCGAGGAGATCCGCGCGATCGTCGCCGTGGCCGAGGCGTCGTGCACCTATGTCGCCGCGCACACCTACACCGCGCGGGCGATCGAGCACGCCGCGACCAACGGCGTGCGCACGCTGGAACACTGCAACCTGATCGACGACCGGGTGGCGGGCATCCTGCGCGAACGGGGCTGCTATGCCGTGCCGACGCTGATCGTCTATGACTGCCTCGACCGCCACGCCGATGCCATCGGGCTTGCCCCCGCCAATCGCGAGAAGAACCGCAAGGTGCGCGAGGCGGGGCTCGCCAGCCTCGAGATCATGGCCCGCGCCGGGGTCAGGATGGGCTATGGCACCGACCTGCTGGGCGGGATGCACCGCGAGCAGCTGGGCGAGTTCGCCCTGCGCGCCCGGGTGCTGCCGGCTGTCGAGGTGCTGAAATCGGCCACCTCGGTCAATGCCGAGATCCTGCGCCGCCCCGATCTGGGCCGGGTGGCCGAGGGGATGACCGCCGACCTGATCCTGGTCGACGGCGATCCGGTGGCCGACATATCGGTGCTGTCCGGCCAGGGCGAGCGCATCGCCCTGGTCATGCAGGGTGGCCGCGTCGTGAAGGGCTGAACCGGGCCGTCACAGCCGCTGCGGCCCCAGATAGCGGGCGCGGACGCGCGTGCCGGCGGGGCCCCAGGCCAGAACCTCGTAGGCCTCCGCACGCGGGCCCATCTCCATGCCCGGGCTGCCCACCGGCATCCCCGGCACCGCCAGCCCCGCGATGCGCCCGGCCGCGGCATCGCCCAGGGCGGCGAGAATCTCGGCCGCGGGGACATGCCCCTCGACCACCAGCGGCCCGATCCGGGCGCTGTGGCACGCGCGCAGCGCCGCCGGCACGCCCAGCCTGTCCTTGACCGGCTCCAGATCCTCCTCGGCGATCTCCGCGACGGTCAGGCCGGCCCGGCGCAGATGCGCCATCCACGCCCCGCAGCATCCGCAGGAGGGCGCGCGCCACACCTGCGCCACCGGCGCGGCCGCACGCGCCGCGCCCCCCGCCAGCCCGGCGGCAAGCGCCATCCCCCCGGCGAGGAGCCCGAGGAGGCGCCGCCGGTCAGACAGCGGCGGCATCGGCGCGGATATCCGGCAGGGTCCCGTCATCGCCATCCTCTCCCGTGGTGAAGCCATCATGCGCGTGCCCCAGATCCTCCAGGATCGGGCAGTCCGGGCGCGCATCGCCATGGCAGCTGTCCGCCAGATGCTGCAGCGTGCGCGCCATGGCGCGAAGTTCGCCGATGCGGCGATTGAGCACCGCGATATGGGCCATGGTCAGGCGCTTGACGTCCGCGCTGCGGCGGTCGCGGTCATCCCACAGCGCCAGCAGCGCGCGGATCCGCGCGACCGGAAAGCCCAGATCGCGGGCGCGGCGGATGAAGCGCAGCCGGTGCAGCTGCGCGGGTCCATAGCGGCGATAGCCCGCCGGGCTGCGCGGGGCGGGGGGAACCAGCCCGATGTCCTCGTAATAGCGGATCATCTTCGCCGACACGCCCGTGGCCGCCGCCGCCTGGCCGATGTTCATCAGCCCCGGCGCCTGCCGCCCGCAAGCCGCCGCGCGATCGCCCCGGTTCATCGCCGCGCCCCCTGCCCCGTGGATACCGACGATAATCCTTCCCCTGATGGGAAGGTCAAGCGGGTGGGGCTGCCCGCTTGACTGGGGGGCGAAAGCGGGGCCCGATGGGGGCTTGGGCGCAGGGGCCGCGCGCGGCCCCGGTGGTGGCGAAGGGCGGGCGGGAATGGATCTGGGCCGGATCGAGGAGTGGGTCGCGCATCTCCTGCCGCGGCTGCAGAATCTCGCGGTCGAGATGCTGCAGCCCTGGCGGCTCTATCAGGTCGCGATCCTGCTGGGCTGCCTCGCGGCCGCATGGGGCATCGAACGCCTGCTGCGCCGGCGCCTTGCCGCGCGGCTCGCGCGCTTCGCGGCCGGCGATCGCGGCCTGCGGGCGATGGCGGCGGCGGTTCTCGGGCATGTCCGGATGCTGCTCTTCCTGGGCCTTGCCTGGGCGGTGTTCGCGCTGTTGCGTGCCACGACATGGCCCGGGCGCAGCTACATCATCGGGCTGGTGGCCAGCCTGGTCACCGCCTGGGCGGTGGCCAGCCTGGCCGGGGCGCTGGTGCGCAACCGGTTGATGCGGGCGATCCTGCGCTGGGGCGCCTTCACCGTGGCCGGGCTGGGCATCATGGGTCAGCTGGATGCCACCATCGCGCTGCTGGACAGCGCGGCGATCCAGCTGGGCGATGTGCGGCTGTCGATCCTGGTGGCGCTCAAGGCGCTGATCTCGCTGGCGCTGCTTCTGACCGGGGCGACCTGGCTGTCGGACCTCGCCGACCGGCAGCTCGGCACGGCCGAGGACCTGTCGCCCTCGATGCGGGTGCTGGCGCAGAAACTGATCCGCCTGATCCTCTATGCCTCGGCGGTGATCTTCGGCCTGCAGTCGGTGGGCTTCGACCTGACGACGCTGACGGTGCTGTCGGGGGCGATCGGGCTGGGGCTGGGATTCGGCCTGCAGAAGATCGTCTCGAACCTGGTGTCGGGAATCATCCTGCTGATGGACAAGTCGATCAAGCCCGGCGACGTGATCTCGCTGGGCGATACCTTCGGCTGGATCACCGGTCTGGGGGCGCGCTATGTGTCGATCATGACCCGCGACGGGCGGACCTATCTGATCCCGAACGAGGATCTGATCACCGGGCAGGTGGTGAACTGGTCGCACGGGTCGGATCTGGTGAGGCTGGACGTGCATTTCGGGGTGTCCTATGCGTCCGACCCCCACCAGGTGCGCCGCCTCGCGCGCGAGGCGGCGGCCGGCGTGCGGCGCGTGCTGCCCGACCCTGCGCCGGTCTGCCACATCACCGGCTTCGGCGAAAGCTCGATCGATTTCGTGCTGCGCTTCTGGATCCGCGATCCCTCGGCGGGGCTGACCAATGTGCGCGGCGATGTCTATCTGGCGCTTTGGGACGCGCTGAAGGCGGCGGGGGTCGAGATCCCCTTCCCCCGGCGCGACATCACGATCCTGAACGCGGGCGACCTCCGCACCCACCCGCCGGCGCCGGCGGACTGATGCCGCGCTCAGCCGGCCAGCGCCGCGCTCAGCGCCGCGTCCAGCCGGTCGGTCAGCTCGGCGATCTCGGCCTCGCCGATGATGAAGGGGGGCGCCAGCAGCACATGGTCCCCCGAACGGCCGTCGATGGTGCCGCCCATGGGATAGCAGATCAGCCCGCGGGCGAAGGCCTCGGCCTTGATCCGCCGTGCCAGCCCGCGCGCCGGGTCGAAGGGCGCCCGGGTCGCCCGGTCGGCCACCAGCTCCAGCCCCAGGAACAGCCCCCGGCCGCGGATGTCGCCGACATGGGGATGCTGGCCGAAGCGGTCGGCCAGCGCCGCGGCAAGCCGCGCGCCCATCTCGCGCACCCGCGGCAGAAGCCCGCGATCGAGGATCGCGCGGACGACCGCGAGGCCGGCCGCCGCCGCCGCGGGGTGGCCCATATAGGTATGGCCGTGCTGGAAGAAACCCGAGCCTTCGGCGATGGTGCGGTAGATTGCGGCCGAACACAGCATCGCCCCGACCGGCTGATAGCCCGCCCCCAGCCCCTTGGCGATGCAGATGATGTCCGGCGCGACCCCGTCCTGTTCGCAGGCGAACAGCGTGCCGGTGCGGCCCATCCCGCACATCACCTCGTCAAGGATCATCAGCACGCCGTAGCGGTCGCAGATCTCGCGGATGCGGCGGAAATAGCCCGGGGCGGGCGGCACCGCGCCGGCGGTGGCGCCGACGACGGTCTCGGCGATGAAGGCCATCACCGTCTCGGGACCCAGGCGCAGGATCTCCGCCTCCAGCGCGTCCGCCGCCCGCCGGCCATAGGCCTCGGGGCTCTCGTCGGGCCGGCGCAGGCGGTATTCGTAGCAGGGTTCGATATGGCTGACATCGATCAAGAGCGGCCCGAACTGCGCCCGGCGCCATTCGTTGCCCCCCGCGGCCAGCGCCCCCAGGGTGTTGCCGTGATAGCTCTGGCGGCGCGCGATCAGCCGGCTGCGCTGCGGCTCGCCGCGTTCCACGAAATACTGGCGCGCCAGCTTGATCGCCGCCTCGGTGGCCTCGGACCCGCCCGAGACCAGATAGACCCGCTCGATTCCCGCCGGGGCATGGGCGACCAGCAGGTCGGCCAGCGCCTCGGCCGGTTCGGAGGTGAAGAATCCGGTATGGGCGAAGGCGACGCGGTCGAGCTGGGCCTTGATCGCGTCGATCACCTCGGCGTCGCCATGGCCGAGGCAGGAGACCGCCGCGCCGCCCGAGGCGTCGAGATAGCGCCGCCCCTCTCGGTCGAACAGATAGCAGCCCTGGCCGCCCGCCACCACGGGAAGGCTGACGCGGGTGTCGCGGGGGAAGATGTGGCTCATGTCGCCTGTTCCGTGCTCTGGGGGATGCGGATGGTCAGGCGGCCGGGGCGGAAGGCGGCCAGCTCCAGCGGCCAGGAATGGCCGGGCCAGCGCAGCTCCATCTGCCCCAGCCGCGGGCGCAGCACCGCGGTATAGAGGGTGCCGAATCCGTTGGCGAAGTCCGAGGAATACAGCGGCGGCCTGAGGAAGGCGGCGATGAACTTCTCCTCGGGGTCGCGATGCAGCATGAGCCGCTGCAGCAGGAAGCGTTCGCGTTCCACCGTGGCGGTGAAGCGGGCATGGGCGGCCCATTCCACCCGCTCCTGATGATTGGTGGCCACGGCGGCATGGGTGATGCGCGCCGGCCGATCCGGGGCCAGATGGGCGGTGACGAAGTCGCGCCGCCGGTCCAGCACGGTGACGTTGTAGCTCATGTGCGTGGGCAGGCGCGCCAGGGCGCGGGCCGCGGCGGCGGTGGTCTCGCAGGTCTGCAGCACATAGCGCAGGATCAGCGGCACCCCGAATCCGTCGCCCACCACATGGCGCCCGCCGAAGGTGAGCGAGACGGCGAGGCCGGCATCGTTGATGCCGTCAACCAGCCCCCACAGCCCGTCGCTGGTGCCCAGCACCGCGCGGCCCAGCCAGCCGGTGCGCAGCACCAGCGCGTCGAAGGCGCGGGGGCTGTAGTCATAGTTGCGCACCAGGACCGGCTCGGCGCCCGGCCACACCGCCTGGCTGCAGGCCGAGAGATAGGGCGGCGGCCCCCAGAAGCTGAGGAACCGCGCCGCGTGATCGCCGCCACCGGCCAGCGCGCAGAGCTCCTCATAGAGCGGCATGAGTTCGGGCATGTGCGCGCGCAGCGCCTTGACGCAGTCCCACCAGGTCGGCCGGGCATCGGCGCCCTCGCGCAGCCACCAGCGGTGATAGTGCGGCCAGTATTCCGCGAACAGCCCGGCCCAGACGGGGCCGGGCCGATCCTCGGATATCGCGCGCCAGACCAGATCCATCCCCGCCGGGCACCCCCGTCACAGGATCTTGAAGGCCGGCTCGCCGGCCACCGGCCCCGCCTGCGCGGTGGGCAGCGGGCGCGCCGCGAACAGCCGCTTGATGCCGTGGATCCACTTGCGCGCGCGTTCGTTCAGCTGGAAGCCCGGGGTCATCGACCGGCCGCGGGTGACCAGGATGCCGAGATCGGCGCCCTCGTAGCGGTAATCCCCCGGCTTCAGGATCCGCAGGAAGAAGGCCTCGTTCTCGCTCTCCACCGCGCGGCGGTGATAGTCGAAGCGGTCATAGACCACGCGGCCATCCTCCAGCATGCGGTAGATCCCGGTCGGCGGCGCCTCGGTCAGGATGTCGACATTGTCCTCGGTATGCTTGATGACCATCTGCGACCAGGAATCGATCATGTCCGGGTCGGCCCAGCGGGCGTTCAGCTCGTCGACATCCAGGGTGAACTTCGCCTTGGAGAATTCCAGCAGGTGGAACAGGAACAGCGGCGCGTCGGCATGGGCGAAGGCGGCGTGATTGGTCATCGAGCTGGCGCCGGTGATGCGCGGGTTCAGCTCGCCCAGCCACAGCTCGCCGGTCTTCTTGTCGATCAGGAAATCCAGTTCGAAATAGCCGCGATAGCCTTCCTTGCGCAGCTGCTCGCCGAACCTGAAGGTCAGCTCGCGGGCCTTCTGCCGGGTGGCGGGCGGGAATGCGGTGGCGAAGATCTCGTTGCCGCACCAGCCGCCGCGATAGGGGGTGAGCTCCCTGAAGCCGACCAGCTCGGTCATCAGCGGGCCGACGATGGTGCCCGCCTTGGTGGCGCAGGCCTCGATGGCGCTGCCGCGGCAGTCGATCCGCTTCATGATCTTGATCTCGCCCTGGCCGACGATCTCGTGCTCGTGGCGGCGGAAATCGGCCTCGGAGCGGATGAAGAAGGTGGTGTGCCCCGAATCGCCGAAGGCCGACTGCAGCACCAGATCGTGGCCGAGCCCGGCCTCCTCGGCCAGCTGCATCAGATGCTTGTAGTCGCGCACCTCGCTCAGCACATTGGGCACCGAGGGCACGCCGGCCTTGTTGCCCACGCGCACCGTCTCGATCTTGTTGTCCAGCTTCTGGCGCAGCTTCGCCTTGGGGAACCAGATCTCGGCGCCCAGCTCGGCGGCCAGCCGCTCGGTCTCCTCGTCGAACATCAGGAAGACGAATTTCGGCTTGCCCCCGCGGCGGCGGATGTAGTCGATCACCTCCTTGTGCTGGAGGAGATAGTTGTTGATGTCCTCGATCGACTGGAATTCGGCGTGCGGCGCCTCGGAAGGACAGAACACATTGGGATGCTTGCCGTCATAGCAATCAATATAGCATATGTATTTGAAATTCTTCACCCATTCGTCGATCCCGAGAAGATTGAAGTTGGTTGCCGATATGAAGTAGATGGGATCCTCGTTGCGATGGAAGAACCTCCGGATTTCCGAGATGTTCTTCAGTTCCTTCCTGGCCATGTAACTCTCCCTGTTGTCATTCCGCGGCGACGGCCCGGCGGCGCGGGCGCGTCGCGGCATGGCGTTCCAGCGCCTTCTGGGTGAACACGCGCAGGCCCAGATCGGCGCGGTAGCCGTGGATCTCGCGCACATCCAGCGCCCGCATGAAGTCGAGGATGTCGCGGCTGACCACCTGTCCGGGCACCAGGATGGGGAAGCCGGGCGGATAGGGGATGATGAAGGAGGCCGAGACCACCTCGCGCCCCTCCTCCATCGCCGCCTCGATCGCCCCGCTGGCGATGTCCATGTAGTCGCAGTTGTCCTCGTCATAGGCGAGGAAGAAGGCGGCGCGGATGTCGCCCTCGCCGGTGTCCGAGCCGTCGCGGAAGGCGTCGTGGAAGCGCGAGAAGTCGGGCAGCGGCGGCAGGTCGTGCATCAGGTTGCGCACCCGGCGGTCGAAGGCCAGCCGTTCCATGCGCGAGGCATCGTCCAGCCTTTCGTCCAGGTCGCGGGCGATCTCGACCAGCACCTCGATCAGATAGGCGACCGAGGACCGCGTGGTGCCGATATTGGTCATGAACAGCACCGTGTTGCGCGAGGTCTTGTTGATCTGGATGCCGTAGCGATCCATCAGGATGCGGGTCTTGAAGGTGTCGCCGTCCCAGCCGGTGCCGCCCACGGCGAGGGTGACGCGCGTCGCGTCAAGCACGAACTCGTCGCGCTCCCAGCTTTGCCAGAAATCGGTCCAGCCCTGTTCGGGGTCGTAATAGCTGTCCACGCCGCTCTCGCGGAATTCGGCCGGGATCATGTCGCCCGCCGACAGCACCTTGAAATAGCGCTGCAGCATCGGATGGGTCGAGATGGCGCGCCGCATGGCCATGGCCGCCTCGACCTGGCGCTGGACAAACTCGAACCCCTCCAGCTCCACCTGACGGCGGCCGACATCGAGGCTGGCGATGATCTGATAGTTCGGGCTGGTCGAGGTATGGGTCATGTAGGCTTCGTGGAAGCTCTGCTCGACCTCGCCCTTGAAGTCCTGATCATTGACATGGATCATCGAGCCCTGGCGCAGCGCGGTCAGGGTCTTGTGGGTCGACTGGGTGGCATAGACCCGCACCCGCGCATCGGGGGGCGGGATCAGCCGCGTCTTCAGCAGCGTCGCCTCGTCGGCGTCCTTCAGCTTCTCGGCCTGCCGTGCCCAGGCCTTGGCATGCGCCTCGCTGCGCAGCCTCTCGCGCAGGGTGTTGGCGGCATGCATCGCGGTGCGCTGGCGATAGGTCGGCGCGAAGCGCGCGAAGGCGAACCAGGCCTCGTCCCACAGGAAGATCAGGTCGGGCTTGATGGCGAGGCATTCCTCCATCACCCGTTCGACATTGTAGACGATGCCGTCGAAGGTGCAGTTGGTCAGAAGCAGCATCCGCACCCGGTCAAGCTTGCCCGCCGCCTTCAGCTTCAGAAGCTGATGCTTGATCTCGCGCAGCGGCACCGCGCCATACATCGACCACTGGTTCAGCGGATAGCTGTCCAGATAGACCACCTGCGCCCCGGCCAGCACCAGCCCGTAATGGTGCGACTTGTGGCAGTCGCGGTCCACCAGCACGATGTCGCCCGGGCGCACCAGCGCCTGCACCACGATCTTGTTGCAGGTCGAGGTTCCGTTGGTGGCGAAGAAGGTCTGCCGGGCGCCGAAGGCGCGGGCGGCCAGCTCCTGCGCCTCCTTGATCGGCCCGTGCGGCTCCAGCAGGCTGTCGAGCCCGCCCGAGGTGGCCGAGGTTTCGGCCATGAAGATGTTGGGGCCGTAGAAGGCGCCCATGTCCTGGATCCAGTGGCTGCGGGTGATCGACTTGCCGCGGCTGATCGGCATGGCGTGGAAGACGCCGGTGGGCTGGCGGGAATATTCCTTCAGCGCGGTGAAGAAGGGGGTCTTGTAGCGCGCGCCGACCCCGCGCAGGATGTTGAGGTGCAGTTCGGTGAAGTCTTCCTGATTGTAGAAGACCCGCCGGCAATTGCCCAGATCCATGCCGGCCACCTCCTCGACCGAACGGTCGGTGACCAGATAGGCGTCCAGCTCGGGCCGGACCTTGCCCAGAAGCCGGCACAGCTCCGGCCCGTAATCCTCGGGCGCGATGCCGGCGATCTCCTCGGCCTCGCCCGCGCGTTCGATGTAGCGGGTCAGGATCGGCAGGCGGATGGCCGATTCCAGCTTCAGCCCGGGGCGGACCACCACCGCCTGGATGTTGTAGTTGAACAGCACCCCGATCAGCGCATCCTCCAGGCTGGGCACCACCACCGGTTCATAGACGAAGGCATCCTCGGGCCGGCGCATCGCCTGCATCGATGTCTTGAGCCAGCGCTCCTGCTGCTCGTTCAGGTCATCGACGATCAGCACCTCGAAATAGGGTCGCGCCAGGCTGCGCGCCTCCAGCGGCAGGGGGGTCTCGTCCTCGGGCTCGTCACCATCCAGCCGCTCGCGGTCCAGCGGGACATGGCGCCGCCGATAGGCCCCCGAGATCAGCGCGCGGGCCGCGCGGCGCACGGTGGCGGCGGCCTCGGGCAGATGGCCGGCCTCGAAAAGGCGGCGCATGGATTCGAAGGCGGCCACGCCGGGAAACGCCCAGTAGCGTTCGATCGGTTCGAGCTGGGCGAACAGCCGCGCGACCTTGTCGCGCCGGCTGCGGGCATGGCGCCCCTCGGGTTCCCGGGCCAGGGTCTCGAGCGCGGCCCTCAGGTCGCTCCACCGGTCGGCGCGAAGCTGGACGGCGGAGAAGTATTCGCTCATCGACTGCATGACCCTGTCCTCCCTGATGCGGCGGGCCGTGACCGGCCCGCCGGCGCTAGCCGGACGGGACGCGCCGCAGATATGGCGTTCCCGGCGGCTCGGCGCCCTTGAATTGCGGCTCGACCGCCCCGTCGGCCGGCAGGCCCTCGATCAGCCCGCGCGCATTGCCCAGAAGCCCCGCGCGGCTGCCGCGATGGGGCAGCTCCAGGGGGCCGAGGCTGTGCAGATAGCTGTCCGCGCCGCTGGCGCGGTCATAGACCGGGAAGTCGACCGCGCGGTCGCGGAAGCTCTTCAGCACCTGTCCCAGCCCCTTGAAGCCGGTCTCGCGCTGGCGGCGGACCTGATCGAGATCGATCTCGATGGGGAACATGTCCTCCTGCCCGGCGGACTGATGAAGCACCGTCGCCGAGGGATCGACCACGCAGGATCGCCCGTTGCCACCCGCGCCCAGCCCGTTGACGTCGAAGACATAGCACTGGAACTGCGCCGCGGTGGCCCGGGCGATGGCCAGTTCGGCGTCGCGGTCGGTGGTTCCGGTCAGCACCGGATGCAGCAGCACCTCGGCACCCATGGCGGTCAGCTGGCGGGTGGTCTCGGGGAACCAGATGTCATAGCAGATCGACAGGCCGAAGCGGCCCACCCCCGGCACGTCGAAGACGCAGAACTCGGTGCCCGCCTCCACCCCGGTCTCGTAGGGGCGGAAGGGGAACATCTTGCGATAGCGCGCGACGATCTGGCCCTGGGGATCGATGACCACCGCGGTGTTGTAGATGCGCCCGTCGGCGTCCTGTTCGAACATGGACCCCGGGATCAGCCAGATGCCGTGATGGCGCGCGGCGACGCGGAAGCGTTCCAGCGTCGGGTTGTGGAATGGCTGGGCGAAGCGGGGCAGCGGCCCGAAGGGGGCGAGCTCGCTGAACAGCACCATCTGCGTCCAGGGAAAGCGCGCCATCAGGATGTCAAGGCGCTGCAGCATCCCCTCCTCGTTGGGGTGCAGCGCGCTGACATGCATCTGGATGCCGGCGATGGCGAAGGGCGTCATGGATATGTGCACTCCGGAGCGGGGCGGGCGGACGCGCCCGCGCTGGCGGCGAGTCTAGCCGCTGGCGCGGGAAACGGAAAGCCGCCCGGCATGGCCCGCCGCATCCGGCCCGGTCAGGCGGCGGCCCGGCGGGGGTGCGGCCCGGCCTCGGCGCGGCGGCGCTGCAGCACCACCACCAGCGCCAGCAGCAGCAGCGCGGGCACATACATCCAGTATTTGCTGGGCGCATCGGCGGGCTTGAGCACCTGCAGGATCACCTGATCCCAGTCGAGCCCCGCCTCGGCCGCGGGCGAGCCGAAGGCGACATTGTCGATGATCGTCCGCTCGCCCTCCCTGCGCAGCGTGACACCCGCGGCGGCCAGCCGGTCCTCGCCGCTCGCCCCCTCGCCGATGGGCAGAAGCGCGACGAACTCGATCGGATCGCCCAGATCATTGACCCCCGCAAGGCGCAGCCGCAGCTTCTCGCCCGGCGGCACCGCCGCGGCCGCCGCCGCGATCTCGGCCGGCGGAACCTCCTCCCAGGGGGGCGCGATCATGTCCATCCAGTAGCCGGGACGGAACAGGGTGAAGGCGACCAGCAGCAGGGCCACCGTCTCGTGAATGCGGTTGCGCGTCAGGAACCAGCCCTGGGTGCCGGCGGCAAACAGCAGCATGGCGACGGTGGCGATGACGAAGACGAACAGCCCGTGCAGCCAGTCCACCCCGACCAGCAGCAGATCGGTGTTGAAGATGAACAGGAAGGGCAGCGCCGCGGTGCGCAGGCTGTAGAAGAAGGCGATCACACCGGTCTTGATCGGATCGCCGCCCGAGACCGCCGCGGCGGCGAAGCTGGCCAGCCCCACCGGCGGGGTGACGTCGGCCATGATGCCGAAATAGAACACGAACAGATGCACCGCGATCAGCGGCACGATCAGCCCGTTCTGCTGGCCCAGCGTCACGATCACCGGGGCGAGCAGCGCCGAGACCACGATGTAGTTGGCCGTCGTCGGCAGCCCCATGCCCAGGATCAGCGACAGCACGGCGGTCAGCAGCAGGATCGCCATCAGGTTGCCGCCCGACAGCACCTCGACCACATCGGCCAGCGCCGAGCCGACCCCCGTCTGGCTGACCGCGCCGACGATGATGCCGGCCGTGGCGGTGGCGATGCCGATGCCGATCATGTTGCGCGCGCCGGTCACCAGCCCGTCGATCAGCTCGTGCAGGCCCTGCATCACCGTGGCCCCGGTGACGCCCTCGCCCCGGAACAGCGCCAGGATGGGCCGCTGGGTGACCAGGATGAACACCATGAAGGCCATCGCCCAGAAGGCGGACAGGCCGGGGCTGAGCCGGTCGATCATCAGCGCCCAGACCAGCACCACCACCGGCAGGATGTAGTGCAGCCCCGACCGGATGGTCGGCCCGGGCAGGGGCAGTGTCGTCACCGGCGCGTTCGGATCATCGAGCTGCAGCGGCTTCTCGCGCGCCGAGATCCACAGCAGCGCCAGATAGACCAGCACCAGCAGCGCGAAGACGATGAAGCCCGCGCTTTGCGGGAATGCCGGCCGCAGCCAGCCCATGCCGTAATAGACCGCAAGCGAGACGGCGCAGATCGCGGCGATGGCGAAGGCGATGCCGATCAGCCGGCGGATGAGCGGCGGCGGCTCATAGGCCCGCGGCAGGCCCTTCATCCCGGCCTTCATCGCCTCGAGATGCACGATATAGACCAGCGCGATGTAGCTGATCACCGCCGGAAGGAAGGCGTGGGTGACCACGTCGAAATAGGGGATGCCGACATATTCCACCATCAGGAAGGCGGCGGCGCCCATCACCGGGGGCATGATCTGGCCGTTGACCGAGCTGGCCACCTCGACCGCCCCGGCCTTCTCGGCCGAGAAGCCGACCTTCTTCATCAGCGGGATGGTGAAGGTGCCGGTGGTCACGACATTGGCGATCGAGGATCCCGAGATCAGCCCGGTCATCGCCGAGGACACCACCGCGGCCTTGGCGGGCCCGCCGCGCATGTGGCCCATCAGGCTGAAGGCGACCTGGATGAAGTAGTTGCCCGCCCCGGCCTTGTCGAGCAGCGAGCCGAACAGCACGAAGAGGAAGACGAAGCTGGTGGACACCCCCAGCGCGATGCCAAACACGCCCTCGGTGGTGATCCACTGGTGGTTGACGATCTCGGACAGGTTGTTGCCCTTGTGGGCGATGATCTCGGGCATCCAGGGCCCGAGCACGGTATAGAGCAGGAACACCGAGGCCACGATCATCAGCGCGGGGCCGAGGGCGCGGCGCGTGGCCTCGAGCAGCAGCAGGATGCCCACCACCGCCACGACGAAATCGAGCGGGATCGGCGCGCCCACCCGGCGCCCGATCTCCTCGTAGAAGACGAACAGATAGATCGCGCTCAGCGCACCGGCCGCCGCCAGCAGCCATTCCCAGACCGGGATGCGTTCCTTGGGCGAGCCGAGCAGAATCGCCGCGGCGATCGCCAGCGCCGGAATCGGGATCCACCAGGTCGCGGTCTGCTCCTTCCCGGCCAGCATGAACAGCCCCGCAAGCAGCAGCGGCACCGCGAGGCCGAGCGCCAGCTGCACCGCGCTGCGCGCGGCCGGAAAGGCCGCGAAGGCCAGGAACATGGCGAAGGCGAGGTGGATCGACCGCGCCTCGGTGTCGTTGAACACCCCGAAACGCAGCATGAAGGGCAGGGGCGAGGCGATCCAGATCTGGAACAGCGACCAGGCCAGCGCCACCAGCATGATCACCCGGCCCGCCGGGCCGGTGGTGCCCCGCGCGCCGAGGTCCGAGGAGGCGACGAGCTCGTCGAGCTCGGCCTGGCTCAGCCCCCCGCGCCCGGCCGCCTCATTCTCGACCGCAGCGGCCTGCTGCTGATCCTTGCGCATGTCATTCCCCCCGATCGCAGTGGTCTTCACCGGCCGTCACGCGGCCGTTCGCCCGGTCCTGCCCTGCGGGCCTTCCCCTGGCCGGACCGGGTCGGGCGGGGCCGGGGGCGGGACGGGCCCGCCCCCGGCTTCACGGCGCGGTCACATCCAGCCGCGTTCCTTGTAGTAGCGCACCGCACCCGGATGCAGCGGGGCCGACAGCCCGTCGCGGATCATCTCGGATTCCTTCAGATGCGCGAAGGCCGGATGCAGCCCCTTGAAGCGTTCGAAATTGTCGAACACCGCCTTGACCACGGTGTACACGACATCCTCGGGCACGTCGGCCGAGGTCACGAAGGTCGCCTTCACGCCGAAGGTCTCGACGTCATTGGGCGTGCCGGGATACATGCCGCCCGGGATGATCGCCTTGGCGTAATAGGGGTTCTCGGCGACCAGCTTGTCGATCGCCGGGCCGGTCACCGGAATGATGCGCGCCTCGACGGTCGAGGTGGCTTCCTGGATCGAGCCGTTGGGATGGCCGACGGTGTAGATGATCGCGTCGACCTTGTTGTCGCCCAGCGCGGCGGCCTGCTCGGCGGGCTTCAGCTCCGAGGCGAGGGCGAAGTCGTCCATCGTCCAGCCCATCGCCTTCAGAACCACCTCCATCGTGGCGCGCTGGCCCGAGCCGGGATTGCCCACATTGACCCGCTTGCCCTTCAGATCCTCGAAGGTCTGGATGCCGGAATCGGCCCGGGCAACCACGGTGAAGGGCTCGGAATGCACCGAGAACACGGCGCGCAGCTTCTCGACGCGCTTGCCCTCGAACTGCGAGGTCCCGTTATAGGCGTGGAACTGCCAGTCGGACTGGGCCACCCCCATGTCCATGTCGCCCGCGGCGATCGCGTTGATGTTGGCGATCGAGCCGCCGGTCGAGGGCGCGGTGCACTTCAGGTTGTGCTGGGCCGTGCCCCGGTTCACCAGCCGGCAGATCGACTGGCCGACGACATAGTAGACGCCGGTCTGCCCGCCGGTCCCGATGGTGATGAATCTCTCCTGGGCAGCGGCGGCGCCGGCCGTCAGCGCCAGCGCCGCTGCCAGAACGCCTTGCACGAGCTGCTTCATCTGCATTCTCCCTGTCTGTCCCCGCCCGTCGGACCCGGCCGGCGCCGGCCACCCGGAAGGGCGCCGGCCCCGCGCCCGGGCTGGGCGCGGCTCCACATCTCCAGACTGACGGGGGAAGTGCTTTCGCGCAAGGGGTGAGCTGGCCCGCTGCTACAGCATCGGCTCCAGCCGGGTGTTGACCACCAGCTCGGCCACCACCGCCTCGGGCGGCAAATCCAGCAGCATCGCCACCAGCCCCGCCACCGTCTCCGGGCGCAGCCGCCCCTGGGGCGGGGTCACCCCGGGCAAGCCGGCGATCATCTCGGTGTCGATCGCGCCGGGGCACAGCGCGGTGGCCCGCACCCCGTCGGCATGGCCGGCCATGCGCACGTAATGGGTCAGCGCGATCAGGGCATGCTTGGTCATCGCATAGCCGGCCGAGACGGTGGCATCGCGCACCCGCTTGCCGTCGGTCGAGGCGATGTTGACCACCCGGCCCCGGCCGCTGGCGCGCAGATGGGGCATCGCCGCCTTCAGCAGGCGGAAGGGGGCCTTCGCGTTCACCTGCCACATCAGGTCCAGATCCGCCTCGCTGCCCTGATCGAAGGTGACCATGCGCAGGATGCCGGCATTGTTCACCACCGCGTCGATGCGCCCGAAGCGGGCGATCGTGGCCTCGACCCAGGCCCCGGCGGTGGGGGGATCGGTGGCATCGAAGCGAAAGCCCGCGCATCCCTGCGGCGCCCGGGCGTGATCGCGCAGCCCGGCCGAGACGGTCCAGCCCGCCCCGGTCAGCCGCACGGCGATCGCCCGGCCCAGCCCCCGCCCCGCGCCCGAGACCATCGCCACGCGCATCAGAACAGCCCCTGATAGACGCCGCCGTCATTGACGATGTTCTGCCCCGAGATGAATCCGGCCTGGGCCGAGCAGAGGAAGGCCACCAGGTCGCCGCATTCGGCGGGGTCGGCGAAGCGTCCGGCCGGGCAGCCGCGCAGCCGGTCCTCGACGATCGCCTCATAGGTGGTGTTGCCCCGGCGGGCATGGCCATGCAGGTTGACGCGCAGCGCCTCGGTGTCGAACAGGCCCGGGCAGACGGCGTTGATGGTGACGTTGTGGGGCAGAAGTTCGCGCACCGCCGCGGCCGAGGCCCCGGCCAGCGCCAGCCGGGCGGCGTGGGTATGGGCGAAGCCCACCTGCGGGAACTTGATGAAGCTGACCGACAGGTTCACGATCCGCCCGAAGCGGCGCGCGCGCATGCCCGGGGTGACCAGCTGCATCATCTCGACGCAGCACAGATAGTGCACCTCCAGCCAGTGGCGCCACGCCTCGGGCGTGATGCCCTCGAAGGGATCGGGCGTCTGCCGCACGCCGGGATTGTTGACCAGGATGTCCGGTTCGGGGCAGGCGCGCATCAGCGCCGCGCGCAGCGCGCGGTCGGCGAAGTCGCCGGCGACCGTGGTCACCTCGACGCCGAACTCGTCGCGGATCTCCTGCGCGGTGGCCTCCAGCGCCTCGGCCCCGCGCGCGTTCAGCGTCAGCGCCACCCCCTCGGCCGCCAGCGACCGGGCGCAGGCGCGGCCCAGACCCCGGCTCGCCGCGGTCACGATCGCCCGCCGGCCACGGATTCCCAGATCCATCAGCTCGCCTCCCCCCGGGGCACCAGCCGCGCGAGCCCCGCGATCAGTTCCCGAAGCGGCCCGCCCGACAGCGGCATGAGCGGGGGGCGCGGCGCCCCCCCGCCGGGCAGGCCCAGATGATCCATCGCCGCCTTGGTTGCGGGATAGAGCGTGCGCCCCCCCGAGACGAACAGCGCGGTCAGCGCGCGGCCGGTTTCCTGCAGCGCCCAGGCCCTGTTCAGATCGCCCGCCCGCGTGGCGTGCCACAGGTCGAGACAGCCCGCCCAGACATTGGGGAAGCAGTCGATCAGCCCGTCGCATCCGGCCAGCACCGCGGGCACCCCGAACATCGAGGACGGCCCGCAGAACACCCGGATGCGGTCGCGACAGGCGGCGAGCGTGGCGTGGAAGCTGTTCCAGTCGCCCGAGCTTTCCTTGATCGCCACCACCCGGGGCAGGTCCGCCAGCTCGGACGCGATCTCGGGGGTGATGGCGTTCCCGGCATTGACGGGGATGTTGTACAGCATCACCGGCAGCGCCGACCCCGCATCCACCGCGGCGAAATGGGCGACGATCTCGGCCCGGGTCAGCTGGACGAAGAAGGGGGGCGTCACCAGCACCCCGTCGGCCCCCGCCTCGGCCGCGGCATGGGAAAGCTCCACCACCTCCGCCGCCCGGATCGCCGCGGCGCCCAGCAGCACCGGCCCGCGGCCGGCAACCGCCCGCACCGCATGGGCGGCCAGCGCCGCGCGCTCGGCGAGGGTCAGCGACCAGAACTCGCCGGTGCAGCCCCCCGCCACGATCCCGGTGGCGCCCAGGCGCATCAGCCGGTCGATGTTGGCGGCGAGGGCCTCCTCGTCCAGCGACCCGTCCTTGCAAAACGGGGTGGTGATGGCGGGCATCGGTCCGGCCCAGTCGATGGTGTTGCGGTCCACGTCGTTGCTGCCTTTCCGCGTTCAGCGCGCCGGGTCGATGCGCGCACCCTCCTCGTCGGCTGCGAACAGGTGCAGCCCGTCCGGATCGAGGCCGAGCGGCAGCACCTCGCCGATCGCCGGGCGGGCGCGCGCCGGGGCGCGGGCGGTCACCAGGGCGCCGCCGGGAAGCTCGGCGATGACGATCGTCTCGTGCCCGGTGGGCTCGACCACCCGCACCCGACCGCGCTGCGCGCCCTCGCCGATGGTCACATGTTCGGGCCGCACCCCCAGCACCGCCGGCCCCTCCGGCAGGCCGGGGGCCAGGGGCAGGTCGAGCCCCTGGCCGGTGAAGCGCCCGGCGGCGATGCGCCCCTCGATCAGGTTCATCGCCGGGGTGCCGATGAATCCGGCGACGAAGCGGTTGGCCGGCCGGTCATAGATCGCCCCGGGGGTATCGAACTGCATGAGCCGTCCGGCCGACAGCACGGCGATGCGGTCCGACATGGTCATCGCCTCCAGCTGGTCATGGGTGACATAGATCATCGTCCGCCCCAGGCGGTGATGCAGCTCGATCAGCTCGGCGCGCATATGGGCGCGCAGCTTGGCGTCGAGGTTGGAAAGCGGCTCGTCGAGCAGGAAGACCTGCGGGTCGCGCACCAGCGCCCGGCCCAGCGCCACGCGCTGCTGCTGCCCGCCCGACAGCTGCCGCGGCCGCCGGTCGAGAAGCGGGGTGAGCTGCAGGAGCTCGGCCACGCGCGCCACCGCCGCCGCGCGCTCGGCCCGCGGCACGCCGCGCTTCTTCAGCGGATAGGCGATGTTCTGCGCCACGGTCATGTGCGGGTAGAGCGCGTAGGACTGGAACACCATCGCCACGTCGCGCCGGGCGGGGGGCAGGTCGTTCACCACCCGCCCGCCGATGCGGATCTCGCCCGCGGTGGGAAACTCCAGCCCCGCCAGCATGCGCAGCGTCGTGGTCTTGCCGCAGCCCGACGGCCCCAGCAGGGCGACGAACTCGCCCTCCTCGACCCGAAGGTCCAGCCCTTCCAGCGCCACGAAGGCCCCGAACTCCTTGCGCAGGCGGTGCAGCTCCACCCCCGCCATCGCCTCAGCCCTTCACCGCGCCCGCGCCGAAGCCGCGGGTCAGATAGCCCTGCAGGAAGGCGAACACCACGATCAGCGGCAGGCTCATCATCACCGATGCGGCCATCAGCAGCGACCATTCGATGTTGAAGGCCGAGATCAGCATGGACATCACCCCCGTGGTCAGCGGCCGCGCCGCGTCGGAATTCACCAGCACCAGCGCGTAGAGATATTCGTTCCAGGACAGGATGAAGGTGAACAGCGCGGTCGAGATGATCCCCGGCACCAGCTGCGGCAGGATCACGTCGCGAAATGCGCCCAGGCGCGAGGCGCCGTCGACCAGCGCCGCGCTCTCCAGATCCTCGGGCACCCCGGCCATGAAGGACCGCAGCAGCCACAGCGCATAGGGCAGCGCGAAGGTGGTGTAGGCGATCACCAGGCTGGCCAGCGTGTTGGCCAGGCCCAGCCTGACCATCATCAGATAGAGCGGCAGGATCAGCACCACCGAGGGCAGGAGATAGGTGAACAGGACCAGGAAGGCGAGACTCTCGCGCCCGCGATACCTGAAGCGCACCAGCGAATAGGCCCCCAGCGTGGCCAGCGCGATCACCACCGCGGTGGTGGCGGTGGCCAGGATCACCGAATTGCCGAAATAGGTGGCAAAGGGGGTCTCCTCCAGCAGGCGGCGGAAATGGTCCAGCGTCGGCGCCTCGGGCAGGAAACCCGGCGGGCGGCGGAACAGCTCGGATTGCGGCTTCAGCGCGGTGACCACCATCCAGGCCAGCGGGAAGGCGATCACCAGCACCAGCGCCCAGGCGATCAGGTTGAAGGCCAGCCTGCCCAGGAAGGTCATGCGCCCTGACCCCCGCGCGTCCGGCGGATATAGACGATCATGAAGACCAGCATCACCGCCATCATCGCCACCGCATGGGCCGCGGCCATGCCCATCTGGTTCATCGAGAACGCCTCCTTGTAGACCACCAGCGGCAGCGTCTGGGTCGCGGTGACCGGCCCGCCCCCGGTTAGCAGGAAGATCAGGTCGAATTCCTTGAAGTCCCAGATCGCGCGCAGCATCACCACCACCACCAGCACGTCGCGCAGCTGCGGCAGCGTGATGTCGAAGAAGCGCGCCACCGGCCCCGCCCCGTCGATCCGCGCCGCCTCGTAGAGCGCCTCGGGAATCGTCTGCAGCCGCGCCAGCACCGCGATGACCACGAAGGGAAAGTATTTCCACGCCCCCACCAGGATCACCGAGACCATCGCGTTGGGCATGGTTCCCAGCCAGTCGAGCGGCATGTCGCTGACCCCGGCGACCATGATGACGTGATTGAGGATCCCGTAGAGATCGTTGAACAGCCAGCGCCAGACCAGGACGGCAACCACGGTCGAGACGAAATAGGGGAACAGCACCAGGCTGCGGGCCAGGCTGCGGAACCACAGCGACTGGTGCAGCACCAGCGCCATGGCGATGCCGAACAGCATCTGCAGCGTCAGCGTGCCCGCGGTCCAGATCAGCGTGGTGCGCAGCGCCTGCCAGAATTCCCCGCGCGCCAGCAGTTCGGCATAGTTGCCGAGCCCCACCCACGCCCCTTCCAGCGTGGGCGTGTAGATGCGGAACAGGCTCAGATAGATCGCCGCCACCAGCGGGAAGACGATCACCGCGCAGAACACCAGCACCGTCGGCCCGATCAGCGCGAGGCCGAGCCAGGCATAGCGTCGTTCGATCCGGGTCATCGCCATCGCGTCGCAAGGGGCGCGGCGCGGCCCGCGCGGGGCCGGCGCCACCAGGCCGGGCGGCGGCTCACGACTTCATGATCGCCTCGATCGCGCGGGCGGTCTCGCCCACCACGCGATCGACATTCTCGCCGTTCAGCACCACGCGCTGAACCATGTCGGCCAGCACGCCGGAACCGACGATGGCGCCCGCCTTCACATTGGGCCTGTGCGCCTTGGTCTCCCAGCCCAGGTTGTGGCCCGCGGCCGCGGCGGCGGCCATCAGCTCCACCTCGGCGGGATACTTGCGGATGATGTCGTTGTCCCGATAGCGCGGATCGTCATTGATCGTCTTCAGGACCGGCAGGACATGGCCGGGCGCCGCGTGCAGCTGGCGGATATAGCCCTCGGGATCGAAGAGGAAGGCGGCGAAGGCCTTGGTGGCGTCCATGTCGCCCGCCTGCCGCGGGATCATCACGCTGGGGAAGTCGTTGAAGGTCCAGGGCGCGACATCGGCCGAGATGGTGGGATAGGTCGCGCAGGTGACGTGATCGGCGATGGCCGGGTTCTGCTTGTTCACGTTGATCAGCACCCGCCCGGTATAGATGCCGGTGGCGGTGGCGCCCGAGACGAAGGCGGTCAGGCTTTCCCCCCAGGAATAGTTGGTCGCCCCCGGCGGGCACAGCTCGCGCATGGATGCGTAGAATTCCAGCGCGTTGCGGGTGGCCTCGCTGTCGAGCGCCACCTCGAGGTCGGGCGAGAAGACCGAGCCGCCGGCCAGATGGATGAAACCGATGATCGTCAGCGTGGTCATCGAGTTCTTGGCATAGGGCAGCGGCGCGCCATAGACCCCCCCGCCCTGCATCCTGCGGCAGGCGTCGCGCAGCTCGTCCCAGGTGCGCGGGATCCGGTCGATCCCGGCCTTCTCCATCAGGTCGCGACGCACCCACAGCATGTTGGCGGCCGAATTGCCGATGCCGGTGCCGGCATAGACGCCCCGGTCGATCTCGTAGATGTCATTGGCGCCGGGGAAGAACTTCTCGGGGCCGATCGCCTCGATCACCTCGTTGAAGGGTTCCAGAAGCCCGTTCGACCAGTAGTCCGAGACCGCGAAGCTGGGCAGGTGGGTGACGATGTTGGGAACCTCGCCGCTGGCGAAGGCGGCGGCCATCTGCGGCTGATAGCCTTCGTCCGAGGTCTTCTCGAACACCACCTCCACCCCGGGATTGGCGGCCATGAACCGCTCGATCTGGAAGCGATAGGCGGCCAGCTGCTCGGGCGAGGCCTGCGGCGACCACCAGCGCAGCCTTGCCCGGCCCTGCGCGCGCAGCGTCGCCGGCGCGGCCAGAAGCGCGCCACCCGCCGCGATCCCGGCCAGCGCCCCGCGGCGCGTCAGCCCGCGGCGGCGGTCTCCCCCAATGCGGTTGCGCTCAGACATGCGATGCTCCTCCCCCTTGGCCGCTGCTTCGACGCGGTTCATGTTCACATATCGCACATTTGTGCGATATGCTGCCATGAAGCCGGCGCCGATGGCAAGCGGGAATCGCCCCTGCGGCATGGCGCGACGCGCCGCTTGCGCCCGACCCCCCGCCGGTGTGATAAGCCTGCCGCAACCACGGCAAGAACCCCATGCCCCGGACCCGCACCGTGACCCGCAAGCGATCCGAATCCGGCACGATGCCCCCCGCCGCGGCGGGCGAGGATCCGCGTCTTGCCGAGTCGGCGGCCGGCGCGGGCGGCAGCGAGCGGCTGCTGGCCGGGCGCGCCCCGCTCTCGGCCCTGTCCGCGCGGGTCGGCGGCGGGGGCGAGGGGTTCGAGATCAGCGAGCGCGACCATGTCTCCAGCCTCGCGCGCGGGCTGGAGATCCTGCGCGCCTTCTCGCGCACCCGCCGGCGGATGACCCTGTCCGAGGTCGCCGCCGAGACCGGCATCACCCGCGCCGCGACCCGGCGCTTCCTGCTGACGCTGGTCCATGAGGGCTATGCCGCCACCGACGGCAAGTATTTCGACCTGACCCCCCGGGTGCTGGAGCTGGGCTTCTCGGTCCTGTCGCAGATCGACACGTGGGACATCGCCAAGCCGTTCCTGGAACGGCTGTCCGAACGCATCGAGGAATCGGTCTCGGCCGGCGTGCTGGACGGTTTCGACGTGGTCTATGTCTGCGGCGTCCAGTTCAACCGCGTGATCAGCGTCGGCGTCGCCGTCGGCAACCGGCTGCCCGCCTATTGCACCGCCACCGGGCGGGTGCTGCTGGCCGCCCAGCCCGAGGGCGACTGGGACGCGATCATCCGGGCCATCAAGCTGGAGCCGCGCACCAGCCGCACGGTGACCTCGAAGCAGGCCTTCCGCGAGGTTCTGGCCGAGACCCGCGCCCGGGGCTATGCCCTGGTGGATCAGGAACTCGAGGAGGGGCTGCTCTCGATCGCGGTGCCGCTGCGCACCATGTCGGGGCGGCTGATCGGCGCGGTCAATGTCGGCGTGCCTTCGGTGCGGGCCAGCCCCGAGCACATGACCGCCCGCATCCTGCCCCCGCTGCGCGAGACCGCGGCGCGCATCGCCGAGGCGCTTCCGCGCTGAGCCGGCGCCGTCACGACCAGAAGCGCGCCGGATCGCAGGGCGCGACATCGAAGGGCGGCGGCGTGCCCAGCGCCAGCGCCGCCGCAGCCCGGCCCACCAGCGGCCCCAGCGTATAGCCCGCATCGCCCGGGATCGCCACGATCACCCGCCCTGCCCGCGGCAGGCGGCCCAGCGCGGTGCGCCCGTCCAGCGTGGTGTTGTATCCCGCCCAGCACCGGATCACCCGCAGCGTGCCCAGCGCCGGCGCGATCTCGCCCGCCAGCGCCACATTGCCCAGAAGGCTGCCCGGATGGACCCGCGGCACCGGCTCCGCCGCCAGTGCCGGCCAGCCGCCGCCGATGACGATCTGCCCGGTGCCGAGCTGCTTCAGCGTGATCGGCCGCTCGGCATGCTGGATCAGCTGGCCGATCGCGGGCGCGGCAGGCTCGGTAATGTTCATGTGCAGCGGCTCGGCACGGCTGGGCAGCGGGCAGCCGAGGCTGGCCGTCATCGCCCCCGATCCCCAGGCCGCGGCCAGCAGGATCTGCCCCGCGGCAAGGCGCCGCCCGTCGGCGAGGATCGCGGCGGGGTCGGCCGTCAGCGCCACCGCGCGGCCCGAAAGCCGCACCACACCCAGCGCGGCGGCATGTTCGGCCAGCCTGCGGTTGGCAAGCAGGGGATCGAGCTTGCCCTCGTCGCGGCACAGCTCGGCGCCCACGATCCCCGGCCCCGCCCAGGGCGCGATGCGTTCCAGCCCGGCGCGGTCCAGCAGCTCCACCGCCACGCCCCGCGCCGCCTCGCGCGCGGCCTTGGCCTCGAGAAACCGCATCTGCGCCGCGCTGCCGGCCAGCATCAGCCCGCCCGCGCGCACCAGATCGAATCCGCCCAGCCGGCGCGCCAGCGCCTCCCATTCCCGCACCGCTTGCACATAGAGCGGCAGCGACGCCTCGACATTCGGGGCAAGTTCGGGAAACAGCCGCAGGAAGCGGCTTTGCAGCTGCACATGCAGGCTGCCCGCATTGGCCGCCGATCCGGCGGGAAGCCCCGCATCCAGCACCGTCACCCGCGCCCCCGCCTCGGCAAGGGCGATGGCCGCGGTGCCGCCGGTGATGCCGCCGCCGATCACCAGCACATCCGGCGGCGTCGCGCATCCGGGCGCCGCCTCAGCCATCGCCCGCGTCCGGGGCCGAGGGCATCCCCGCCTGCGCATCGGGCGGCCCGCCGGACCAGGGCGCGGCGGGGACGGCCCCGGCGGAACCGGCGGCCAGCAGCGCCTCGATCGCCACCGGCCGGATCGGCACCCGCGGGGCGAAGAAATCGAACGGGCCCGGCAGGCGGCCGGCCCGCGCGGTGACCAGCCGGGCCAGCACCGGCTGGCAGAAACGGCCCTGGCAGCGGCCCATGCCTGCCCGCGTGGCGCGCTTCAGTGCCCCGATCTCGGCGATGTCGGCGGCCAGCGCCGCGTCGATCTGGGCGCGGGTGACGTTCTCGCAGCGGCAGACCGGCACCTCGGGCGCGAGGCTGTCCAGCGGGCCGGGCCCCGGCTCGAACAGCCGCCACAGCGCCGCCTGGAACCGCCGCGCCCGGGCCAGCCTGCGCCGGGCCGCCGGCAGCGCCGGGATCGGGCGCCCGG
>RFGB01000244.1 GCA_003697125.1 Alphaproteobacteria bacterium
CAAGGCATAGAGGATCGACATGGCGCAATGCTTGATGCCGTCCTCGTTGCCGGTGATGATGCAGCCGCCGACCTTGCCATAGAAGACCGACTGGTCCCTGTCGTTGAGCTTGCCGGACTCGCCGTAGAGCCGCTCGATCACCCGCCGGCAGACCGAACTTTCCTCGCCCAGCCAGATCGGCGTGCCGAGGATCAGGATGTCGGCCGCCATCACCTTCTCGCACAGCGCCGGCCAGTCGTCGCGCGCGAAGCCGTGCGCGCGCATGTCGGGGTAGACGCCGGGCGCGATGTCGTGATCGACCGGGCGCAGCAGCTCGGTCCGGACGCCGTTTGCTTCCAGAATCGCCCTGGAGACCTTCATCAGCTCCTCGGTATGCGACAGCTGGCCGGAGGGTTTCAGTGTGCAGTCGAGCATGAGCGCGCGAAGGTCGGAGAAATCGAAGTCATGGTCACCGCGTTGGCGATCCTTGGTCTGGTCTGCGGTCATGGCGTGCTCTTCCTTGGTTGGTCGGAGAAATGCGGGCCGGAACCGTTCCCCTCATGCCCGGGGGAACGGGCGCGGTGACGGGGGCGCGCACGCCCGCGGCGCGGCCACAATCCCCGTTATCCGTCGCGGCACCGGCGCGTGGGGGCGTGAGGAGTCCTTCCCCCGAAGACGCCAGAAATGCGGTCAGGTTCCCAGTGCCTCGCGCAGACGGGCCATGCCGAAGCGGGCGATCTGCCCCAGCTCCAGCTTCGGGGGCATGATGAGCGCGTCGGGATCCACCGCCACGTCGAGCAGCGCGGGCCGGCCGGCGGCAAGGGCATCCTCGAGCGCCGGCGCGAGATCGGCCGGATCGCTCACGCGGCGGCCCCATCCGCCGCAGGCCTCGGCGACAGCCGCGAAATCGGGGTTGGTCAGCTCGGTGCCCCAGTCCGGCAGGCCCTTGGCCTGCTGCTCGAGGGTGATGAAGGCGAGCTTGGCGTTGTTCAGCACCACCGTGACGATCGGCAGCTCGTAGCGCACCGCGGTCACGAAATCGCCCATCAGCATGGCGAAGGCGCCGTCTCCGCAGATCGCCACCACCCGCCGGTCGGGATGGGCCAGCTGCGCGCCGATGGCGCCGGGAAAGGCGAAGGCCATGCTCGCCAGCGCGCCCGAGAGGGTGTAGCGCTGGCCCGGGCGCACGCGCAGGTGCCGCGCGGTCCATGCGGTGCTGGTCCCGGTATCGGCCAGAAAGATCGTGCCGTCGGGCGCGGCCTCCGAGATGGCCCGCATCAGCATCGGCGGGCGGATCGGCGTGCCCATGTCGGCCTCCTTCTCCGCCGCCGCCCGGCGCCAGCTCTCCATCTCCTTCTGCATCGCCTTGAGGAAGCCGTCGTCGCGCCCCTCCGGCAAGGCACGGGTGAGCGCCTCGAGCGTCGGGCCGGCCTCGCCGACAAGGCCGATATCCACCGGCACCCGGCGCCCGATATGGGTGGGCTCGATGTCGATCTGGATGACCTTCGCGTCCTCGGGGTAGAACTCCAGATAGGGGAAATCGGTGCCGACCATCACCAGAAGATCGCAGCCCTCCATGGCCCTGACCGCCGGCCGCCCGCCCAGCAGCCCAAGCCCGCCGATGCACAGCGGGTGATCGTCGTCGATCACTTCCTTGGCGCGCAGGCTGCGCAGGATCGGCGCCTTCGCCTTCTCCGCAAAGGCGGTCAGCGCCCCGCGCGCGCCCGCACAGCCGGGCGGGCGGGCAGGCCTCGCCAGGGGCCGGTCGCAGCGCCCCGCGCGCGCCCGCACAGCCGATGCCTGCGAGAATCGCCACCCTGCCCGCCTCCGAAATCATCCGCGCCGCCGCGCGGCAATCCTCCTCGGGCGGCAGGATGGCCGCACCCGGTCGGCGTGACCGCGCCGGCGCCGCGCGCGGTGCTCCGGTCAGGTTCCGGCCCGCCGCGACCCGCATCAGGCGATCGGCGACATGCTGGCGCCCGGCGAGATCGGCGCCGTCCTGCGGGCCTGCCGGCCGGCCGCAGGTTCACCCTTCCCGTGCCGACGAAAAATATACTAGTAATGCATCAGGGGCCGACGAGCCCCACCCAAAGGGAGGATATCGCATGTTTGCCAAGGGCTTCACCCGGACTGCGGCAGCCGTCGCCGTGTCCGTCCTCGGATGGGCTGCGGCCGCGCAGGCGCAGGAACACTATTTCCGCATGGCCACGGCATGGTCGGGCGGGCCGCTGATGGAGATCGGGGCGCAGGCCTTTGCGCGCAACGTCGCGACCCTCTCGAACGGGCGCATCGAGATCGAGGTCTTCCCGGGCGGCACCCTCGGCCCGGCGCTGAAGGTGTCCGAGACGGTCCAGCAGGGTGTGGCCGACATGGGGCATACCGGGGTGGGCTATGACTGGGGCGCCGATCCCACCGCGGTCCTCTTCGGCGGCTATGCCGGTTCCTTCGATACCGAACGGATGCTGCACTGGCTGTATCGCGGGGGCGGCATCGAACTGTGGGAGGAATGGCGCCGCGAGACGATGGGCATCATCGGCATGCCGCTGTTCATCCGCACCGCCGAGGTCTTCGTCCATTCCCGCGTTCCGGTGCGGACGCTGGAGGACCTGAAGGGCCTGCGCCTGCGCACCGCCGGCGCCTGGATCGAGATGGCCCAGGAGCTGGGCGCGGCGCCGGTCACCATGCCCGGCGGCGACATCTACCCGGCGCTGGAGCGCGGCGTCCTGGATGCGGTCGAATGGGGAACCCTGTGGGAGAACATCTCGACCGGCTTCCACCAGGTCGCCCCCTATGTCGTCATCCCCGGCGTGCATCAGCCCACCGCGCCCTTCGAGCTGGTCATCAACATGGACGCCTGGAACAGCCTGTCCGAAGCGGATCGGGAGCTGATCCGCACCGCGGCGCGGCTGACCACGCTGGACGCCTGGCTCACCATCGGGCAGGAGGATGCCCGCGCGCTGGAATTCTACCGCAAGGCCGGGAACACGATCATCGAGCTTGATCCCGACGTGCAGTATCAGGCCCGCGCGGTCGGTCTGGCCTGGGCGGAACGGCAGGCGAAGGACAATCCCTGGTTCGCCCGCGTCTTCGCGAGCCAGCGCGCCTTCGAGGAGCTCTGGAAGGACGCGGAGCGCTACCGCACCGTCAAGGTGAAGCGCGACTGAGAGCGGCGGGATGTCCTTGCTGTCCCGCATCCGTCAGGCCATCGATGGCCTGACGGAATGGATCGGGCGGGGCGCCGCGCTGCTGGTCGTCCCGCTGACCCTGGCCATGAGCTACGAGGTCGTCTCGCGCCACTTCTTCGGCAGCCCGACCCTGTGGGCCTACGAGCTCGGCTTCATGCTGATGGGCATCCACTTCCTGCTGGCCGGCCCGGCGGCGCTGAAGCACAACCAGCATGTGCGCATCGACCTGCTCTATGCCCGCTTCTCGCCCAGATGGCGGGGGCTGGTGGATCTGGTGCTGATGCTGACGCTCGCCATTCCCGCGGTCTGGTTCATCATCGACCGCTATGGCGCCTTCGCCTGGCAGGCCTTCGAGACCGGTGAACGCAGCGGGCAGTCGGCATGGAATCCGCCGATCTGGCCCTTCCGCTTCCTGATCGTCGCTGCCTTCGGCCTGCTGCTGCTGCAGATGGTGGCCACCTGCATCCGGTGCATCGAGGCGATTGCCGGTCGCCGGAACTATCCGTACGAGTGACGCCATGACCGGCATGCTGATGTTCCCGGCGCTCTTCCTGCTGATCTTCGCCGGATTCCCGGTGGCATTCTCGCTGCTTGGCGTCGCGTTCGCATTTGGTCTTCACACCTTCGGTGACGCTGTATTCTTCCAGTTCACGCAGAAGATCGAGGATGTCGCCTCGAATTACGTTCTCGCGGCGGTGCCGCTGTTCGTTCTCATGGGGGCGCTGCTGGAACGTTCCGGCATTGCCGAGCAGCTGTTCAACGCGGTCCATATGTGGACGCGGCGCCTTCCGGGCGGGCTGGCGGTTGGCACGATCGTGATGTGCGTGATCTTCGCCGCCTCGACCGGGGTGATCGGCGCCACGGAAACCGTCGTGGGGCTGCTGGCCATTCCCGCGATGCTGAAACGCGCCTATTCCCATTCGCTGATCTTGGGCACGATCTGCGCCGGTGGCTCGCTCGGCACGATCATTCCCCCATCGCTGGTGGTGGTGATCATGGGGCCGATCGCGAATGTGTCGATCGGCGACCTGATGACCGGCATGATCCTGCCCGGTCTCGTGATGGCCGCGCTCTACGTCGCCTACATCCTGACCCTGTGCGTCCTGCACCCCGCCTCCGGTCCGCCCAGCAGTCCGGACCCGTCCGAACCGCCATTCTGGACCAAGGTCGCGGTGTCGCTGTGGGCACTGATCCCGCCCGTGATCATGATCTTCGCGGTGCTGGGTTCGATCATCATCGGCTGGGCCGCGCCCACCGAGGCGGCGGGCATCGGCGTCGTGGGCGCGGTGCTGATGACGATCCTGTATGGAAGGTTCTCGCTGGCGATGGTGTGGGAGGCGCTTCAGAAGACGCTGCTGATCACCGGGATGATCATGTTCATCCTGCTTGCGGGCAGCCTGTTCACGGGTGCCTTCGTGGGTGCGGGCGGCATGCGGTTCATGCGTCTGACCATCCGGGCGCTGGATCTCGGGCCCGAGCTTCTGCTGCTGGCCTTCCTCGCGCTGGTGTTCATTGCCGGGTTCTTCCTGGAATGGGTGTCGATCCTGCTGATCTTCCTGCCGATCTTCATGCCCTTCGTGACGGCGGCGGGCTTCGATCCGGTCTGGTTCTGCATCCTGGTGCTGATCGTCATCCAGACCAGCTACCTGACCCCGCCGATGGCGCCGGCGATCTTCTATCTGCGCGGCATCGCGCCGCCGTCGATCACGCTGCGGCAGATGTATGCCGGTGTCGTGCCCTTCATCCTGATCCAGCTTCTGACCCTGGCGATCGTGGCCGTCTTTCCGCAGCTGGCCCTCTGGCTGCCGGCCAGGCTGCTGGGGGCGCACTGAGGAGAGAGCGAGATGACCCCCGACGATGTTCGCCGCACGCCCTGCCGCGTCATTTCCGAGACGATGCGCGAGGCATATTTCCGCGATGGCGGGATCTGCGTTCAGGGCCTGATCGGTCCGGACTGGCTTTCGCGGCTGCGCGCGGGCGTGGCCCGGCTTGTCGAGCGCGGCCGGTCGATCACCCGCCCCGATGCGGTGTTCGATCTCGAACCCGACCACAGCCCCGAGGCGCCGCGGCTGCGCCGGGTCTCGTCGCCCTGCGATCAGGAGCCGGTCTTCTGGGAACTGCTGACCGAGGGCCCGCTGGGCGATCTCGCGGCCGATCTCCTGGGGCCGGACGTGAAGTTCTATCAGGCCAAGATCAACTTCAAGTGGGCCCGGGGCGGGGCCGAGGTGCAGTGGCATCAGGATCAGCCCTTCTTTCCGCACACCAACCATGCGGTTGCGACCTTCGGCGTCTATCTGGAGGATTGCGGCCCCGATCAGGGGCCGCTGCGG
This sequence comes from Alphaproteobacteria bacterium, assembly GCA_003697125.1. Classification (GTDB taxonomy): domain Bacteria; phylum Pseudomonadota; class Alphaproteobacteria; order Rhodobacterales; family Rhodobacteraceae; genus J013. The sequence goes on from RFGB01000244.1 coordinate 5,495, forward strand.
ATCCTGCCGGGCAGCCATGCCGGGCCGATCTACAGCCATTATGACGCGAACGGCGTCTGGCGGGGTGCGCTGACCGAGGCCGATGCCGCGACGCTCGACCTGTCGCGGATCGCGGAGTTCACCGGGCCGGCGGGTTCGGTCACGGTGCACAACTACCTCACCGTCCACGGCTCGCGGCGCAATCTCAGCGATCTGGGACGGCCGCTGCTTCTCTATGTGCTGTCCGCGGCCGACGCGATGCCCTATACCGCCCAGCCGCTGAAGAGCCGCTACGAACAGCGAATCATCCGCGGCCAGCCGGCGCGCATGGCTCATCACGAGCCCGGCCGGTTCCGCCTGCCGCCGGACTGGAGCGGCGGCTATCGGTCGATCTTCGCGAGCCAGCAGGGGGAGGAGGAGGGCTCCGCCCCGGCGATGATGTGACGCGGGTCGCGGCGCCGGGGCCTAGATCGTCGCGCGGGCGAAGGCTTCGATGTAGTCGATCAGCGCATCGGAGGCCCGTGCGGCGGCGGTCTCGTCGCCCTCCGCGATCGCCCGCGCGACATCGGCATGCAGACGGGCACAGCGCGGCAGGTCCAGGGTTTCGCGATAATGCTGATACCAGAACCGTCGCGACAGCCCCTGCATCAGCATCATGGCCCGCGCCGCATATTCGTTGCGGCAGGCCGCCAGCGTCATCGCGTTGAACGCCTTGTCATGGCGCATGAAGGCGATGTCATCATTCGTGGCCGCGCAATGGGTGAAATCCTCGGCCAGCTGCCGGAAGGCGGCGCGCTCCTCGGCGGTGGCGCGGCGCGCGGCGCGCCGGGCGATCAGCCGCTCGAGCTCGCGCCTGACCTCCAGGAGCCCCAGATGGCGCGACAGGTTGATCTCCGAGACGATCACGCCGCGGCGCGGCAGGATGACCACCAGCCCCTCGATCGCCAGACGCTGCAGGGCCTCGCGCACCGGGGTGCGCCCGATTCCCAGCCTTTCGCTGAGCGCGGCCTCGGACAGGACGGTGCCCGGTTCGAGCTTCAGGGTGACGATCATCTCCTCGATCTTGCGATAGGCCACCTCCGAGAGACTCTCCGCACTGCGCTCGCGGGTGGGCGCGGCGCGGGTCGGTGGTTCCGGAATCCGGCTCTGGTCGTCCATTCGCTCTCCTGCCAAGAAGCCGTGCCCCGCCGATCCCGCGTGCCGGCGGCGGGCTGTCACCTGCGGGTCGGCTTCTCCTTGCGCGGTTCGGGGAACAGCCACAGCGATATGGCCATCCCCACGCCCAGCCCGAAGATAAGGAGCGGCGAGGACTGAAGGCCGATCACCTCGCGCAGGGCATAGGCCGCGCCGGTGACGATCAGCACGATGACGGTCAGGATGGCCCGGATATGTGTCGGCATGGCGGCACCTTACAGAAGCGAATGCGGCAGGGAAAGCCGCAGGATGGCAAGCACGCCAAGCCCCGCGGCCACGAACAGCCCCGCACCCAGGCGGCTGTCGCGGAAGCGTTCGGGCAGGGGCTGGATCAGAAACGGCGCCAGCAGGATCGCGCCGCCGCCGATGACCACCGCCACCGCCCAGGGCAGGCGGAGCGCGGCCAGCACCGCCGCGGCGAACAGGGCCAGCGTCGTGGCAACCCCGGCAGCGATCAGCAGCGGGGCAAAGCGGCGGCGCAGGGCGGGCGGGCGCGCACCGGACGGAAAATAGCCGCTGGTCAGCACCGCGCCGGCGCAGGCCGCGAGCGAGGCGATGCCGAAGGCGCCGAGCGCCGCCGGATCGAGATCGGTGAAGGGATTCATGGGCTTGACCCGTAGCAGCTTCCGTCTTGTCAAAAGATATAGTAGTGATATATTAGCTGCCATGCAAGGGGCCGGAGGGAGATGGGCATGCCGCCGGGGGGCAAGGTCTATCGTGGGGATCGGACAATCGACGGCTGCGTCGTGACGGTGAACGGCGCGCCCCTTCCCGAGGCGCTGGAGATCAGGGCCATCTCGCCGGACGGCTTCGAATGGAGCTACGAGGGTGACGGGCCGGCGCAGCTGGCGCTGGCGATCCTCGCCGATCATTTCGGTGATCCGGCCCGCGCTCTCGCCGAATACGAACCCTTCATGCGCCGGGTCGTCGCCAATTTCGACAACGAATGGGAGATGACCAGCGAGGACATCGACCGGGCACTTGCCAACATCCATGCCGGCGCCTGACCCGCCGCCCTGCCGAACAGGAGGATCCATGTCCCTGGAACTGACCGAAAGCCGGATGAGTGAGCGCCAGCGCAAGTATCGCGAGATCTACCGGTCGCGGATCGTGGGCTGGTACAACGGGTGGATGCACGTCGCCGTCATCTACGCAATCGGGATCGCGGCGATGACCATCTACATCGACGCGATGCAGGACATCAAGCCGATCGAATGGCTCATCGTCCCCGTGGTGTTCCTGGGCGCGAACTTCTTCGAATGGCTGGTCCACAAATACGTCATGCACCGACCGTGGAAGTTCGCCCCCTTCCGCGCGATCTACCAGCGGCATACCCTGATGCATCATCAGTTCTTCACCGACGAGGAGATGCGCTTCGCCGGCAGTCATGATTTCCGCGTCACCTTCTTCCCGCCCTATGCGCTGGTGACCTTCCTGCTGATGTCGATCCCGATCGCGCTGGTCGCGGGCTGGATCTTCACGCCCAATGTCGGCTGGCTGGTGATGGCCACGACGACCACGATGTATCTGCTCTACGAGTTCATGCATGCCTGCTGCCACATCGACGAGAACTGGTTCGTGCGCAACATGCCCTTCGTGAACACGATCCGGCGCCACCACACCGCACATCACAACCAGTCGCTGATGATGGAGCGGAACATGAACCTGACCTTCCCGATCATGGACTGGCTGTTCGGGACGTCGGATCTCAATCGCGGCCTGCTCGGGCATCTCTTCAATGGCTACGACACCCGTTTCGTGAAGACCGACCTGCGCAAGACCGCGCGCACCCCCGACGGGCGGCCGACGCTGTCGGTGCAGCAGCCGGCGCAATAGCGCCAGGGCCGATCAGGCATGGGGGCCGGCGGCGGGGTTCGCCGGCCTTCTCGCGACCGGAGCAAGAAGCGAGGGGCCGACATGAGCCAGACCGAAAGGAAGAAGCGCACGATCGAGGACATCCGCCGCTCCAAGCGTGACGGCACGCGGATGGTGTATACCTCTGTGCCCGACTACACCTCGGCCCGCTGGGCCGAAGCCGCCGGCGTCGATGTCGTGGTCGTCGGCGACAGCCTGGCCATGACCGCGCATGGCCATCCCTCGACCATCCCGGCCACCATGGACATGATGATCCTGCACGCCCAGGCGGTGCGCCGCGGGGCGCCGAACACCTTCAGCCTCGGCTGCATGCCCTATCAGAGCTATCACACGGTCGAGAAGGCGCTGGCGAATGCCACCCGCTTCATGCAGGAGGGGGGCTGCGACGCGGTCAAGCCGCAGGGCGGCAAGAGCCAGGCCCACATCCTGAAGGCCCTTGTCGACGCGGGGATTCCCACCGCCAGCCATATCGGCATGGCGCCGCACCAGGTCGCGCTCTATGGCGGGTTCCGCATCCAGGGCCGCACCGCCGAGAGCGCGATGGCCATCCTCGAGGATGCGCTGGCGATCCAGGATGCCGGCTGCTTCATGGTCGAGTTCGAGGCGGTTCCCGCCGACATCGCGCGGCTGATCTCGGCCGAGCTCGAGATCCCCACCATCGGCATCGGGGCGGGCAACGGAACCGACGGGCAGATCCTGCTGAGCTATGACCTTCTGGGCGTCTATACCGACTTCAAGCCGAAATTCACCAAGCGCTATGCGAACCTGACCGAGGTCGCGGTCGCGGGGCTCAGGGCCTTTGCCGAGGATGTGCGCGCCGGCAGCTTCCCCGACGAGGAACACAGCTACGCAACGCCCGAGGGCGTCCTGGAGGAGTTCCGCACCCTGCTCGAACGCCGCCGGCAGATCTGACCGCGCCCGGGGCCGATCGCGGCGCGGGGGGCGGGGGTGGCGGTCAGTCCGCGCCCTGCGCCATGGTCCGGGCCGCGGCCCGGGCCGCGTCGAGCGCCTCGCGCACCAGCGGATTGGGAAAGCGCCGGCGCAGGGTGACGGCGTGGAAGCTTTCCGTCAGCCCCTCGAAGCGGGCCAGCTCGGCCAGCTGTCCCGTGGCCAGCTCGTCGCGCACCACGATGGGCGGGATCGCCGCGAGCCCCGCGCCCGAGCGGGCCAGCAGGCGCAGCATCGCCATGTCGTCGGCCTCGGCGGCGATGCGCGGCACGATGGAAAGCGTCTCGAACAGCGCATCGAGCCCCGCGCGCAGCACGCCCTCGGCGGTGGGCAGGATCAGCGGCTCCCGGGCCAGCAGCTCCGCCAGCGGCCGGCCGGCCAGCGCCGGGGGGCCGATCAGGCTGACCGGCTGCTCGGCGATCCGGTGAACGAGGTGGCGGCTGGCGGCGTCCCGGGCGGGGGGATGGTTGGTCAGAACCACGTCCAGCGCCAGAGCCTCGAGCCCGGCCAGAAGCTGCGCCTGGGGGCCCGAGCGCAGCACCACCTCCACATCCTCGCGCGCGAGAAACGGCGCGATGAACCCGATCTGGAAGTTGCGCGACAGCGTGGACAGCGCGCCCACGCGCAGCACCTGCCGCGCCCCGCCCCGCTCGCGCAGCGTCGCCACCAGATCCTCGGCGGTGCGAAAGATCGCCTCGGCATGGTCGAGCGCGATGCGCCCGGCCTCG
>RFGB01000245.1 GCA_003697125.1 Alphaproteobacteria bacterium
CGAGGCCGCGCCGCCCCCGCCCGCCCCGCGCATCGGCGAGGCGGATGCCCGGATGATCCGCGCCGCGGTGATCTTCCGCGACGACGACCTGATCGTGCTGAACAAGCCGCCCGGCCTCGCGGTGCAGGGCGGCAGCGGCACCACGCGCCATGTCGACGCGCTGGCCCCGGCGCTGGTGGAGGCCGGGCCGCCGCCCCGCCTTGTCCACCGGCTCGACCGCGACACTTCGGGGGTGCTGCTGCTGGCCCGGTCGCCGCGCGCCGCCGCCGCGCTGGCGCGCGCCTTCCACGCCCGCGAGACGCGCAAGGTCTACTGGGCGCTAGTCGCGGGCTGTCCGGCGCCGCGCGCCGGCACGATCCGCTTCGGCCTGGTCAAGGCCCGCGGCGAGGCCGAGCGGATGGTCTGCATCCACCCCGACGCGGTGGCCGACACCCCCGGGGCGCGCCACGCCGTCACCGACTATGTGGTGATCGAGGCCGTCGGGCGGCGCGCCGCCTGGGTCGCGCTGTCGCCGGTCACGGGGCGCACCCACCAGCTGCGCGCCCATATGGCCGAGCTGGGCAATCCCGTCATCGGCGACGGCAAGTATGGCGGCCGCTCTCAGGTCAATGACGGGTCGGGATGGGGCGCGCATCTGGGCGGCGAGGTCAGCCGCAAGCTGCATCTGCACGCCCGCAGCCTGACCATCGATCACCCCCGCACCGGGCGCCGGATCACCTTCACCGCGCCGCTGCCCGCGCACATGGCGCGCAGCTGGGCGCTGTTCGGCTGGAACGAGGGCGATGCCCCGCCCGATCCCTTCGCGGGGCGGTCGTGAACGGCCCGAGGCTGGTCATCTTCGACTTCGACGGCACGCTGGTCGACAGCCGCCGCCCGATCCTTGCCGCGATGCGGGCGGCATTTGCCGCGCTGGGCGAGGCAGCCCCGCCCGAGGCCGAGATCCTGGCAATCGTCGGGCTGTCGCTGCCGCAGGCCTTCGCGACGCTGCGCCCCGGGCTTCCCGCCGAAGCGATCGCGCGGCTGGCCCGGGCCTATCGCGACGCCTTCGCCGCCCGGCACCGGCAGGGGGCGCTGGCCGCCGACGCCCCGCTGTTTCCCGGCGCGCGCGCCGCGCTGGAACGGCTGTCCGCCGATCCCGCCACGCTGATCGGCATCGCCACCGGCAAGGGGCGGCGCGGGCTCGACCAGATGCTGGCGCTGCACGGGCTGGGCCATCACTTCGCCACGCTGCAGACCGCCGACCTGCATCCGTCCAAGCCGCATCCCGCGATGCTGCATGCGGCGCTGGCTGAGACCGGGGTCGAGCCGGCCGCGGCGGTGATGGTGGGCGATACCGAGTTCGACATCGCCATGGCGCGCGCGGCGGGGCTGCGCAGCGTGGGGGTGACATGGGGCTATCACCCCCCATCGCGGCTGCGCGCGGCGGGGGCGGACATCGTGGTTGACAGCTTCGCCGCGCTGGAAGCGGTGCTGGAGGAGGCGGCATGACCGGCTGGGCGGCGCGGCGTTTCTGGAAGGCGGCGGCAAGCGCGCCGGCGCCGGGCGGGCATGCGCTGATGCTCGACGGCCGGCCGGTGCGCACGCCCGCGCGCGCGCCGCTGGTGCTGCCCAGCCGCGCCCTGGCCGATGCGGTGGCGGCGGAATGGAACGCGCAGCAGGATCGGGTGCGCCCCGAGACGATGCCCATGACGCGGCTGGCCAATGCCGCGATCGATCGGGTGATCCCGGCGCGGGAGGAGATCGCCGCCGCGGTCGCCGCCTATGGCGCCAGCGATCTGCTGTGCTATCGCGCCACCCGGCCGCAGGCGCTGGCCGACCGGCAGGCGGCCGCCTGGGATCCGGTGCTGGCCTGGGCCCGACGCCGCCATGGCGCGCGGCTGCGCGTGCAGGCGGGGGTGATCTTCGCCCCCCAGCCGCCCGAAAGCCTCGCACGGCTGACCGCCGCGGTCGAGGCGCTCGCGCCCTTTCCCCTGGCCGCACTGCACGAGCTGGTGGCGCTGTCGGGCTCGCTCCTGCTGGGGCTTGCGGTGCACGAGCGCCATCTCGACCCCGCCACGGCCTGGACGCTTTCGCGCATCGACGAGGACTGGCAGGCCGAGCATTGGGGCCGCGATGCCGAGGCCGAGGCGGCCGCCGCGGCGAAGCGGGCCGACTTCCTGCTCGCCGCGCGGTTTCTGGAGCTGGTGGAGACGCCCGATGACTGAACCCCTCCATGCCGAGGGCCCCGATGATCTGGTCCCGCCCGCCGAGGCGGCGCGGATGACCGGGCTGGAATTCATGCAGGGCATCCTGGAAGGCCGCCTGCCCGCGCCGCCGATCGCCCGCACGCTGGACTATCGCCTGCACGAGGTGGCGCCGGGGCGGGTGGTGTTCCGCGGCGCGGCGCGCTTTGCCTTCATGAACCCGATCGGGTCGGTGCATGGCGGCTGGTACGGCACCCTGCTCGACAGCTGCATGGCCTGCGCGGTGATGACCCGGATCGGCCGCGGCCAGGCCTACACCACGCTGGAATACAAGGTGAACATCATCCGCCCCGTCCCCATGGGCGTCGAGGTGGACGCGATCGGCGAGGCGCTGCATGTCGGCCGGTCGACCGGCGTCGCCGTCGGCCGGCTGGTCGGGGTGGCGGACGGGCGGCTCTATGCCACCGGATCGACCACCTGCATCGTGATGCAGGTCTGAGGCCGGGGCGATGCATGTCGTCATCATCGGCGGCGGCATCATGGGGGCATCCACGGCATGGTGGCTGACCCGGCGGCCGGACCCGCCCGGGGTGACGGTGGTCGAACCCGATCCCGCGCTGAAGCGCAGCGCGACCATGCTTTCGGCCGGCGGCATCCGCCAGCAGTTCTCCAAGCCCGACAATGTCCGCGCCTCGGCCTTCGGCTGGTGGTTCCTTTCGCGGGCGCGGGAGCTGCTGGGCGAGGATGTCGGACTGCGCAGGCGGGGCTATCTGATCCTCGCCGGCCCGGCGGAGGCCGACGCGCTGGCCCGGGCGGTGGCGATGCAGCGTGCCGAGGGGGCGGCGACCGAGCTGCTGACCCCCGGGGCGATCGCGGCGCGGTTTCCCTGGCTGTCGGTCGCGGGCGTCGCCGCCGGGGCGATCGGGCGCGACGAGGGCTGGTTCGATCCCGCCGCGCTGCATCGCGGGCTGAAGCGCGGCGCGCAGGCGGCGGGGGCGCGCTGGATCCGGGCCGAGGCGTCCGGTTTCGAGGTTGAGGCCGGCAGGATAGGGGCGGTGCTGCTGGCCGATGGCGGGCGGCTTCACTGCGACGCCGCGGTGAATGCCGCCGGGCCGCGGGCGGGGCAGGTGGCGGCCTGGGCGGGCATCGCCCTGCCGGTCCGGCCCGACATCCGCACCGTCTTCCACCTGACCGCGCCCGATTCGGCGGCCATCGCCGCCGCCGCCCCGCTGATCGTGGACCCCGCCGGGGTCTGGGTCCGGCCCGAGGGGGCGGGCTTCATCGCCGGCGCCGCCTCGGCCCGGCAACCCGACGATCCATGGTCCCTGCCCGTGGACTGGAACCTGTTCGAGGCGCGGATCTGGCCGGTTCTGGCCCGGCGCGTTCCGGCCTTCGAGCGGCTGCGCGTCGCGGGGGCATGGGCCGGGCCCTATGACTGGAACGAGGTCGATCAGGACGGAATTCTGGGCGCCGACCCGGCATGCCCGAACCTGTTCCACATCACCGGCTTTTCCGGACACGGGCTGCAGCACGCCCCGGCCGCCGGCCGCGCCCTGGCGGCGATGATCCTGCCGGGCACCGATCCCGGCGCGCCGGAGCTTGCGGGGCTCGACATCGCCCGGCTGCGCGCGGGCAGCGCCCGGGCCGAGACGGCGATCATCTGAACCCGGCAAATCGCTGGTTGAAGGAACCGGGGCTGTGCAACCCGTGCATGGTGACGGCCGCCGTCGTCGTTAACGATTCCCTGCGATTCGGCTTCCGTTTCGTTCAAATGCGACGTAACTTTCCGGCATTTGGTGTTGCTTTATGTTCCCGGGGGCGGCGTGGACGATCATTCGATTTTCGAGCGTGTGTTCGAGGATCAGGCGGTGCGGGCGCCGGTCCTCACGATCTCCCATGACAGCGACATCGCCGGCTGGCGCGGCCATGTCTGCCACACCGTCAGCGAGGTGGTCTACAACGCCTTCGACAAGGCGCTGGCCGCCTATGTCCACGCCACCGGCCGCGCCACGCTGCCGCGCGCGCGGGTCGAAACGGTGCTGCTGGATGAACAGGGCGCGATCCGCCGCAGCGCCGCCGTGGGCTGCCGTTCGGTGCTGGATGCGCTGATCCAGATCGGCGAGGTGGCCGCGCGCGCGGCCGGGCGCGACTTCCTGGTCAGCCGCGGCGACCGCGCCCGCCATCTGCGCGATGCCGCGGCGCTGCGCCCGGTCCGCCTCGATGCGGGGCAATTCGAGGTGATGGCCGCCGCCGCCGATCTTTTGGCCGAGATCGCCGATCCCGGCCTGTCGCGCATCACCGCCACGCTGGACGGGGTGACGGTGCAGCCGCCGGCGGGCGGTCCGGCATTCTGCGAGATCGATCTCGCCCGCGCCCTGGTGACCTTTCCCGCCGGCGCCGAGGGCGAGGCGATCCGGGTGCCGCTGGCGGGATTTCGGGTCGCGGCGGCGGAAGGCGCCGCGCTGCGCGCCCGGCTGCGCCGGATGCAGGAGGCGCTGGCCGCCGCGCGCCAGGCGGCGGTGGATGATTTCGGCGCCGCCTGCGACCGCGAGGTCACCCGGCTGCAGCGCGCGCTGGCCGGGCGGCCGGTCGAAGGGCGTGCGGCCGAGGTGGCGGGCGAGCTGATCGACCGGCTTGTCGCCGCCTTCGGCCCGGATCTGCGCGGGCTGTCGCCCCATGCGCGGCTGATCGCGCTCGACTGGATCGAGAAGGGGATCGCGCTGAAGCTGATCGCGCGCGTGGATGCCGCCTGACGCGGGGGCAGGCTTTATCGCGGCGCCGGTTTCGGGCAAGGCTGTGCCCGCGGGGCAGGGGCCCCGGGGAGACAGCCGATGCACGACCCGTCCGATGCCGGGGGCCTGATCGAGGTGACGCGCCGCTCCGGCGTGCAGATCCTGCGGATCAACCGCCCGAAAAAGAAGAACGCGCTGACCGATGCGATGTATCGCGCCCTGACCGAGGCGATGGCCGCCGCCGAGGCCGACGACGCGATCGGCGCCCATCTGTTCACCGGCGTGCAGGGGGTGTTCACCGCCGGCAACGACATCGGCGACTTCATCGCCCGTGCCTCGGGCGCGGGCGGTCTGGGCGCGGGCGTCAGCGGTTTCCTGACCATGCTGGCCGAGGCGCGCAAGCCCATGGTCGCCGCGGTGGACGGGCTTGCCATCGGCATCGGCACCACGATGCTGTGGCAGTGCGATCTCGTCTATGCGTCGCCCGGCGCGCGCTTCGCCACGCCCTTCATCGATCTGGGCCTGGTGCCGGAGAACGGCTCCTCGCTGATCGCGCCGCGGCTGATGGGCCATCAGCGGGCCTTCGAGATGCTCTGCCTGGGCGAGGGCTGGGACGCCGCGCGCGCCCACGCCGCGGGCTGGGTCAATGCGATCGTCCCGGCCGAGCGGCTGGAGGCGCATGCCCTGGATGTCGCCGCGCGTCTGGCGGCGAAGCCCCGCACGGCGCTGATCGAATCGCGCCGGCTCCTGCGGGGCGATCCCGCCGAGCGCCTGGCCGCGATGCGGCGCGAGGCGGCGCTGTTCGCCGAGCGCATCGCCTCGCCCGAGGCGCGCGCCGCCTTCACCGCCTTCATGAACCGCAAGGGCGGCTGATCCGGTGGGCGGCCTGCCCGTGATCGTGGCCGGCGGCGGCATCGGCGGGCTGACCGCGGCGCTGGCGCTGGCGCGGCGGGGGCTGCCGGTGCGCCTGTATGAGCGCGCGGCGGGCTTCGGCGAGGTGGGGGCGGGGCTGCAGCTCGGCCCCAACGCGATGCGGGTGCTGGCCGCGCTGGGCCTTGCCGATGCGGTGACCGATGCGGGGTTTCGCCCCCGCGCGCTCGAGATGCGGCTCGGCGGTTCGGGCCGCACGGTGTTCCGCCTGCCGGTCAACCGCGGTGAAGGCCCGCCCTATGTCCAGATCCACCGCGCCGACCTGATCCGCATCCTGCTCGATGCGGCGCGCGCGGCAGGGGTCGCGCTGGTCCCCGGGCGGGCGGTGGCGGATCTGGCGCAGGATCGGCGCGCGGTCCTGGTCCGGCTGGAGGATGGCGAGGAGGTGGCCGGGCGGGCCCTGATCGGCGCCGACGGGATCGGCTCGACGGTGCAGCGCCGCCTGTTCGGCCCGGCGCCGGCACGTTTCACCGGTCAGGTGGCCTGGCGCGCCACCATCCCGGCCGAGACGCTGGCGCAGGGGCTGGTGGCGCCCCATGCCACCGTCTGGGTCGGGGCCGGGCGGCATCTGGTCAGCTATTTCCTGCGCGGGGGGCGGCTGGTCAACCTGGTCGCGGTCGAGGAGCGCGCCGACTGGACGCGGGAGAGCTGGACCGACCGCGGCGACCCCGCGGCGCTGCGCGCGGCCTTCGCCGGCTGGCACCCGCGGGTCACGGGGCTGATCGGGGCGGTGCGCGACTGCTTCCTGTGGGCACTGCACGACCGCCCGCCGCTGCCGCGCTGGAGCGTGGGGCGGGTGACGCTGCTGGGCGATGCGTGCCATCCGATGCTGCCCTTCATGGCCCAGGGGGCGGCGATGGCGATCGAGGATGCGCATGTGCTGGCCGCCTGCCTGGCGGTGGGGCCGGAGGCGCCGGCGCTGGCCCGCTACGAGGCGCTGCGCCGCGCGCGCACCGCCCGCGTCCAGGCTGCCGCGCGGCGCAATGCCTGGCGCTTCCATCTGAAGGGGCGGCTCGCGCGGCTGGCGGTCTATGGGCCGATGGCCGCGGCAAGCCTCGCCGCGCCGGGCTTGCTGCGCGGCGCGCTGGCATGGCTCTATGATCATGACGCGACGCGCGCCGGTGGACCCGGCGGCTAGCCGGGGGCGCCCCTTGCGGGGGCATCGAGCCCCCGCGCGGGGCCGGCCGCGC
>RFGB01000246.1 GCA_003697125.1 Alphaproteobacteria bacterium
CAGCCCGGCGAGCCCCTGGCGCATCATCTCCTCGGCCGCCGCGCGCTCGGCCTCCAGCCGGTCCAGCTCGGCAAGCTGCGCCGACAGCGCCCCGACGCGGGCGTCGAGCGCGGGCAGCATGCCGGCGATCAGATGCGCCGCGCGGGCCGCCGCGACCGGCCCGCCGGGATGGACGAGGCGCAGCGGGCCGGGCTGGCGTTCGATCAGCTGCAGCGCCGCCGCAAGCGCGGCCAGCCGCCGCGCCTGTGCATCCGCCGCCGCGCGCAGGGCCGCCCGGCGCGCCCCGATCGCGCGCAGCGCGGCGCGCAGCGCGGCCAGCGCCTCCTCATAGGCGCGCACCGCCTGGCCATGCGCGGCAAGCCGCCCCCCCGAATCGCGCGCGGCGCGCAGCGCGCCGGCCGCGGCGATCACCCGCCCGGCCGCCGCCCGCGCCAGCGCCACCGGATCCTCCGCCGCCCCCGCCGGCACCGCCGGCACCACCGCCAGCAGGACGAGGATGACGAGCGCGGCCCTCATGCCAGCAGGCTCGTCCCCGTCATCTCGGGCGGCTGCGCCAGCCCCATCAGCGCCAGCAGCGTCGGGGCGATGTCGGCAAGCTGCCCCTGCGGGCGCAGCCGCGCCCCCGCCGGCCCGCCCACCAGCACGCAGGGCACCGGGTTCAGGGTGTGGGCGGTGTGCGGGCCACCGGTGGCGGGGTCGATCATCTGCTCGCAATTGCCGTGATCGGCGGTGACCAGCATCGTGCCCCCGGTCTCGCGCAGCGCCGCCAGTGCCGCGGCCAGGCCGCGATCCACCGCCTCGCAGGCGGCGATGGCGGCCTTCAGGTCGCCGGTATGCCCGACCATGTCCGGATTGGCATAGTTCACGACGATCAGCCGGTGCGCGCGGGCGCGGATGGTGGCGACCAGGGTCTCGGTGACCTCGGCGGCGGCCATCTCGGGCGCCAGGTCATAGGTCGCCACCGCGGGGCTCGGGGCCATGTGGCGCGCCTCGCCGGGAAAGGGCGCCTCGCGCCCGCCATTGAGGAAGAACGTCACGTGGGGATACTTCTCGGTCTCGGCCAGCCGGAACTGGGCGAGACCCTGCGCGGCGACCCATTCGCCGAGGCAGTTGCGGATCTCCTCGGCAGGAAACATCGCGGGCATCAGCGCGTTCAGCCGCGGCGAATATTCCACCATGCCCAGCGCGGCGGCCAGCCTGGGCAGCCGCGGGCGGGGAAAGCCGTCGAATTCGGGATCGAGGATCGCCGAGAGGATCTCGCGCGCGCGATCGGCGCGGAAGTTGAGGAACATCAGCCCGTCGCCGTCGCGGATGCCGCGATGGCCGGGCAGCACGGTGGGCTTGATGAACTCGTCCGTCTCGCCCCGGTCATAGGCGCCGACGACCGCCTCGCGCGCGCTGAAGGCGCCGCGGCCCTCGGCCTCGACCATCGCCGCCCAGGCGCGCCGGACGCGGTCCCAGCGCCGGTCGCGGTCCATGGCGTAGTATCGGCCGATCACGGTGGCGATCCGCGCGCCTTCCGGCAGCGCCGCGGCCAGCTCGGCGATCTGTTCATGGGCCGATTGCGGCGGCACGTCGCGCCCGTCGGTGAAGGCGTGCAGCGCCACCGGGATGCCGGCGGCGGCGATGATCCGGGCCGCCTCGATCATGTGGCGCTGATGGGCGTGCACCCCGCCGGGCGAGGCGAGGCCCGCCAGATGCGCCGTGCCGCCCGATGCCTTCAGCGCGGCGATGAATGCGCCCAGCCGGGGATTGGCCGCGAAGCTGCCATCGGCGATCGCCCGGTCGATGCGCGGCAGGTCCATCCACACCACCCGCCCCGCGCCGATGGTCATGTGACCCACCTCGGAATTGCCCATCTGCCCTTCGGGCAGGCCCACGGCCGGGCCATGCGCGGTCAGGCTGGCATGCGGGCATTCGGCCCAGATCGCATCGAAGGCCGGCGTGCGGGCCAGGCTGACGGCATTGTCGGGGGCGGGTTCGCGCAGCCCCCAGCCGTCGAGGATGCACAGGACGACGGGTTCGGTTGCTGTCATGGCGGTTTCCCTCGCGGCTGAACCCTCCTAGAACCCGCGCGGGGCCGGGGCAAGGGGGCGGGCGGCTCAGCCCCGGTGATAGGGGCCGTCGGCGAGGATGGTGGCGGCGCGGTAGAGCTGTTCGGCCAGCATGGCGCGCACCAGCCGGTGGGGCCAGACCATCGGGCCCAGCGACAGGATCTGGTCGGCCCGGGCGCGCAGCGCGGGGTCGAGCCCGTCGGCGCCGCCGATCAGGAATGCGGCATCGCGGCGCCCGTCGTCGCGCCAGCGGGCGATCAGCCTGGCGAAGCCTGGGGAATCCAGCGCCGCGCCCCGTTCGTCCAGCGCGCAGACCGCGGCGCCCGCCGGTATCGCCGCGGCCAGCAGCGCCGCCTCGGCCGCCGGGCCGCCGCCGCGGCGGTCCTCCACCTCGATCACCCGCGCAGGCCCCAGCCCGATCGCCCGCCCGGTGCGGTCGAACCGTGTCAGCCAGTCGGCGACCAGCGCCCCCTCGGGGCTGCCCTTCAGCCGGCCGACGGCGCAGATGGCGATCCGCACCCCGCGGTCAGGCCGAGCCCATGGCCCGCACCGGGGCTGCGCCGCGCGGCAGCCACATCTTCTCCAGCTGGTAGAATTCCCGCACCTCGGGCCGGAAGATGTGCACGATCACGTCGCCGGCATCCAGAAGCACCCAGTCGGCGGCATCCATGCCTTCCGCCCTGGGCCGGCTGCCGGTGGCCGCCTTCAGCCGCTCGACCAGCTTCTCGGCGATCGCCGCCACCTGTCTGGTGGAACGGCCCGACGCGACGACCATCCAGTCGGCCACGCTGGATCGGCCGCGCAGATCGATCCGCACGACATCCTCGGCCTTGTCGTCTTCGAGGGACTGGAGAACGAGCGAAAGCAGACTTTCGCCCTCTTCCCCGCCGGTCTCGCCATTCGGAGCCGACGGGCTGGCGGGAAGTGCGCGTCCCGCACGCATGCCGTCAGACAGCAGTGGTTTCCTCCTCATCTCCGCGCCGCGCCCTGCGGCGTCAGCCCCTTGGAAGGTAGTCGAAAACGCCGCCCGTCTCAAGACGGGCGGCGGGGGCGGTCCGCCGGCGCGGGGCGGGGTCAGCCGCGGCCGTTGACCAGCTTGTCATAATCCTCGGCGATGGCGCGGGTCAGCGCGCCCACCTCGAAGCTGTAGGGGCCGATCTCGGCCACCGGCGTCACCTCGGCCGCGGTGCCGGTCAGCCAGCACTGCTCGAAGCCCTCCATCTCGGCCGGCTCGATGTGCCGCTCCACCACCTCGACCTGGCGCGCCTTCAGCAGGCCGATCACGGTGCGCCGGGTGATCCCGTCGAGGAAGCAGTCGGGCGTGGGCGTGTGCACGCGGCCATCCTTGACGAAGAAGACATTGGCGCCGGTGGCCTCGGCGACATAGCCGCGATAGTCCAGCATCAGCGCGTCCGAGCAGCCCTTCGCCTCGGCCGCATGCTTGGACATGGTGCAGATCATGTAGAGCCCCGCGGCCTTGGCGTGGCTGGGCGCGGTCTCGGGGCTCGGGCGCTTCCATTTCGAGATGTCGAGCCTGGCGCCGCGGAACTTGGCATCGCCGTAATACGAGCCCCATTCCCAGACCGCGATGGCCAGCCGCACCGGGTTGCGCCGGGCCGAGACGCCCATGTCCTCGCCCGATCCGCGCCATGCGACCGCGCGCACATAAGCATCCGACAGCCCGTTGGCGCGCAGCGCCTCCTGCTTGGCCGCCTCGATCTGGTCCACGGTCCAGGGAATCGGCATGTCGATGGCCTGCCCCGAGGCGAGCAGCCGCTCGGAATGCTCGCGGCTCTTGAAGATCCGCCCGCCATAGGCCCGCTCTCCCTCGAAGACGGCCGAGGCATAGTGCAGCGCATGGCTGAGCACATGCACCCCCGCCTCTCGCCAGGGCACCAGCCTGCCATCCATCCAGATCCAGCCGTCGCGGTCGTCGTAAGCCATCTGCCCCTCCCCGACCCGGCCGGATCCGGGCCCGGAATTTCGGAAAGTTTCGCAACCGCCCGCCGATCCGACAGGAAGTTGCCCCAATCGCCGGCCTGCGGTAGCACTGCCCCCTTGGAATGTCAACAAGGCTGACGTAAACTGCATCCCGCACCAGGGAAGCCAGGATAAGCCCGCACCGCCGATGACCCTTCAGGCCCATGGCGCCGCCCGCGGGCGCGCCCCGCGCAGCGGCGAGGAACTGCTGTTCCTGACCGACGATCAGCTCCGCCAGGGGATCGAGCTGATGTTCTTCGCCTATCAGGCCTTCACCTCGGATGCCGACCGCATCCTGGAAGGTCAGGGGCTGGGGCGGGCCCATCACCGCGCGCTGCACTTCATCGGCCGCTGCCCGGGGCTGACGGTGGCGCAGCTGATCGACATCCTTGGCGTGACCAAGCAGTCGCTGAACCGGGTCCTGCGGCAGCTGGTCGACCGCGACCTGGTGGAAAGCCGGGTCGGCGCGACCGACCGGCGCCAGCGCAACCTGTTCCTGACCCCGGCCGGCATCGCGCTGGAGCGGCAGCTGTCCGAGGCCCAGCGCGAGCGGGTGCGCCGGGCCTGGCGCGATGCGGGGTCCGAGGCGGTGGCCGGGTTCCGCCGCGTTCTGGAAGGGATGATGGATCCCGACAAGCGGGCGCGGGTGCGCGCGCTGATGGCGCCGCCCGGCACGGGGGGCTGACAGCCGGGCCATGCAGGGCGACGCGCATATCCTGGTCGTCGACGACGACGCGCGCATCCGCCGGCTGCTGGTCCAGTTCCTGGCCCGCAACGGCTACTGGGTGACCGCGGCCCGCGACGCCGCCCATGCAAGGCGGCTGATGGCCTCGCTGGTCTTCGACCTCGTCATCCTCGACGTCATGATGCCCGGAGAGGATGGCCTGTCGCTGACCCGCAGCCTGCGCCGCGACCATGCGGTGCCGGTGATCCTGCTGACCGCCCGCGGCGGCACCGACGACCGGATCGCCGGGCTCGAGACCGGGGCGGACGACTACCTCGCCAAGCCCTTCGACCCGCGCGAGCTTCTGCTGCGCGTCGGCGCCATCCTGCGCCGTGCCGCGCCGCCGCCGGCCGAGACGCCGCGGGTGCTGATGCTGGGGGGCGTGCGCTTCGATCCCGAGCGGGCCGAGCTGAGCCGCGGCGCGCGCACCGTGCGGCTGACCGCGACCGAGGCGGCGCTGCTGCGCGTGCTGGCCGCCCGGCCCCATCAGCCGGTCAGCCGCGCCCGGCTGGTCGAGGAGCTGGGCCGCGCCGAGGACGGCGTGCAGGAGCGCGCCGTCGATGTGCAGATCACCCGGCTGCGCCGCAAGATCGAGGCCGACCCCCGCCGCCCGCGCTATCTGCAGACGGTGCGCGGCGAAGGCTACATGCTGACCCCCGACTGA
>RFGB01000247.1 GCA_003697125.1 Alphaproteobacteria bacterium
CCGCGCGCGACGGCCGCGCGCCGGCCCCCGCCGCCGCCCCGGCCGCGGCGGCCGACCCGGTCAACCCCGCCATCGCCGAGTTCCTTTCGGCGCGCGGCTGACCCGGCGCGCCGCCCCGCGGATGCGGGGCGGCGGTGCCGCGACCCTTGCGCGGGGCGCCCCGATCGGAGAGAAGCCACCGGGGGCATGGGACCGGAGGGCCATGGACCAGACCACGCGCCTTGCGATCGGCAGCATCCTCGTGGGCATCGCGGTCCTGGGGCTCAAGACGCTCGCATGGGCGCTGACCGGGTCGGTGGCCCTGTTCTCGGACGCGCTGGAAAGCATCGTCAACGTCGCCACCGCGGTCGCGGCGCTGGTGGCGGTCCGGATCTCCGCCCGACCTGCCGATGCTGGCCACCCCTTCGGCCACCACAAGGTCGAGTTCTTCGCCGCGGTGCTGGAAGGTGCGCTGATCATCGTCGCGGCGCTGGTCATCCTGCACGAGGCCTGGGGCGCGGTGATGACCCCGCGCGTGATCGCCGCGCCCTATCAGGGGCTGGCGGTCAACGCGCTGGCGGGGGTGATCAACGCGGTCTGGTGCCATGTGCTGATCTCGCGCGGGCGCAGGCTGCGTTCGCCGGCGCTGGTGGCCGACGGGCGGCATCTGCTGTCCGACGTGCTCTCCTCGGCCGGGGTCACCGCGGGGGTGCTTCTGGCGATCGCGACCGGAACGCCATGGCTCGATCCGGCGCTGGCGGCGCTGGTCGCGCTCAACATCCTGTGGTCGGGCTGGCGGGTGATGCGCGACTCGCTGGGCGGGCTGATGGATTCGGCGGTGGATGACGACACGCTCGCACGGATACGCGAGGTGATCTCGCTCGCCGGGGAAGGGGCGGTCGAGGCCCATGACCTGCGCACCCGTCATGCCGGTCGGGCGACCTTCATCGAATTCCATCTGGTGGTGCCGGGGGCGATGACGGTCGCCGAGGCGCACCGGATCTGCGACCGGATCGAGGAGGCGCTGGAGGCGCGGATCCCCGGCGCCCGGGTGCTGATCCATGTCGAGCCCGAGGAGAAGGCCAAGCAGTCGGGCATCGTGGTGTTGTGACCGCATGGCGCGGCCGCCCGGCTTCCGCCGCAGGGCGGGCCGTGCTAGTCAGGTTCGCCATCGAGGGAGCGCGCCCGTGATTGTCGAGCTTGGCCATTTCGCCCTGATCCTTGCCCTGCTGGTGGCCGTGGTGCAGGCGGTGGTGCCGCTGGCGGGGGCCGCCCGGGGCTGGGCAGAATGGATGCGCGTCGCCCCGGTTGCCGCCGCGGCGCAGCTGGTGCTGCTGGCGCTGGCCTTCGGCGCGCTGACCCATGCCTTCGTGGTGTCCGACTTCTCGGTGCGGCTGGTGGCGGCGAACAGCCATTCGGCCAAGCCGATGCTCTACAAGGTCACCGGGGTGTGGGGCAATCACGAGGGCTCGCTGCTGCTGTGGGTGCTGATCCTGGCGCTGTTCGGGGCGATGATCGCATGGCGCGGCCGCAACCTGCCCGCGGCGCTGGCCGCGCGGGTGCTGGCGGTGCAGGCGATGATCGGGGTGGCGTTCATGGCCTTCATGGTCTTCACCTCCAACCCCTTCGAGCGCCTCGCCGTCCCGCCCGTCGACGGGCAGGACCTGAACCCGCTGCTGCAGGATCCCGGTCTCGCCTTCCACCCGCCCTTCCTCTATCTGGGCTATGTCGGGCTCTCCACGGCGTTCTCCTTCGCGGTCGCGGCGCTGATCGAGGGGCGGGTCGATCCCGCCTGGGCGCGCTGGGTCCGTCCCTGGACCCTGGCGGCCTGGATGTTCCTGACCGTCGGCATCGCGCTGGGCTCCTACTGGGCCTATTACGAGCTGGGCTGGGGCGGCTGGTGGTTCTGGGATCCGGTCGAGAACGCCTCCTTCATGCCCTGGCTGATCGCGGCGGCGCTGCTGCATTCGGCGATCGTGGCCGAGAAGCGCGACAGCCTGAAGAGCTGGACGGTCCTGCTGGCGATCCTCGCCTTCTCATTCAGCCTGATCGGCACCTTCATCGTGCGCTCTGGCATCATCACCTCGGTGCATGCCTTCGCGTCGGATCCCGCGCGGGGGGTGTTCATCCTCGCCATCCTGGCGGTGGCGATCGGCGGGGCGCTGGGGCTCTATGCCTGGCGCGCGCCGCTTCTGGCCGCGCGCGGGGTGTTCGCGCCGGTCAGCCGCGAATCGGCGCTGGTGATCAACAATGTGCTGCTGACCGTCAGCGCGCTGGTGGTGTTCATCGGCACGATCTGGCCGCTTCTGGCCGAGTTCCTGACCGGCGCCAAGGTCAGCGTCGGCCCGCCCTTCTTCGAACTGACCTTCACCCCCTTCATTGTGCTGGTGGCGCTGGTGCTGCCGGTGGGCACGCTTCTGGCCTGGAAGCGCGGCAACCTGGCGCGCGCGCTGGGCCGGCTGGCGCCGGTGGCGGCGCTGGCGCTCGCGGTGGCCGGCCTGCTGTGGAGCCTGGGCACCGGGCGCAGCCTGATCGCGCCGCTGGGGATCGGGCTTTCGGTCTGGGTGCTGGGCGGGGTGCTGGCCGAGCTGGCCGAGCGCGCCCGGCTGATGCGGGCGGGCCCGGCCGAGAGCCTGCGGCGCCTGTGGAACCTGCCCCGGGCGGATTGGGGCAAGTCGGTCGCCCATGCGGGGCTGGCGCTGTCGATCTTCGGCATCGCGGCGATCAGCGCCTGGGAAACCGAGGACATCCGGGTCATGCGCCCTGGCGAGACGGCCGAGATCGGCGGCTGGTCGCTGACGCTCGATTCGGTGGAACGCCTGCCGGTCGGCGCCGATTTCGACATCCCCGGATGCGCGACCAGCTCGCCCACCGGCTTCGGCTTCCTGCTGGCGCTGTTCCGCGAGACGGGGCCGCGCAACTTCATCACCGATCTCGGCCGCTTCACCCTGCGCCGCAACGGCGAGCCCGTCGCAGGGCTGTGCGCCGAGAAGCGCCTCTATCCGGTGCAGCGCATGCCCACCACCGAGGCCGCGATCGACAGCGGCTGGACGCGCGACATCTATGTCGTGCTGGGCGATCCGCAGCAGGATGGCGGCTGGGCGGTGCGCAGCTATGTCAAGCCCTTCGCGGTGTGGATCTGGCTGGGCGCGCTGGTGATGGCGGCGGGCGGCCTGATCAGCCTGACCGACCGGCGCTATCGCGTGGGCGCGGCGCGGCGCGCCGGCGCGCCCGCCGGGGCGGTGGCCGCGGAATGATGCGGGCGGCGGTGCTCGCCTTCGCCCTGCTGGCCGGGCCGGCCCTGGCCGTGCAGCCCGACGAGATGCTGGGCGATCCGGCGCTGGAGGCGCGGGCGCGGGCGATCTCGCGCGAGCTGCGCTGCCTCGTCTGCCGCAACGAGAGCATCGACGATTCCAGTGCCGACCTGGCCCGCGACCTGCGGCTTCTGGTGCGCGAACGCCTGCTGCAGGGCGACAGCGACCGCGAGGTGATCGACTACATCGTCGCGCGCTATGGCGATTTCGTGCTGCTTCGCCCGCGCATGGGCGGGGCGAACCTCGTCCTGTGGCTGGCGGCACCGGCGCTGTTGCTGGCCGGTGGGGCGGTCGCGGTCCTGTGGCTGCGCCGGCAGGGAAGCCGCGCGCCCGCGACCCCCCTCTCGGCCGAGGAGCGCGCCCGGCTGGAACGCATCCTGAAGGACGGGTGAATGCAGTATCAGACGATCCTCTACGACGTCGCCTCGAATGTCGCGACGATCACCCTGAACCGGCCCGAGATGCTGAACGCCATGTCGGGGCAGATGCGGCTTGACCTGGGCCATGCGCTGCGCCGGGCCGGGGACGAGGCGCGGGCGCTGGTGCTGACCGGGGCGGGCCGGGCGTTCTGTGCCGGCCAGGATCTGGGCCAGCGCGAGCGGCTGTCCGACATCGACATCCAGCGCATGCTGATCGAGGAATATCACCCGCTGATCGAGGCGCTGGTCGACTGCCCGATTCCCACCATCGCCGCGGTGAACGGGGCGGCGGCGGGGGCGGGCGTCAGCCTGGCGCTGGCCTGCGATCTGGTGATCGCGGCGGAATCGGCGCGCTTCCATCTCGCCTTCGCCCGCATCGGCCTGGTGCCGGATGCGGGGCTCAGCTGGGTGCTGCCCCGGGCGGTGGGGCTGAAGCGGGCGCTGGCCGCGGCGCTGCTGGCCGAACCGATCAGCGCGGCGCAGGCGGCGCAATGGGGCATGGTGTGGGAGGTGGTGCCGGATGCCGACTTCTCGGATCAGGTCGCCCAGCGGGCCATCGCGCTGGCCCGCGGCCCGACCCTGGCCTACCGGCTGACCCGGACGCTGATGCGCGCCAGTGCCGGGAATGACCTGGCCCGGCAGCTGGAGATGGAGGCCGCCGCCCAGGGCGAGGCGGCGCGCAGCGACGACCATCTGGAAGGCCTTGCCGCCTTTGTCGAGAAGCGCAGCCCCCGGTTCCGCGGCCGCTAGGCGCCGGTCTCGCGGCGGATCAGGTCGCGATAGAGTTCCTGGATGCGCCGGGTGACCGGGCGCTCGCCATTGCCGATCGGCTTGCCGTCGATCTCGGCCACCGGGGTCTGGGCGCCGAAGGTGCCGGTCAGGAAGGCCTCGTCGGCGCCATAGACCTCGACCAGCGAGAAGTTCCGCTCGAACACCGGAATGCCGGCCGCGCGGCACAGGGCGATCACCTTGGCCCGGGTGATGCCCTTCATGCAGTAGTCGCCGGTCGAGGTCCACACCTCGCCCTTGCGCACGATGAAGAAGTTGCACGCATTGGTCGTGTTGACGAAGCCGTGGGGGTCGAGCATCAGCGCCTCGTCCGCCCCCGCCTGCATCGCCTGCAGGCAGGCGATCACGCAGTTCAGCTTGGAATGGCTGTTGAACTTGGGATCCTGGCTGTGGGGCAGGCCGCGCACCTGGGGGACCGTGGCCAGCCGCACCCCGCGGGTCTTCAGCAGATCCGCCGGGCGGGAATGTTCCATGATGATCACCACCGTCGGCCCCGAACGGCTGAGCGAGGGGTGCTGGAAGGGCCGGTCCTTGACGCCGCGGGTGACCATCAGCCGGCAATGCACGTCGGTGACCATCCCGTTGGCGCGCGCGGTCATGTCCAGCGCCTCGCGGATCGCGGCACGGTCCATGCCGATGTCCAGGCTGACCGCCTTGCAGCTCTCGAACAGGCGGTCCATGTGTTCGTCGAAGAACAGCCACTTGCCGTTGTAAAGGCGCATCCCCTCCCACATGCCATCGCCCAGCATGAAGCCCGAATCGTAGACCGAGACGGTCGCCTCGCTGCGATGCTTCAGCTGGCCGTTGACATAGATCAGGATGTCGCGGTTGCGCGGATCCTCCTCGGCGTCATGGGTGGTGCGGTGGTGGCTGGTCTGGCTCATGATGGCGTGTCCTCTCCGGCGCGGGGCCAGGTGTCGGCGACCCGGTAGCCGCGCGGCCAGGGGTCGGTGGGTGCAAGCAGCAGCTGATGGAACCCGGTGATCCAGGCGCGGCCGGCGATGCGGGGCAGGATCGCCTCGCCTTCGCCCAGCCGGACCCGGCCGGCGATGGCGCCGGTGAATTCCGAACCGATGATCGACCGCGCGACGAGCGCGTCGCCCTCGGCCATCGCGCCGCGCGCATCCAGCACCGCCATGCGGGCGGCCACGGCGGTGCCGGTGGGGGATCGGTCGATCTTGCCGGGCCGGATCGCCACCGCGTGGCTGGTCACGAGTCGCCGCCCCTCGCGCCGGACCGGGCCTGCGAACAGGCAGAAGGAGAAGTGCCGCCAGCCGGCAAGGCCGGGATGGAAGAAGCCGATCTGCGCATCGGCCGCGGCGGTGATGCGCGTGCCCAGTTCGGCCAGTTCGCGGGCGTTGGCCGGGGCGATGCGCAGGCCCAGCGCCTCGGCATCGACGATGACGAAGCTGTCGCCGCCGAAGGCGGTGTCGACCGCGATCCGCCCCAGGCCCGGCAGGTCCAGCGCCGCCCCCAGCCTGTGGGCGAAGCTGGGCAGGCCGATCAGGCTTACCGATTCGACCATGCCTTCGCGGCAGCGCGCGGTCACCTCGACCAGACCGCCGGGCGCCTCCAGAACCAGGCGGGTCTCGGGCTCGGCCATGGGCAGGATCCCGGTCTCCAGCAGCACGGTGGCCACGCAGATGGCGTTCGAGCCCGACATCGGCGGGGTGTCGGCGGGTTCCATGATGATGAAGCCCATCTGCGCCCGGGGATCCTTCGGCGGGACCAGCAGGTTGACATGCCTGAACACCCCCCCGCGCGGTTCGTTCAGCACGAAGTCGCGCAGCGCGCCGTCGCGGGCGATGAAGTCGCGCATCTGCCACAGGCTGTCGCCCGGGGGCGGCGCCACGCCGCCCACGATGACGTCGCCCACCTCGCCCCCGGCATGGGCGCCCACGACATGGATGGCGCGCAGGCTCCGCATCTCAGCGCCCCAGGACCTGGCCCAGGAACCGGCGCGTCTGCGCGGCGGCGGGCGCCGAGAAGAAGCGTTCGGGCGGCGCCTGCTCGATGATGCGCCCGCCCTCCATGAACACCACCCGGTCGGCGACCCGGCGGGCGAAGCCCATCTCGTGCGTGACGCAGATCATCGTCATCCCCCCTTCGGCCAGCATCACCATCGCCTCCAGCACCTCGCCCACCATCTCCGGGTCCAGCGCCGAGGTCGGCTCGTCGAACAGCATGATGCGCGGTTCGATGCACAGGGCGCGGGCGATGGCCACGCGCTGCTTCTGGCCGCCGGACAGGGCGTCGGGATACTTCGCCGCCTGATCGGCGACGCGCAGCCGGGAAAGCTGCTCGCGCGCCAGCGCCTCCGCCTCGGCCCGCGGGGTGCCGCGCGCGCGCATGCGCGGCAGGGCGCAGTTCTCCAGCACCGTCAGATGGGGGAAGAGGTTGAAGCTCTGGAACACCATGCCGACCTCGCGCCGCACCGCGCGGATCGCGGCGTCCTCGTCGCCGAGCTCGACCCCCTCGACGACGATCATGCCTTCATCGTGGACATCCAGCCGGTTGATGCAGCGGATCAGCGTCGACTTGCCCGATCCCGAGGGACCGCACAGCACGAGCCTTTCGCCCCGGGCCACGTCCAGATCGATGCCGTCCAGTGCGGTGAAGCC
This sequence comes from Alphaproteobacteria bacterium, assembly GCA_003697125.1. Taxonomy (GTDB): domain Bacteria; phylum Pseudomonadota; class Alphaproteobacteria; order Rhodobacterales; family Rhodobacteraceae; genus J013. The sequence goes on from RFGB01000247.1 coordinate 7,123, forward strand.
GCCGAAGCGCTTGACCACACCGCGCATGCGGATCGCCGGCTCAGCCACGGATCAGCCTCATGCGCCGTTCCAGCCAGGCGCCATAGCGCGACAGGCCGAAGACGAAGACGAAATAGATCAGCGCGACGAAGACATACACCTCGACGTAATAGGCACCCCATTCCCCGCGGCCGATGGCGGCCGAGGCCGAGGCGGTGACCTCGAAGAAGCCGATGATGGTGACGATCGAGGTTTCCTTGAAGGTGATCACCACCTGATTGATCGTGGCGGGCAGGGTGTTGCGGAAGGCCTGCGGCAGCAGGATGTCGAACACGACCGAGCGCCAGGGCATGCCGAGGGCCAGCGCCGCCTCCTCCTGGCCCGGGGGGATCGACTGCAGGCCGGCGCGGATGATCTCGGCCTGATAGGCGGCATAGAAGACCGCGAAGGCGACGATCACCCGCCCCAGCTTGTCGCCCTGCGCCCAGTCGGGCAGGGCCAGCGGCGCCACCACGGCGGCGGCGAACAGGATGGTCAGCAGCGGCAGCCCCCGCACCGTGTCGATGATCAGCGCGGCAAGCCCGGCCACAACGGGCAGCCGCGCCCGGCGCGCCAGCGCCAGCACCACCGCCATCGGCATGCCCAGCACGACCACCGCGGCGAAGATGAAGACGGTCAGCGACAGCCCGCCCCATTGTTCGGTGGTGACCACCGGCAGGCCGAAGAGCCCGCCATGCATCATGAGGACGAAGCCGCCGAAGCCCGCCAGCCACAGACCCGCCAGCCGGGCCATGCCCCAGAAGGCGGGCAGGCAGGACAGCACCATGGTTGCCACCACGATGAGGCAGGCCAGGGTCGAGCGCCAGTGCGCCTCGTGGGGATACAGGCCGAACAGGATCAGCCGGCCGCGCGCCTCGATCACCGCCCAGCACGCCCCGGCGGTCTCGCGGCAGCGTTCGCGCATCTCGGCCGACCAGACCGCGTCGAGGAAGGCCCAGTCGATCAGCGCGGCCAGCAGCCAGACCAGCGCGGCGCCGGCCAGCACCGTCACGATCGCATCGAACCAGGTGGCGAACAGCCGCCTGCGCAGCCAGGCCAGCCCGGACGCGGCGGGCGGCGGCGGCAGGGCGGGGGCAGGGGCGCGGGCCATCTCAGTTCCGCCCCCGGATCGCCAGCCGGGCGTTCAGCCAGTTCATCGCCCCGCCCAGCGTGTAGTTGATGACCAGGAACCCACCCATCAGCAGCAGCAGCAGCTCGATGGTCTGGCCGGTCTGGTTGATCGCGGTCGAGACCACCATGAAATAGTCGGGATAGCCGATCGCCACCCCCAGCGTGGTCGCCTTCATCAGCCAGACATACTGGTTGGCCAGCGCCGGCAGCATCGCCCGCACCGCCAGCGGGATGTGCACCAGCCGATAGACCTGCCAGCCCGACAGGCCCAGCGCGCGGGCGGCCTGAAGCACGCCGCGATCGACCGACAGGAAGCCCGCGCGCACGATCTCGCCGACATAGGCGCCGCCGAAGATCACGATGCCGGTCAGAAGCGCGGCGAATTCCGGCTTGACCGTCAGTCCGCCCACGAAGCGCAGGCCCTGCCGCTGGGGCAGGCTGATCAGCGGGCGGGCGGGATCATGGCCCAGGAACAGCAGCAGCACCGCCAGCGCGGCGACCGCCGCCAGCGCCAGCGCGGCCGCGCGCAGCGGCCGTTCGCCCCCCAGCCGGCGCGCCGCGATCACCGCCGCGACCAGCGCGGCCGCGATCAGCAGCAGATCCGTGCCCGACCAGTCGGGCATGGGCAGCATCAGCCCGCGATTGGACAGGAAACCCACCCCCAGAAGGTCGATCGCCCCGCGCGGCGGCGGCAGATGGGTCAGCACGGCATACCAGAAGATCACCTGCAGGATCAGCGGCACGTTGCGAAAGGTCTCGACGAAGGCCGTGCCCAGGATCTCCAGAACCAGGTTGCCCGAGACCCGCATCATCCCCACCACAAGCCCGACCAGCGTCGCGCCGGCCAGTCCGGTGATTCCGACATGCAGGGTGTTGAGAAGCCCCGCCAGCAGCATGCGGGCATAGCTGGACCGGTCCGATACCTCGATCAGCGCGACATTGATCGGCCATCCGGTGGAACGGTCCAGAAAGCCGAATCCGGTGGCGATCCCCTGGGCGATCAGGTTCTCGCGCGCGGTCAGCACCATGCCGGCGACGAGGGCGCCGACCGCGGCAAGAAGCGCCGCCTGGATGATGATGCCGCGGCTGCGGCGGGTGCGGAGCATGCGGAGCATCGTGGCGGCCCGTGGTCGGCCGGGTCCGGGCCGGACCCGGCCGGGTTGGGGTCAGTCGAGAACCAGCGGATAGAGCATGCCGCCGTTCGACCACAGGTGGTTCTTGCCGCGCGGCAGCCGGTAGACCGAACCCTCGCCGATGGTCCGGTCATAGATCTCGCCGTAATTTCCCACCGCCTTGATCATCCGGTAGGCCCAGTCGTCGGACAGGCCCAGCCTCTCGCCCACGCCGGGGCTGACCCCCAGAAGCCGTTCGACCGAGGCCGAGGGCGGGTTGGCGCGCACCTCGTCGACATTGTCGCGGGTGATGCCGTATTCCTCGGCCATCAGCAGCGCCGAGATCATCCAGTTGATCACGTCGACGAAGCCGTCATCGCCCTCGCGCACCGCGATGCCCTCGGGCTCCAGCGCCAGCACCGCATCGAGGATGGTGAAGGCCTCGGGATCGGGGGCGTTGAAGCGGGTCGCGGCCAGGAAGGGGCCGAAGCCGGCCAGCGCGTCGCAGCGCCCGGCATACAGCGCCGCGCGCAGCTCCTCGGGCTTCTCGAAGTTCAGCGCCTCATAGGGGATGCCGCGCGCGCCCATGTAATCGGCGACGATGCGTTCGATCGATGTGCCGGCATTGATGCAGAACACGCCCCCCGCCAGATCCTCGGGCGTCCGCGCGCCGATCTCGGTGCGGGCCATGATGGTGGTGGGCCCGAAGAAATAGGGCAGCGAATACTGCAGCCCCAGCTCGGTGTCGCGGCTCATCGTCCAGCCGGTCACCTTGATGATCACGTCGATGTCGCCCGACTGCAGCGCCGGGAAGCGCTGTGCCCAGCTGACCGGGATGATCTGCAGCTTGTCGGGGCTGCCCAGGATGGCGGTGGCCAGGGCGCGGCACATCTCGATGTCGAATCCCGACCAGTTGCCGCGGTCGTCGACCTCGGCAAAGCCGAGATAGCTGCCGTTGTGCCCGGTGCACAGCAGGCTGCCGCGTTCCTGGATCATCCGCACCGTCGGCCCCGGATCGGCGGCGGCGGCGGGCAGGGCGGCGCCGGCCGCGCCGACGGCCGCCCAGGCGGCGATGGCGGTCAGATGTCGCTTCATGGTCATGTCTCCCTGTCGGTGATGTCGGTCCGGGTTGCGGGCTGGCGGGCGGGCGGCGTGCGGGGAATCGCCGCGACCGCGATGTCGCGGGTGCCGATGCGGCCGAGGAAGGCCAGCAGCCGGCTGCGGAAGCCCTCGGTGTGCCGCCGGGCCAGCGCCTCGGCGCGGTCGGGGTCGCGCGCCGCGATGGCCTCGATCATCTCGTGATGGTCCGCGGCGAGGGGGTTGCGCTCATCCTCCCGGTCGACATGCAGGAAGTAGAGCCGCATCAGCCGCCGGCCCTCGTCCAGCAGCTGGGCGTAATGGCCGGCCAGCCATCGGTTGCGCGCCGCGCGGGCGATGGCGAGGTGGAAGGCCTTGTTGGCGGCCAGCATCTCGATGTGGTCATGGGGGGCGAGGCTGGCGTCGAAGGCCTGGGCGGCGGCGCGCATCGCGGCCAGGTCGTCCGCGTCGCGCCGTTCGGCGGCCAGGCGCGTGCAGGCGCGCTGGGCGAGGTCGAGCGCCTCGACATAGCCCGGGAATTCGGCCAGATCGAGCGGCGCGACGATGCTGCTGCGGTTGGGCAGCATCACTACCAGCCCCTCGGCGGCCAGCCGGTTCAGCGCCTCGCGCACCGGCGAACGGGACATGGCGAAGCGCCGGGCGATCTGGGTCTCGTCGAGCGGCGATCCCGGCGGCAGGGCGAGGCTGAGGATCTCGCGCTGCAAGGCGTCATGCACCATCCCGGCGCGGCGGCCATGGGCGGGCAGGTCGGGGCCGGCCGCGGCGGGGGCGCGCTCCGCCCCGCCGCCGCCCGCATCCGCCCTCATCCGCGCGCCGTCATCCACCTTGCGCCATCCCCCGGCCTGTCATCCCCCGGCCTGTCATCCCCCGGCCCTGCCGACCC
>RFGB01000248.1 GCA_003697125.1 Alphaproteobacteria bacterium
CCGCACCCCGCCCCCCGCGCCCCAGGCGCCCGAATCGGCGCCGCGCCCGGCCCCGGACGGGCAGGCCGGCGAGGGCGCGGCCCCTGCCGGGCCGCTGGCGCGGCTGCTGCGTCATTTCGGCGGTGGCGGGAAGGGGGACTGAGGGCCCCGGGCCTCAGGAGGCCTGCCGCCGGGCGGCGCGGCGGCGGCGCAGTTCGGTGATGATCTCGTCGCGGCAGGCGCGATAGACCGCCGAGACCGCATTGAACAGCGCCAGATCGGCGCGGTTGGCCTGCCGGATCATCTTCAGCGTCTCGGCCGCGACGCCGCTGCGCGGATCGCGGTTGCCCGACACCCGCAGCCTGGCCTGCTGCTCGGTCTCGTACCAGAGCAGGGTGGAAAGCAGCCGGAAGGACAGGCCGTAGATCTTCTGCGATCCGATGAAGGCGAAGCGGCGGAACGCGAAATCCACCAGCTCGTCGGGCTTCACGTTGCGCTCTCCGGTGATGTAGAGCGCCATCTTGTTCGACGACTCGACGCTGGCGGCGAAATCCTCCAGCGTCGGGAAGGCGCGCGCGAAGGCTTCGGGGTTGTGATGTTCGGGGCTGCGGCAGTAATTGTATTCCGAGATCACCCGCGACACCGGCTCGCGCACGAAGGTGAACAGCCGCGTGTGCGGCATCGCGGCCAGGATCGCCTCGACATTGCGAAAGCGCAGATGGCCCGAGGCGGAGCGGAACTGCCGGCCGCGCGCCTCCTCGAGGAAGGCCTGCACCGCGGCATCGCGCTGCTGTTCGGGCGCGGCGCCGGGCTGGCCGAAGCTGATGTGGATGTTGCGATAGGGGGGGCGGTTGGCGGCCAGCTCGGCGGCCAGCGAGGAACCGGCCGTCTTGGGGATGTGCTGGAACAGCCAGAATTCGCCACCCTTGACGGCGTCGATGTAGTCGCGCACCCGCCCGGGTCTGAGATCGGCGAAGTTCATCGCGCCCCCTTCAGCTGTTCCGCCGGGGCGGCGGTCACGCCTCGGGCGCGGATTCGTCGGCCCCGGCCTTCCGGTCGCGGTCCGGACGGCGCGGGATGAACAGGATCCGGGTCCGCCCGTCGGGGCTGGTCCGCTTGACCATCCGGCCCAGCCCGGGCAGGACCAGCTCGTCCTTGCCCTCGAGCTCGGACAGCACATGGTCGAACAGCTGGCGCAGCACGCGCTGCGCGGTGCGGGCCGGCACCCCCGACTTCTCGCCGATCGCCGCGGACAGCTCGGGCAGCTTCATCGCGGGGCCTCCTCTCGCTCCGGTCCCGCCCCGGGTCTTATCCCGCCGGGCCGGCTTGTCAAGCGCGTCGGATCCCGCTTGTCACGGCGCGCGGGGTCGTGACATCTGTCGGGCGGCCGGTGTCGGCGCGGGAGGTGACGATGAGCTTTGGCGGTCTGGTGCCGGGACAGGTCGGCGCGTTCATCCGCGCGCAGCGGGGCCGCTACCGGGCCTGGGTCCTGCATCACATCCCCAAGACCGCCGGCTCCTCACTGGCCGACGAGCTGGCGCTGCACCTGCCGCCCTATCGCAACCTGGCGGTGGATTATGCCGAGGACACCGAGTCAACCGTCGACCTGATGGACCGGGCGGTGGAACGCTTCCTGGCCGAGGATCCCGCCAGCTGGCGTTCGGCATCGGGCCATCTCCTGGCCCATCACGTCGCCAGGATCGCCCGGGCAAGGCCCGATGTCGGCTTCCTGACCTTCCTGCGCCATCCGGTGGCGCGGATCGTGTCGGAATACCGCTATTGCCGAACCGACCAGCATCCGCCCTGGAAGGCCTTCATCGCCCGCTATCCCACCATCGAGGATTTCGTGGACGACCCGCGCGAGGCGAACAAGATGAGCCTGTATCTGTTCGGCCGGGGCGAGATCACCCCGCGCGAGGCGGTGGCGCGGCTGTTCAACCGCTATGCCTTCATCGGGCTGCAGGAACGCTATCCGCTTAGCTTCAAGCTGATGTCGATGATGCTGTGGGGCGGGTCGCAGCCGCTGGCGCGCACCCGCGTCACCCCTGCGCGGGCCGACAATGCGGTCGAGATCACCCCCGCGCTGCAGGCCAGGATCCGGCAGCGCAATGCGCTCGATCTCGCGATCTATGACGCGGTTGCCGAGGTCTATGCCGCGATCGCCGAGGAGGCCTGGGCGCTGCCCGCCGACGCGGGGGGCTAGGGCGGATCCGCGGCGGCGCGCCGCCCGCGGGGGGCTAGGCCTGCCCCGGCACCGCGGCGATCTGGCGCGCCGCCCACCACTCGGCGGTCCTGCGCAGGCCGTCATCGAGCGGGGTGGTCGGCCGCCAGCCCAGCTCCTGGAAGGCCAGCGAGATGTCGAGCACGTTCTTCGCCACGTCGATCGCCCGCTTGGGTTCATAGCGCAGCGTCAGCTTGCGCCCCGAGACGCGCTCCACCTTCTCGGCCACCTCGCGCAGGCTGTAGCCCAGGCCCGAGCCGATGTTGATCACGCTGGCATCGCCCAGATAGTCGCAGGCCGCCACGACCGCCCGGGCCAGGTCGCGCACATAGAGGAAGTCGCGCACCGTGCTGCCATCGCCCCAGATGACCAGCGGCTCCCCCGCGAAGGCCCGGCGCATCGCCATGGCGATGAAGCCCTGCCCGGAACCGGCATTCTGGCCGGCGCCATAGGGGTTGGAGATCCTGAGCGAGATGGTGCGCATGCCCCGCAGGTCGCGCAGGATGCGCAGGTAATGCTCGATGGCCAGCTTCGAGACGCCATAGGCGTTGCGCGGCCGGGTGGGGGCGTCCTCGGAAATCGGATGCGGTGAATCGATCCCGTATACCGTGCCCCCCGAGGAGGCGAAGACGAAGTTGCGCACCCCCGCGGCATGCGCCAGCTCGGCGATGCGCACCGTCACCCGCACATGGCTGTCGATCTCGCCGGCCAGATCGTCGTTGGACCGCGCCGGCAGGCTGCTGGGGGCAAGGCAGACCACCGCATCCGCACCGGCGACCGCATCGCGCACGAAATCCTCATCGGTCAGCCGGCCCTGCCGGAAGGTCAGGCGGTTGTTGCTCTGCAACCCCGCCGACAGCCCTTCGACGATGTCCACGGCCGTGACCAGCCAGTCGCGGGCCAGGCATTCGGCGACGACATGGCGGCCGATGAATCCGGCTGCCCCAAGGATACAGGCCCTCGGACCCCGCTTCTCCGACATCTTCCGCGAAACTCCGCTGCCCTCGCGGCAAGCAGACCGACCGAGGGACGGCCGCCATCCTTCCTCCCGGTTACCACAATAGTGGCGAAAAGGGAAAAGAGAAATGGCGACATTGCGTCCGGGCGGGCGGAATCGGCGTTGCGTCGGGCCGCGGCGGCGGGGCATTAGGGTCCGCAGGGGCGGTGCGGCGCGGCCGTCGCGATCCGGGGGGTGTGCGGATGGCATCGAACGAGCAGCGGGGGCCGGAGGGTTTCGACCGGGACTTCTATCTTGCGGAATATCCCGAGGTCGCCGCGACCGGGATGGACCCCGAGGAGCATTTCAACCGCATCGGCTGGCGCGAGGGCAAGGATCCCTCGCCCTATTTCTCGACCGAATTCTATCTGGAGACCTATCCCGACATCCGCGAGGCGGGCATCAACCCCTTCGCGCACTACCTGGCCCATGGCCGTGCCGAGGGCCGGGTCACCGCGCTGTCGCGCAGCCTGCGCAGCCGCCTGTCGCTGCGGCTGGATGCGATGCTGGCCGCCGAGGCGGCCCCCGCGCCCGACCCCGCGCCCGAGGGCGGCGACCCGGCCGCGCTGCTGTTCGACAGCCGCTTCTTCCATGCCGGCTTCTACGCCGCGTGCACCGGCCTGTCGGGGGGGCGCGCGGCGCTGATCGCCGACTACCTGTCGCGGCCGGTGGCCGAGCGGCCCTCGCCCCATCCCGATTTCGATCCCGCCTTCTATCGCGACACCTATCTTGGCGGGGACGACGGCATCGACCCGCTGATCCACTACATCACCGAGGGGCGCCGGCGGAACCGCTATGCCAGCCGCCTGGCCGTCGCGCGGGACATGTCGCTGCTGGTCCGCCGCTCGGGCTTCGACCGGCGGGTCTATGCCCGTTCGCTGCCGGTGGCGCCGCGCTTCGACAACCCGGTCGAGGATTACCTCCTGCACGGGCAGGAACATGGCGCGGTTCCGGTCACCGGTTTCGACGGCGGCTTCGTGGACCGGGTGCACATGCGCCCGCGCGACGCCGCCTGCGCCCCCTTTGCCTATTACGTGCGCAACATGGCCCGGCCATGGATCTTCTCGGGCATCGCCGAGCTCTGCCCGGTCTACGAGGCGGTGGCCGGTTCGCCCCTGTTCGATCCGGCCTTCTATGCCCATGTCGCCGGGATCGATCCCGCCGTGATCGACGCGGCGCTGCACTATGTGCTGCGCGGCGTGGCGCTGGGGCTGCCGACCTCGCCCGATTTCCACACCGGGCATTATCTGCTGCGCAATCCCGACCTGCGCGGGGCGCGGATCAACCCGCTGCTGCATTTCGAACGCCATGGCCGGGCCGAGGGGCGCGTGGCGGTGCCCGGCGCGCGGGTGCCGCCGCCCGCCCGCGCCATCACCCCCGGCCGGGCGGCGCGGCGCGAGGGGGCGCGTTCGGTCATCGTGGTCAGCCACGAGGCCAGCCGCACCGGCGCGCCGATCGTCGCGCTCAACCTGGCACGGATCCTGTCGCAGAGCCATGACGTGATCGTCTGGCTGGGCCGGGACGGCCCGCTGGGCGAGGATTTCCGCGCCGTGGCCAGCGAGGTGGTGCTGGGCATCCCGCCCGCCCGGGACGCGCGGGAACTGGTCCGCAGGCTGGCACAACGGCACGATATCGCCTTCGCGCTGGTCAACTCGGCGCTCTCGGGGGTGGCGCTCGAGCCGCTCGCCCTCGAAGGCATTCCCGCGGTGCTGCTGGTCCATGATTTCGCGACCTATGTCTACCCGCGCGGCAGCCTGTCGCGGCTGGTGCTGAATGCGCAGCTGGCGGTCTTTCCCGCGCGGGTGGTCGCCGATGCGGTGGCCGAGGAGACCGGGCTTCTGGGCGCGGCCAGCCCCCCCGCCAATATCCGCATCGCCCATCAGGGCTGGAACGGCATCGACCATTCCGCCGATGCGGTGCTGACCCCCGAATCGATCCTTGCCCGCATCGGCGTCACCGACCGCGCGGCGGTGCGCATCCTGTTCGGCTGCGGCTGGGTGCAGCCGCGCAAGGGCGTCGACCTGTTCGTGCAGGCCGCCGCGCGGCTGGCGCGCGAATCGGCCCATGACTGGCGCTTCATCTGGGTGGGCGGCAACTACCGCCCCGAGGAGGACATGCTGCTGTCGGCCTTTCTGGCCGATCACGTCGCCCGGGCGGGGCTGACGGGGCGGATGTTCTTTTTCGACGAGCAGCCGGATCTTGAGGCGTTCTGGTCGCTGACCGACGTGTTCTTCCTGTCCTCGCGGCTGGACCCCTATCCCAATGTCGCCCTCGATGCGCTGATGCGCGACATCCCCGTGGTCTGCTTCGCCGGGGCGACCGGGATCGCCGAGCTGGAGCCGGAATTCGGCTTCGCGGTCAGGGCGGTGCCCTATTGCGATGTCGCCGCCGCCGCCCAGGCGATCGACGCGCTGGCCGCCGATCCGGGGCTGGCCGCCGCATTCGATGCCGCGCGCGAGGCGCTCTCGCGCGAGATGTCGATGGAGACCTATGTCGCCCGGCTGGTGGCGCTGGGCGAGGAGGCGGCCGAACGCATGGCCGCGACCCGCGCGCTGGCCGCCCGGCTGGCCGGTCGCCCGCTGCCCGAGCTTCTGGCCGCGGCCGCGGCGATCCCGGCCTGGGCGCGCCTGGTCGCCACGCCCGAGCCCGAGCCCCTGGCCCTGACCATTGCGGCGCTCGGCGAATCCGGCGGGCCGCTGCCCCCCCTGGCCATCGCCGCGGAGGGCGGGCCGGTCGAGCTGGCGCCCGACCCCGATCCGCTGGTGCGCCTGTGCCCCCCGCTGCCGGGCAGCCCCCCCGAGCCCGGCGACTGGACGGTGCATCTGCATCTGCCCGAGGGGCGCGGCGCCCAGGCACTGCCCGATCTCGGCACGCTGACCCGTCATGCGCGCGTGGTCGTCACCACCCCGCGCGGCGCGCGCGCCGGCATCGATCTGCCGCGGCGCGTGCTGCTGCATCCGGCCCCGGCGCCGGACGCGCTGGCCGGGCTTCGCGCGGTGCTGGCGGACAACGCGGCGCCCTGGATCACCCATCTCGATCTGGGGACGGTGCCGGGCGATCTGGTGGGGCTTCTGATCGACGAGGAGCTTGCCGGCGCCGCGATCGCCGAGGCGGCGCGCGGCGGCCGCTTCGCCGTGGCGATTCCCGGCCGGGGTGCCGAGCTGCGCCCGCGCCGGGCGGTCGAGGCCCATGCCGGCGCCGGCGGCGCCCCGGTGGCGCGACGCATCGCCCCGGCCTTCGCCGGGCTTCATGAACGGGCGGCGCTGGCCGACTTCATCGAATCGGGCGGGCTGCCGGGGCCGGCGG
>RFGB01000249.1 GCA_003697125.1 Alphaproteobacteria bacterium
GCATCCAGCCCGGCCAGCCGCGCCAGCGCCGCATCCGGCGCGCCCGCGGCCAGCGCCGCGCGCAACAGCAGCCGGCGCCCCGCGGGCCGGTCCAGCGCCCCGCCCGCCGCCTCCAGCGCGCGCAGCGCCCCGACCGCATCGCCCGCGGCCAGCGCGGCGCGGGCCGCGCCCAGCCGGCCGCGCCCGCCGGGCGCGCCGGTGCCCCGGCGGTCCTCCTCAGCCATCGCAGCGCTCCTCCGCCTCGATCGCCTCGAAACCCTGCCCGCCGGGCAGTTCCCGATAGGCGATGACCATGCCGTCATGGGCCGGGGTGACATGGTCCGGCGTCTCGGCATCCAGCGTGGCATGGTCCATGTCGATGTGCAGATTGGTCAGCACCGCGCGGCGCGGCGCCAGCCGCGCGATCCATTCCAGGGTCTGCGCCAGATGGGTATGGGTCAGATGCGGCTTGTAGCGCAGCGCGTCCACGACGAAGGTATCGAGCCCCTCCAGCACCGCCCAGGCGGGGGGATAGATCTCCTTGGCGTCGGGCAGATAGGCCAGCGGCCCGATGCGGAAGCCCAGCGAATCGATGCTGCCATGGCCGACCCGGAAGGGCCGCGCGGTGATCGCCCCGCCCGCGCCGGTCACGGTGACCGGATCGGCGGTGATCTCGTGTAGGTCGAGGATCGGCGGATAGAGGCTGCCCTCGGGCTGGATGAAGGCATAGCCGAAGCGCGAGACCAGCGCCTCGGCGGTGCGGCTGTCGGCCCAGACCGGCAGGCGGCGGCGCATGTTCAGCACCACCATGCGCAGATCGTCCAGCCCGTGTACGTGATCGGCATGTTCATGGGTATACAGCACCGCGTCCAGCTCGCCCACCCCGGCGGCCAGAAGCTGGGCGCGCATGTCGGGGGAACTGTCGATCAGCACCCGCGTGGTTCCCTGCCCGGTGGTCCGTTCCACCAGCATCGAGCATCGGCTGCGGCGGTTCTTCGGATTGGCCGGGTCGCAGGCGCCCCAGTGGCCGCCGATGCGTGGCACCCCCCCCGAGGAACCGCAGCCCAGGATGGTGAAGCGCAGCGTCGCGCTCATGCCGCGGCCCGGTGGAACAGGCGGTCGAAATTGGCGCTGGTCAGACGGGCGAAGGCATCGGGCGCCATTCCGAACAGCGCCGCACCCGCGCGGGCGGTGTGGACGACGAAGGCCGGTTCGTTGCGCCGGCCGCGATGGGGCGGCGGCGCGAGATAGGGGGCATCGGTCTCGACCAGGATGCGGTCGGTGGGGCAGGATGCGAAGATCGCGCGCAGCGCGTGGGATTTCGGAAATGCCAGGATGCCCGACATCGAGAGATAGAATCCGAGATCGAGCGCGGCGCGCGCCAGCGCCTCGCCCGAGGAGAAGCAGTGCATCACCGCGCGGAACGGGCCGGCGCGGTGCTCCGCCTCCAGGATCCGGGCGATGTCCCGGTCGGCGTTGCGGGCATGGATGATTAGCGGCAGACCGGTTCGGCGCGCCGCCTCGATGTGGATGCGCAGGCTCTCCTGCTGCCGGGCGGCGCTGTCGGCGGTGTAGTGATAGTCCAGCCCCGTCTCGCCGATGCCGACCAGGCGCGGGTGGCCGGCCAGGGCGGCCAGCGCCTCGACGGTCGCCAGCGGCTCCTCGGCGGCATGCATCGGATGCACGCCCGCGGCCCAGAACACGCCGTCATGCGCCTCGGCGATCGCGCGCACGCGATCGGCCTGGGACAGGCGGGTGCAGATGGTGACCATCCGCGTCACCCCCGCCGCATGGGCGCGCGCGACCACGCCGGGCAGATCCTCGGCCAGCTGGGGGAAATCCAGGTGGCAATGGCTGTCAACCAGGGCCGGCGGCGCGGTCTCGGTCATGCTATGGATCCCGGGCGTTCAGGCGTCGGGCAGGAGATAGCGGGCCGTCTCCTCGATGTCGAGGAAGCAATCGAGCATCGCCTGGGCCGGGTCAAGGTTGACGGCATGGGCGCGGTCGAGCCGCCCGGACAGGCTGAGCGCCGCCTCGGCCCAGATGCGTGCGGCGGCGCCATCGGGGCACAGGCGCGCGGCCAGCGCCGCCTCGCCGGGCGGTGCGTCGGGCTCGGCGCCGGCCACGCCCGCCCGGGCGATCCGCGCCAGCGCCAGCGGCACCAGCCGCCGGGCGAGCGCGGCGCGGGCGTCGGCCTCGCGCCCGGCCAGGCTGTCGGCGAAGGCGACGAGGGCGGGGCGCGGGATTCGCGGCAGGCGGTCGATCAGGGCGAGAATCTCGCCATAGAGCGCGGGGCCCTCGTCACGGGCCAGCTGCAGCGCCTCGCCCACCGAGCCCCCGGCCAGCGCGGCGAGCCCCGGCCCGGCCGGCCCGCCGCCCGCTGCGGCGAGGGCGCGGGCGAGGTCCTCCGGCCCCAGCGGCCCGAGCCGCAGCATGCGGCAGCGCGAGCGGATGGTGGCCAGAAGCTGCCCGGGCCGGTGGCTGACCAGCAGGAACAGCACGCGCGCGGGCGGCTCCTCCAGAAGCTTCAGCAGCGCATTCGCCGCGCTGGGATTCATCTCCTCGGCGGCATCGACGATCACCACCCGCCAGCCGCCCTCGGCCGCGGACATCTGCAGGAAATCGCGCAGCCGGCGAACCTCATCGACGGTGATCTCGCCGCGCAGGCGGCCGGTGGCCGGGTTCACCCCCCGCCTGACGAGCGCCAGCCGCGGTTCGGACAGGGCGGCCACGCGCCGGAACACCGGGTGGTCGGGCGGCATGTGCAGCGTGGGGCTGCCCGCCAGCACCGCCCGGGCGATCCGCCATGCCAGCGTGGCCTTGCCGACCCCGCGCGGGCCCGAGAGGAGCCAGGCATGGTGCATCCTGCCGCCCGCGCGCGCGGCAAGGAAGGCATCGGCCGCCGCGGCCTGGCCGTAAAGCTCGGCGGTCTCGCGCGGGTGCGGGGCGCCGGGAACCCGGTCGGGCTCCTCCTCGGGCGGGGGGGCGGCCTTCATGGCAGCAGCCGCGCCACCTCGGCGCGGATCCGCGCGGCCACGCCGTCGGCATCGCCGGCGGGAATGACGACGCAGCGCCGCCTTTCCCGGGCCAGCGCCAGGAAGCCCGCCCGCAGCCTTTCCTGGAACCCTGGCCCCAGCCCCTCGAACCGGTCCTCGCCGCCGCCGCGGGCCAGCCCGCGCGCCAGCGCCTCGGCCGGGTCGGCGTCCAGGATCAGGGTCAGGTCCGGCTCCAGCCCGATGGCCAGCGCGTGCAGCGCATCGACCACCGCCATCGGCGCGCCGCGGGCGGACTGATAGACGCGGGTCGAATCGGCGAAGCGGTCGCAGATCACGATCGCCCCCTGTTCCAGGGCGGGTCGGATGCGCCGTTCCACATGGTCGCGCCGGGCGGCGGTGAACAGCAGGATCTCGGTCATCGCCGACCAGCGTCCCGGGGGGCCTTCGACCAGCAGGCGGCGGATCTCCTCAGCGCCGGGGCTGCCGCCGGGCTCGCGCGTCTCCTCGACGCGATGGCCCAGCCCGCGCAGCCAGCCGGCCAGCCGGCGCGCCTGGGTGGACTTGCCGGCGCCGTCGATGCCCTCCAGCGTCACGAACAGCCCGCGTCCCACGCCGCGAACCACCCTCAGAACAGCGCGAGCAGGCGGCCGAGCAGGCCCTGTGCGGCGGCCTCGACCCGGGTCAGGTATCCGCCGCGCGCGACCGCCTGCCCGGCCAGGAGCGGCACGGTCACCGGGGCGAGGCCCTCCGCCTCGATGACCAGCCGGCCGATCTCCTGCCCCTCGGCGACGGGCGCCTCGATCGGCCCGTCATAGACCGCGCGCAGCTTGACGGCGGCGCCGTCGTCGAAGGGCAGGGTCGCCACCACCGGCGCTGCGGTCACCATCGGGACGCGGGCGCTCGCGCCCAGCCAGACCTCGGCCTCGGCCACGGTGGCGCCGGCCCCGAACAGCTGGCGGTTGCGGAAATCGCGGAAGGCCCAGGTGATCAGCCGCTCCGCCTCCTCGGTGCGCTGGCGCTCGCTGTCCAGCCCGGCCACCACCAGGATCACCCGGCGCCCGCCCTGCACCGCCGAGGCGACGAGGCCGTAGCCCGCCTCCTGCGTGTGGCCGGTCTTCAGCCCGTCCGCGCCGATGTCCAGCCGCAGGAGCGGGTTCCGGTTGAACCGGTTGGCGGGGGAGCGGTTCTTGTAGTCGTTCTCGCGAACCGCGAAATAATGGTAGTATTCCGGAAAGTCCCGGATGATGTGCGCGGTCAGCAGGGCCAGGTCGCGCACCGACATGCGGTGATCGGGATGCGGCCAGCCCGAGGCGTTGACCAGGTTGGTCTGGCGCAGCCCCAGTTCCCGCGCCCGTTCGGTCATGCGGCGGGCGAAGGCCTCCTCGCTGCCGGCAAGGGCCTCGGCGACCACCACGCAGGCGTCGTTGCCCGAATTGACGATGATGCCGAGGATCAGCTCCTCGACCGTCGGGCGGTCGAGCTCGTTGAGGAACATCGTCGAGCCGCCCATCTCCTTGGCGCGGGTCGAGACCGGGAAGGTGGTGTCGAGCTGCACCCGCCCGTCCTTCAGCGCCTCGAACAGCATGTAGAGCGTCATCAGCTTCGACATCGAGGCGGGCGGCAGCGGCTGTTCGGCATTGCGTTCCAGCATCACCGCGCCGGTCTCGAAATCCATCAGATAGGCGGCGCGTGCGGCGGTATCGAGCGCGCCTGCCGCGCGCGGCGGCAGCAGCGCGGCGAGCAGGGCGAGGATCAGGATCAGTCGGGCCGGTGGCATCATGGTCTTCCTTGCGGGCGCGGTCAGCCGCGCACCACCAGCGCGTCGGCGAATCCGCGCTGGCGGGCGGCATCGAGAAGCCGTTGCAGTTCGGCGGCGGTCGCGGCCGGGCCGATCAGCACCCGGGTGACGGTGCGCCCGCCCAGGCTGCGTTCGCGCAAGACGACGGCCAGCCCGTCCGCCTCCAGCTGCCGGCGCAGCCTCTCGGCATTTCCGGACACGGCGAACATGCCGATCTGGACATAGCGCGGGCCGGGCAGGTCCGGCGCGGGGGCGGGCGCGGCGC